>JAEXRM010000091.1 GCA_023440865.1 Bacillota bacterium
AACCCGGCCCGGCCCGGGGGGGCGCGCCGGCGCGCAGCCACATGCGGAACGCCGGGCGTCCGGCTGCCGGCATCCGCGCGGATGCCATCCGCATTCGGAAAGGAGAACCCCCATGGCCGTCAAGAACAAGGTGCAGCTCATCACCTATCCCGATTCGCTCGGCGGTGATCTCAGGACATTGGCCGATGTGCTCGAAACGCGCCTCGGAGGCGTGTTCCAGGGAGGCGTCCACGTTTTGCCGCCTTTCCCGTCGTCGGGCGACCGCGGTTTCGCGCCGCTGACCTACCTCGAAATCGAGCCGGCCTTCGGCGATTGGGCGGACATCCGGCGCATCGCCCGAACGCACGACGTGCTGCTCGACCTCATGGTGAACCACCTGTCGCAGAAGTCCGCCTGGTTTCAGGATTTTCTGGTCAAGGGACGCGAATCGGCACACGCCGACCTGTTCCTCACCCTCGACAAGCTGTGGCCCGACGGCGAGCCGGTGCAGGCAGACATCGACCGGATGTTCCTGCGCCGTCCGCTGCCGTACTCCACCTTCCCGGTCGGCTCGGATGGCCGTCCGGAGCGGGTCTGGACCACATTCGGCCGGACCGATCCGTCCGAACAGATCGACCTGGACGTGCACGCGGAGGCAACCCGGAACCTGCTGCGCGCGTTCTTTGAGAACTTCGCCCGCAACGGCGTGAAGATCGTCCGGCTCGACGCCGTCGGCTATGTCATCAAGAAGCTTGGCACCAGCTGCTTTTTCGTGGAACCGGAGATCTACGGCTTCCTCGACTGGATCAAGGACATGGCCGACTCGGTCGGCATCGACCTGCTGCCGGAGATCCATTCGCATTTCGACATCCAACGCCGGCTGTCGGACCGCGGTTTTTACATCTACGATTTCATTTTGCCCTATGCCATACTGGAGGCGCTGCTGTCGAAGGATGGCGCGAACCTCACGGCGTATCTGGCCGACCGGCCGGCGAAACAGTTCACGATGCTCGACTGCCACGACGGCATCCCCGTCAAGCCCGACCTCGACGACCGGCTCGACACCGCAGCCGCCCGCCGCGTGGTGGACGCCTGCGTGGCGCAGGGCGGGAACCTCAGCCGCATCCTGTCGGCGCAGCACAAGTCGGCGGACGGGTTCGACGTGCACCAGATCCGCTGCACCTATCTGTCCGCACTCGGCGGGAATGTTGACGCGTACCTGACCGCGCGCGCCCTGCAGTTCTTCACGCCGGGCATCCCGCAGGTCTACTATGTCGGGCTCCTCGCGGGCCAAAACGATCTCGAGGCCGTGAAGGCGACGGGGGAGGGCCGGGAGATCAACCGGCACAACTACACGCTGCCCGAGATCGACGCGGCCCTCGGGACCGATGCCGTGGAACGCCTGCTGCGCCTCATCCGGTTCCGGAATGCGTGTGCGGCCTTCGAGGGCGAGTTCTCCATGCCGCCGTGCGCCGACGACAAGGTGGTGCTCCGCTGGCGGGGAACGGAAGAATCCTGTACACTCGAAGCAAACCTGCAGACCGGCACCTCGACGATCACGTACGAACGGGCAGGGGCGGGGATCGAGCATATCCGCGTCTGAACCGGAGGCATCCGATACGGAAAGATGGTCTGCGGCGCATGATGCCTGCGTCATTTGGCGGTTTCGGCAGTCGCCGCAGCAGGGGAAGGTGATCCGTGGCGCATGATTCCTGCGTCATGCCGGTTCCCGCTGGGAAACTATCGGATGGGACCATGGAGGCCCGAGTGACATGCGCGACAAGAACAACAACCTGCGCACCATCCTGACGTTCTCCATCATCGCACTGCTTGTGCTGTTGCTGATGAACGCCCTTGTCCTCCCCGCCATCCTCAACGCCAACATCGTGGAGACCGATTATGCAGGGTTCCTGTCGAAGCTTGCGGCCGGCGAGGTCAAACGGGTGGAGCTGTCAAACGGCAACCTGTATTTCAACGCCCTCGTCGACGGGAAGGAACGGGTGCACCTGGCGGGCGCCATGCCGGACGCGAAGCTCACCGAACGGCTCATCGCGGCCAACGTGCCATTCGGGCAGGTGATCCACCGGCAGACTTCACCGCTGACCAGCTTCCTGCTGTCCTGGGTGCTGCCGCTGGGCGTCCTCTTCGGCATGGGATACCTGTTCATGTTCCTGCTGCAGAAGCGTTCCGGCACATCGATGGCGTTCGGCAAGTCGAAGGCGCGCATCTACGTGCAGGCGCAGACGGGCAAGACCTTCGCCGATGTCGCGGGACAGGAGGAGGCCAAGGAGGCGCTGGTCGAAATCGTCGATTTCCTGCACAACCCCAAAAAGTACGCCGCCATCGGGGCGAACCTGCCCAAGGGCGCGCTGCTCGTCGGCCCCCCGGGCACCGGCAAGACGCTGCTTGCCAAGGCGGTTGCCGGCGAGGCGAAGGTGCCGTTCTTCTCCATATCGGGGTCGGAGTTTGTGGAAATGTTCGTCGGCATGGGGGCTGCCAAGGTCCGGGACCTCTTCCGGCAGGCATATGACAAGGCGCCCTGCATCATCTTCATCGACGAGATCGACACCATCGGCAAAAAGCGCGGCACCGGCAACATCGGCGGCAACGACGAGCGCGAACAGACGCTCAACCAGCTGCTCTCGGAGATGGACGGCTTCGATGGCAAGAAGGGGGTCGTGATACTCGCCGCGACAAACCGGCCGGAGATTCTCGACAAGGCCCTGCTGCGGCCGGGTCGTTTCGACCGCCGCATTCCCGTGGAGCTGCCCGACCTCAAGGGCCGCGAGGCCGTGCTGCGGGTGCATGCCGCACAGGTGCAGATGGATCCGGCGGTCGACCTGATGGCGGCGGCCCGCGTCACGGTGGGCGCTTCGGGCGCGGAGCTGGCGAACATCGTCAACGAGGCCGCCCTGCGCGCGGTGCGGCATGGACGGGAGACGGTCACGCAGGTCGATCTGGAGGAGAGCGTCGAGGTCATCCTGGCGGGCTACCAGCGAAAACACGCCGCCATCACCCTCAAGGAGCGGGACATCATCGCGTTCCACGAGGTGGGGCATGCGCTGGTGGCCATGCGCCTGCCCGATGCGGATCCCGTGAAGAAGATCACCATCGTGCCCCGGACCTCGGGCGCGCTGGGCTACACCCTGCAGGTGCCGGAGGACGACCGTGTCCTGATGACGCAGGAGGAGGCCTTTGCCAAGATTGTCACGCTGACGGCCGGGCGGGCGGCGGAGTCGATCGTCTTCGGCTCCATCACGACCGGCGCCGCCAACGACATCGAGCAGGCAACCCGCACCGCGCGGGCCATGATCACGCGATACGGCATGAGCGAGCGCTTCGGCATGGTGGCGCTGGAGACCGTGGACAATCCGTACCTGGGTGCCGACACGACGCTCGCCTGCTCGCAGGCGACGGCCGCGCAGGTGGACGAGGAGGTCATCCGCACCGTGCAGGCCGCATACGACAGGGCCCTCGGCATCTTGAAGGATGAGGAGGCACTGCTGCGGATGGTGGCGCGTGTGCTGCTGGAGAAGGAGAGCCTGACCGGTGAGGAATTCGAGGCGCTTGTAGCGGAGGGCGTGCCGTCACGGTAGCATTGTGTCGGTCCGGCATTCATGCCTGACAGAAGACAGGCGGATGCGCCGTGTGCAACGGGTGTATACTGGGGCTGAAGCATGTGGCTGGCAGAAGACGTCCTCCTGCCGTACCTGTCTTCGGGAGGGCTTCATGGTTCCACTGCTCGTCTGTCTCGCCATCGCGGTGTTCGCCCTGCAGAACGTCTGCTTCAAGATCTTTTCGGACCGGTTCATGAAAACCGGCACCGACTATGCGCTGTTCAGCACGCTGTATTACGCGCTCACGGTTGTGCTGCTTGCATGCCTTTTCGGGTTCGGCGGCGCCGGGATGGAGACCGTGACCATCGGCGTCGCCTTCGGGGCGGTGTTCGTGACAACAATCCTGCTGTACATGAAAGCCATGTCGTGCGGGCCGATGTCGTACACCTCGCTCCTGTTCAGCTTTGCCCTGCTTGTGCCCATCATTGTCGGCCGTCTGCTCTGGGAAGAGCAGATCGGCCTGCTGCAGGCGGCCGCGCTGGTCATCCTGTTTTTCTCGTTCTACCTGGGGAGCGGGCCGAACGCATCCGGAACACGCCGATTCAGTGTGAAGTGGCTACTGCTGGTGTTGGGCGCCTTTGTCGGGAACGGGGTGCTGATGACGCTGCTCAAGTGGCATCAGCGGCTGTTGCCCGGCCGGGAGGTCGGCATGTTCCTGGTGATCGCCTTCTTCACCGCAACACTGGTGAGTCTGGGACTGCTTGTCGTGCAGGCGCGTGTCTTCCGCGAGAAGCCGTCATTCCCCCGCACATTCCCTTACTGGCTTGTCCTGGCGGGAGCGGGAGCGACGACCGCCTTCGGCAATGCTGCGACGCTCCTTCTCGCCGGCAGGCTGCCCGCGGTTGTCCAGTTCCCGCTGGTCAACGGCAGTGTCGTCGTACTGACGACCCTGTTGTCCGTGCTGTTGTTCCGGGAAGCCATGACGAAGCGGTCGTGGGCCGGGTTTGCGCTGGGGGTTGTCTCACTGGTGCTCATCAGTCTGTAAACGGATGCACGATCCGCAGGCGGGATTCCGGTTGCCACGAAAACCCCTTTCGCATGCAGGCGTGCGCTTCACCCATGCCGCACCGCCAGGCAGAAGCCCACGCATCCGAACGGTTCGATGGGATGCTGCGGGTATGCCTCGTTGTGTGCCTGGAAATGCCGTGCCATGATCTCGTCTGGATCCAGATGCTCGTACAGCAGATATCCGCAATCCGCCAGCAGCTTTTCCAGCTCGCGGTACCCGTACCCCGGCACCATGGGCTCGCCGGCGGCTGCGGCCATGGCCTCCTGGCGCTGCCAGCGCGCGTCGGGACGGTACGCGTTCCTCACGGGTCGGCCATCCTCGATGCCTTCCGTCTCCTCCGGCGCCATGGGATAATCGAAGACAAGACTGCCGCCGGGTGGCTGCAGTGCCGCGAGACGGCACAGCAAGTCGCGCAGCGCGGCGCGATCCGCATAGTACACAAAACCCAGCAGGCTGGCAAATGAGGGTTGTCCGGCATCGAACCCCGGGCAGGCGGCAAGGTGATCGGTCCAGCCGGGCTGGGTCAGGTCGGCGGCAACGCGCCACAGGTTGGGCACCGGCTCGGGCATGGCGCGCATGACGCGCGCGGTTTTTTCTGCGGCGGTCGCCGGATGGTCGATTTCGATGATCCGGAGCGGTGCGGCCCACGCCGGCTTGCGCCAGGCGAAGGCGTCGAAGCCGGCCGCCAGCAGCAGGTATTGGCGGACGCCAAGCCGCACGGCCGCCTCCAGGCGCGTCTCCGCAAAGGCGGCGCGCCCGAGCGGATTGGGGGAGAGGTGCCGGTCCACCACACGGTGCAGTCCCTCCTCGGCGGATCCGGAAAAACCAGGTTCAAGAAAGGGAAGGCCGGCCAGCAGATACTGGTCGATACCGGCCATCTCCTCTTCGGTCAGCAACTGGCGCGCAATCGGGTCGCGCAGGACCGGGACGTCCTTGTACCATCCGTCATGCCGCGCGCGCGCATGTGCACAGACGAGGGCTGTCATGCTGCTTTTTTCCATGGGTGCCTCCTGTGGCGGCAGGGGAACGGTGGTCCGTCCGTCGTTCCCGATTTGCCAGAACCCCATGATACGCCTGCGTTTGCAGCATGAACAGACTTGAAATATTTGACAAAATGTGGTATGATGAGCCTGTCGGAGCCCTTCCGGACGCATCTCCCTACGCTGGCGCGCCGGGTCCGCCTAGCGCCCTTTCCCATTCAGGTTCCCGAAAACCCACCAGCACCGTGCCCGATTCCATCACCAGAATCGGCCGTTTCACCAGCATGCCGTCAGTCGCCAGCAGCGCCAGCATTTCATCGGGCGTCATGCCGTCCAGTTTCGCGGAAAGCCCAAGGGAACGATACTGCAGGCCGCTGGTGTTGAACAGGCGGCGCACCGGCAGGCCGGAGCGCGCCGACCACGCCCTCAGCTGTTCCGCTGTTGGGTTTGGCGTGCGGATGTCCTGCTCCACATGGGATATGCGGTGTGCCGCAAGCCATGCGCGGGCTTTCCCGCAGGTGGTGCAGCCGGGGTGACACAGGAACAGGTTGGGCATGGCGCCTCCTTGCAGACCGGATGACCGGTACATGTCGCTGTTGGCGGACAGACAGCCTCAGGTGCCTGTGCCGGCCGTGTTGATATGTTTCCCGCAACAGAATGCGGGCAAACGGCCTTTCCCGTCCATCCGGCACAAGGGCCGCATGCTATACTGGAACCAGGCGCCGTCCGAAGCCAGACGTTGTGCTCGTCCGGGCGCCGTCTGTCGGACAAGGAGGAATCATGCCGGCATATGTGCCCGCCTATATCAAGACGCAGAACCGCCAGGTCGTATACGGGCTCTTTCGCGAGCACGGGACCCTTTCCAGGGTGGACATCGCGGACATGACCGGCATGTCCTTCCCCACAGCCGTCAAGGTGACAGATTTTCTGCTGTCCAGGGGCATCGTGCGGGAGGCGGGGCTGCGCGAGACACCGGCCTCCGAAATGAAAACGGCCGGACGCAAGGGCCGTCTGCTCGAGTTCCATCCGGATGCGTTCCGGGCCATCGGGTTCGTCTATGAGGGACAGCGGGCCGAGATCGGCCTGGTGAACCTGCAGGGCGACCTGCTGACGCGCCAGGTGCTCGATTTGCCGCGGCACAACCGCCAGGTGGACCTAGCACCGGCGGCACAGGCCATCCGTGCCATGGCCGATGCGCATGCCGACGCGCCGATCCTTGGCGTCGGCATCGGGTACCCCGGCATTGTCGATCCCGTCAGCCACACCGTGCGGCACGATTTGCCCAATGACAGCCGCAACGGCACGTTTGACGAACAGCATGCCGCGTTCATCCAGGCCATCGGACTGCGCTTCTTTCTCGAAAACGACGTCAACCTGGCCTGCGTGGGCGAGGTGGCGTGCCGCAGCCGTCACGGGAAGGTGGCCGACCTTGCCTACCTCTCCCTGGGAACCGGTCTCGGCGCCGGCATTGTCCTCGACGGGCAGCTGCGTCGCGGGCTGCATCACCGCACCGGCGAAATCGGCGTGATGCCGGTTGGCCCCTTTCTGCATGCCATATCACCCGATCTGTGGCCGAACCCGGAGGTGCGGCTCGAGGACCTGCTCGACGTGGAAGCCATCCGGAGCCGGTTCGGGCAGGTTCCGGGCGTGGACTGCCCGTTGGACGGCGATGCGCGGCATGATGCGCTGCGCGGTCAGGTTGCGGAGGCCTTGTCGCTGCCGCTGGCGGCGATCGTCCTGGGTCTGGCGGGCACGCTCGACATGTCGGAGTTCGTGCTCGCCGGCCTGCTGCCGGAGGCGCTCGGTGAAGATCTGCTGGAGCGGATCCGCGCCCGTCTTGCGCCGGTCGTCCACGCGCCCGTCCGCATCTCGCCGCCGATGGATCCGCATGCGGGTCTGACCGGTGCGGCCATGACCGTGTTCGACGCGCTGATGGCCGAGATGTTCGGCGAGGACTGATGGGGCCTTTTCTGCTTCAAAAGGCGGAGCTGTTCCGGTGCCCACGCCTCATCGCGCCTGCGACCTCAGGGCGATGGCTTGTAAGCGTCCAGCAGGCGCACTGTCTCCTCGGTCGTGATGCGCCGGATGGCGTCGTCCTCATCCCGCTCGGCCTGCTCGAGTATCTCCAGCAGCTTGTGGAAGCGATGCAGTTGCAGGCTGCCTGCGGCGCCCCGGTGCCGATGGAACAGACGGGCGAAATCCCCGGGTGTATCGCTCTCCCGTCGGTCGATTGAGCGGGTCATCGTCTCGGACAGCTCCTTGACGAACAGCACGACCAGCTCCTCGACTTCCTGCCGCGCGAAACCCAGCTCCCGGATGAGGGTGTTGATCGGCTCCTGCACGGGATGCTCCGGGGACCAGCGGGACCTGTATGCATCCGATGCCGCTGGTGTGGGGCGCGCCATGCCGCCGGCCATCAACTCGGCTCCGGAAACCGGTTTGGCCTCGTATGTGGAAGGCTTGGGGAAGGCAACGCCCGTGTCGGCCGACGGTGCGGCGGTCTGCCGGGCGGGCCTGCCGGCTGCTTGCGGCAGCGGAAAGCCCAGCTGCTGGAGCGACTTGTCGAGGCAGGAAAACAGCAGGTCCATCGTGAAGGGCTTGCCGATGTAGTCGTCCATGCCCGCCTGCTCGCAGTTGCTGCGGTCACCGGCGAGCGTGTGCGCCGTGAGCGCGATGATGCGCGCATTGCGGTTGATGGCGCCCTTCCGGATGAGGCGGGTGGCGGAAAAACCGTCGAGCACCGGCATCTGGCAATCCATGAAGAGCATGTCGTAGTGCCGGCTTTCACACATCCGGACCGCTTCCATGCCATCGCGCGCCTCATCGCAGGACAGGCCGTATATGCGGAGCATGTTCACAAAAACAACGCGGTTCGTGGGGTTGTCCTCCACCAGCAGGATGGCGGGCGCGCCGCGCCGGGCACCCGTGGGCGTGCTCTTGCCCTCCTCCTGGGACACCGCCTTCTCCGGAAGCCGGCGAAGGCTTTCAGGGGGTTCTTCCCCTGACAAAGCCGCGCCGCCCGGGTCTGTCATGAATCCTGGCATGTCCGGATCTCCGGGTACACCGATTCCGCTTGCAGGAACGCTTGCGCTTTCACCGGACTGCCGCAGGGAACGCATGGCGGAGACCACGTCGCGGTACCGCGCCGGCAGATGCAGGCGGTGCCTGAAACGGGGATCGGCGGCAGTGCCGCCCTGGATCCACTGGGAAAGTGCGACAAGCGGGATGTCCGCACTTGCCGGCAGCTTCTCCAGCAGTTCAGGCAGTGACGTCGTGGGGGCGTCCGGCAGATCGTCCGCCAGAAACAGGGCGTGCCAGCCGGTCGATCCGTCCAGCCTGCCGGTGGCGTCGGCAACGCTGCATGCCGTTTCGGTGAGATAGCCCGCGCTTTCGAGGTAGCGTGCCAGGATGCGTGCCGACATGCGGTTCGCCGTGGCAATGAGCACACGGTCGCCCCTGCCGGCAGGCATCCGGCCGGCCTCGCCCGTGGACGGCGCATCGGCTGGAGGTGTCGACAGCGGGATGTGGCAGGTGAAGGAAGTGCCGCGGCCCTCATGGCTCTCCACGGCTATCCAGCCGTGCATCATTTCCACCAGGCGGTGCGTGATGGTCAGCCCGAGCCCGGTTCCGCCGTACTGGCGCGAGATGGAGTCGTCGCCCTGCATGAACGGCTTGAACAGGCGGTTGAGAACGGCGCGCGACATGCCGATGCCCGAATCGGATATGCGGATGACAAGGCCGAGGCCTGTTCCGGAGACCAATTCGGTGTTCGGGAGCTGTGCGGTGGGGATGGGCAGTTGCATCTGTCCGGGGATTTCATCCGCGGACAGGTATGGGAAGACATCGCCGGCAAGGGAGTGCAGGACGGTGATGCGCGCGGGATGTGATGCGTCGGGAGTGGAGGCCTTGTCATCTGTCGCGTCGTCGGTTGGCCGGACAAAGGTTTCCTCCTGCCTGGATGCGAATCGCCAGCCGGTGGAACTGACGGTTTGCACCGGATCCGCGCCCTGCGGCATGCGATCCGGCAACACTTCCACCAGGATGTTGCCCTCGTGTGTGAACTTGACTGCGTTGCTGACCAGGTTGCCCAGGATCTGCGCGATGCGGAGCGGATCCCCGAGCATTGTTTCGGGCAATGCCGGATCGATGTGCATGCCCAGCCGGATGCCCTTCTCCCGCGCCTTCGGCGCGTGCAGCAGGATGGTGTTCTCGACGCAGTCGCGCAGATCGAACCGGATGGTTTCGAGCTTGAGGTGGCCGGCTTCGATCTTGGAATAGTCGAGCACGTCGTTGACCAGAAACAGCAACAAATCGGAGGCGGTCTTCGCCTCGCGTATGTAGTCGCGTTGTTCCTCCGTGACGGGTGTCGTGCCGAGCAGGTCCATGAATCCGAGGATGGCATTGAGCGGTGTGCGCAGCTCGTGCGACATGTTCGCCAGAAAACGGCTTTTTGTAAGGTTTGCTTCCTGCACCTTGCGGGAGGCGGCCTGCAGATGCAGTTCCGTCCTGCGGCGGTCGTGCGTCATGGTGAGGATGAACCCGACAGAATCGAGGGTGGCGCGGTCGTCCTCGGACCAGACGCGATCCGGTCGGTAGTCCTCGAGCAGCAGCAGTGCCACCGGCTGGTCGTTGAGGCGGATGACCTGGGCAAACCACGGATGCCGGATGGGCGGGATCTCCACCTGCGTTTCCGCGGCCCAATCCGTGCCTTCCTCCGAGAGTCCCGTGTGGTGGCGGTTGCGTTTGTGCATGAAGGCGCCCAGCTGCTGAAGCAGCCTGCTTCTGTGGTCGGCCAGCCGCAGCGTGTCTTCCGAGGGCGGATTGCGGGAAAGGGTCTTCCATTCCTGTCGCAGCCGCAGGCGCCCGTCCTGCTGGTAGGTGAACAGGCTTGCACGGTCGATGTCGAGGTATCGTCCCGTCAGGCCGAGCACGTTCGTGTAGCTTCTGCCGAGGTCCGCCGGGTGATACAGCTGCAGCAGCATGCCCAGCATGAGTGTTTGCCGCGCGTGGCTGCGCGCGAGCCGTTCCTCCATGTCCTTGAGCGCGTCGATGCGGCTGATGCAGACAAGGTACACGGGATCCGCCGCCACACCCGCCCCCATGCTGATGCGGATCGCGGAAACCAGGCCCCAGAAAAAATGTCCGTCGACATTGCTCAGACGGATTTCCGCGTTGCGCACGACGCCTTCTTCCTTCAGCCGCCGGCGCAGGTACGCAATGTCCTCGGAACTGATGTGGCCCGCGCCGATCGGCAGGTTCCGCGCCTCATCCAGCGTGATGCGGAAGTCCCGCTCGGCCAGGCGGTTCATGTACAGAAGCGCGGCATCGCTTTCACGGACGATGGTGACGGCCATCGGCAGCTGCTCGGCAAGCAGCCGGTGGAAGTGTTCCGGTGGAACGGACGCATGAAGGAGAGCGGCAGTGATGGCTTCCGCATCGGCGGCATCATGCGGTGCAACCGTGGCGTCTCCGGCCGCAACCGTGGCGTCTCCTTCCGGAACCGGTATCCTGCTGTCGGACCCGTGCGCCGCGCCGCGGATCATGTCCGCCTCTTCCCCTGGATGCCCCTTCTTGTACTGGCTCGACTTGCCCATGGGCTTCCAGCCGTTGAGCTGTCCGCGCTGGATTGCGCCGAACAGGGCCGCCCGGATGTTGGGATTCTCGGCCTTCAGCGACACGATGTGCCGCTTGACGGATTCACGCTTGGTGCCGCCGTCGACGGGGCACCCGCTGGGGATGGGGGTGATGCCTTCCTTGCGGCAGACGGCGCGGATCATCTTCTCCTCGGCATAGATCATGGGGCGGATGAGCGTGATGCCCGTGCGGTCCAGGTCGGTGACCGGAGAGAAGCAGTGCAGGCGGCCTTCGTAGATCAGCGACATCATGAGGGTTTCGATGGCGTCGTCCATGTGGTGCCCGAAGGCGATCTTGTTGCAGCCCAGGCGCTTCGCGGTGGAATGCAGGGTGCCGCGCTTCATGTTGGCGCACAGGGCGCAGGGGTTGGATTCCTTCCGGATATCAAAAACGACCTCGCCGATCCTTGTCTCCTCGATGTGCCAGGCCACGCCCAGCTTCTCGTAGAAAGCCACGAGCGCGTCGCGGTCGAAGCCCTCGAAGCCCATCGACAGGGTGATGGCCGTCAGCCGGAACCGCACAGGAAGAAACCGCTGCAGCGCCACGAGGCCCGTCAGCAGCACCAGGCTGTCCTTTCCGCCGGATACGCCGACGGCGATGTGGTCGCCTTCGGCGATCATGTGGTAGTCCTCGATGGCCTTGCGCATGCGGGACAGGATTTTCTGCAGCATGGGACTCTCCTTCTCGGGCAGGCGTACGCTTCCTATTATACCCTCGTGCGTGAGACCCTCTCAAGAAATGCGATATCACGGTTGAGATGATTCATGCCGGGCCACAGAAAAAAGAGGCGACTCATCCTGGGATGAATCGCCTCTCGGATTGGGTGAGGGAGGGTATGGGATCGCCTTGCGGGTCGCATGCCGCCGGTTGCGACAGGGGATAGGGATGTGATGTGCCGCATGGGTGCGGGTATCGGTGTGCCGTGCCGAACGGCCCGACTCACTTGAACTTGTTGCGCAGCGCGTCGTTGACCGTCTTGCCGATGTCGCGGGCCAGATGGCTGGCGACATTGCCCATGTCCTGGGCGGCGCGGCGCATGTTGTCCATCATGTCGCGGCCCTGGGTGTTCCACTGCTCGCGGAACTCGCGGGCCTGCTTCTCCCAGGCATCCTGGGCGGCCTTCCAGTCGGGATTGTTCATGAAGTCCTTGAACTTCTCGCTGAAGCCTCCGGGTCCGTTGCCCTCGCAGGAGGCGGAGCCGTTGACCTCGTCGCAGCTGAGGTTGCCGCCGGCGCTCGCGTCGCCGCTGACATCGCCGCAGGTCAGGTTGCCGCCTGCGTTGACGCTGCCGCCGACGTCATTGCACTCGACGTTGCCGCCCGCCATGACGCTGCCGCCGATGTCGTTCGACTCGAGGTTGCCACCGGCGTTGACGTTGCCGGAGATGTCGTCGCAGGACACATCGCCGCCCGTCATGATGGTGGCAGAGGTGACGGCGTCACATTCGAGATTGCCACCGACGTTCACCGTTGTGGCGGTGATGTCGTCGCATGCCAGGTTGCCGTCCGCCGTGACGTTGCCGGTCACATTGTCGCACTCGAGGTTGCCGTAGCAGACCACATCGCGGGCGTCGCCGTCGAGCGAGACCTCGAAGCGGGCGTTTCCGTCCTGGGCCTTGAGGATGCGACGGCCCAGGAAGGCAGCGATGCGCAGGGTGTTGTCGTCCGGCCACGGCAGGAAGCCGTTGCCGGTCATGTCGGGCTGGGCGGGGTCCTGGACGGGAAT
>JAEXRM010000175.1 GCA_023440865.1 Bacillota bacterium
TCCTCCACCTCCGTTTCTGCCGCATCTCCCGCGCAGGCCGCCTGCAGGCCGGCGGCAAAGGCCATGCCGGGATTCTCCGGGTCGTACCGCACCGTCTCGGGGGTCTCCTCGTGCGGCGGCACATAGCTGGGCAATACGGTGGTGGGTGCGGTTCCCGCCAGCATCAGGCCATCGGGGGCCGAAGGCGACACGACATGCGGATGCTGGCAGGCCAAACGGACCGAAAGGTTCAGGGATGCTTCGGACAAAGCCTCCAGCCGGAGCACCAGCACCTGGTCCGGATGGGAGACAAAGACGGTTTGACGGACCTGGCCGGCTGTACCCTGCCACTCGGCTGTTGTGACGGCCGTTTCCAGATCGAGCGCGCGCCGGTAGGATGTCAGCGAGTCCGGGGCCCCCGGGGTATTCCAAGCCAACAGCAGATCGGCCAGCGGCTGATAGGATTCGGTCCATTCACCAAGCAGATGCGCGTCGATCCACTTTTCGGCTTCCGCATACCGACCCGCATGAATCAGGCGCCGCGCCTCCGGCAGATGCATCAGGGCCGAGCGGTTTTGCTTGTCCCGCGGCGTGCCGGACCAGAGCGTGTCCTCGTTGAGCTGGATGCGCTCGCAATCGGTCTTCCCGAACACCATCGCACCCAGACTGCCGTTTCCTACAGGCAGCGCCTCTTCCCATACACGGGCCGGCTGCCTGTACCACAATTCCCTGCTGATCATCGCTGTATCTCCTATTCCTGTGCCCGTGCAGACCGTGCGGTCCCTGCCGAGAGGGATACGCACTGGATCCATTCTAGCGTGGGACGAAGCACGACTCAATGGCCCAGTTGGCATCACACACCTTTTATTGCGCTTCCGCCTGCTTGACCGGCTCGGCACAGAAAAGCTGGCGATGTTCCAGTCTGAAAATCCCTCAGACGATGCCGCAACGCCGCCCGCCGCTGATGCCGGCTTCTTCATCGGCATGCGCCGCATGGCCGTGCTGGGACTTCGTTTCGCAGCCCGGGCACAACGGTATCAGGCGCTGTATCGGCGGTTCCTGTCGGAATCGCCGGGTTTCCGCGAGCAGGTGTACGGGCACTTCGGCGCCATGACGCAAACCGTATTGCTGCAGATGGTGACCACCGCCCAGCAGGCGGGGCAGCTGCGTTCGGACGTGTCCGCTCCGCTGCTTGCCGATGTGATCGCGCTGGTGCTCGAACGGGTCGACCGCCTGATCGCACCGGACATGCCGGACGATGCGATGCTCCGGCAGTTGGACGCATTGATGGCGGTCCTGCGCGACGGCATGCTGCCGGACTCCGTCAGCGAAGCCGGTCGGCCGGCACCCCGTCCATGTCCGTGAAGGTCTGGTTCTCGCCGCACATGCCCCAGATGAAGGCGTAGTTCGTCGTGCCGACGCCGCTGTGGATCGACCAGCTGGGCGAGATGACCGCCTGCTCGTTCCCCACGACGAGGTGCCGGGTTTGCCCGGGCTCGCCCATCAGGTGGAACACGACGTTGTTCTCCGGCACGTTGAAGTACAGGTACACCTCCATGCGGCGCGCGTGGGTGTGGCACGGCATGGTGTTCCAGGCGCTGCCCCGCTCGAGGATGGTCATGCCCATGACGAGCTGGCAGGATTTGCAGACGTTCGGGTGCACATACTGGTGGATGGTGCGCTCGTTGAGGGAATCCTTGTCGCCGAGGGCCACGTGGTTCGCGTCGGCGAGGCCGATCCTGACCACCTCGTACGCATGGTGGGCTGGCGCGGAGTTGAGATAGAACTTCGCGGGGACGGTCGCGTCCTTCGACGCGAAGATCACCTCCCGGACGCCCATCGGCACATAGAGGCCATCCTGCGGTCCGAGTTCATGCACGGTGCCGTCGACCGAGACCGTGCCGGCTCCCCCGATGTTGATCACGCCCAGCTCACGGCGTTCCAGAAAGAAATCGACGCCCATCTCCCTGGTGTCGGCTTCCAGCGGGAGCACGCGGTCGACCGGCATGGCGCCGCCAAAGACGATGCGGTCATTGTGGCTGTAGGTGAGCGAAAGGGTGTCCGGCACAAAGATCCGCTCCACGAGGAAGTGTTCCCGCAGTGCAGCGGTGTCGTATCGCTTCACATCATCCGGATGGTTCGAATAGCGGATGTCGAGTTTCATCGGTGATTCCTCCGTTTCCATTCCAAGCGGCATGTCACCGGGCCGCATCCGGCACGCCGCTTGCCACGGTTGATCCAGCCTTCCCGTACGATGCATGCCGCGCCGGCGCGTGGCCGTCCGGCCGCTCGCCGGTTCTTTCGCCCTGCGGATTCAGCGTGCCTGATACCCGCCATCGACGCAGATCGTGAACCCGTTGACGTATGCGCTCGCGTCGGACGCGAGGAACACGGCTGTAGGTCCCAGGTCCTCGGGGGTGCCCCACCGTCCGGCCGGGATGCGGTTCAGGATTTCCTGGTAACGCGCGGGATCGTTCCGGATCAGCTCGGTGTTGTCGGTCACCATGTACCCGGGCGCGATGGCGTTGACGTTGATGCCGTATTTGGCCCATTCGTTCGCCAGCGTCATCGTGAGTCCCTTGAGCGCGCTTTTGCTGGATGTGTAGGATGGAACCCGGATGCCGCCCTGATAAGAGAGCATCGAGGCGATGTTGATGATCTTCCCGCCGCGGCCCTGTGCGACGAATGCGCGGGCGACGCGCTGCGACAGGAAGAAGGCCGTCTTGAGGTTGATGTTCATCACATCGTCCCAGTCCTGCTCGGAGAAGTCCAGGCTGTCGGCCCGCCGGATGATGCCGGCGTTGTTGACCAGGATGTCCACCCCGCCGAAGGCCTGCACACAGGCATCCACGATCTCGTCGAGCTTGTCCTGGCGCGTCAGGTCGGCGTTGACCCAGACAAACCGTCGGCCCAGCGCCTCGAGCTCGGCTTTCACATCGGCGCAGTCTCCCGTGCCGACGCCCACAATGTCGGCACCGTGCTGCGCCAACGCCACCGCGATGCCCCGACCGAGACCGCGGCGCGCACCGGTCACGATGGCCGCCTTTCCTGCCAAAGAAAATGCATTCACCATAGGCCACACTCCTTCAAGGTCTTCACGATCTCCGGCACATCGCCGATTGGGACCTCGTCGAGCACCAGGTCCCCCACCGGGAACAGCGACGCGAGATACGGCAGGTCCATAAGCCCCGTCCCCAGCCGAACCGGCACCATGACGCCGTTTTCGATGACGAAGTCCTTGAGGTGGATCACCGAGACGAGGTCGCCGAACAGGTGCTTCATGGTATCGAACATCTGCCGCTGCGCGGCATGGTTCTGTGGCGTCAGCAGGTTCACCGGGTCGAAGATGAGGCGGACGTGTTCCCGCCCCACCGCCTGCAGCAGCCGGTCCAGCCGCTCGGGCGAATCGATCACATGCCGCACGACCGGTTCGATGCCGACCCGGACGCCATGCGACGCAGCCGTCCGGACCAGTCGTTGCATGGATTGGACACAAATGGCGAATGCTTCTTCGCCATGATTCCAGCCATGGTCCCCGCAGTCTTCCAGAAACGACCCGGTCTCGGTACCGACAAGCGCCGCCCCGACCCGCGGCGCGAACGCCAGGTAGGACTCGAATTTTGTGAGTTCGCGTTCCCGCAGGCCGTCGTCCTGAATGGACGGATTGATGTAGCAGCTCAGCACGGAAATCTTCACCCCGTGCGCAGCCAGGCCGGCTTGGATCTCGTCGGCGCTTTGCGTTGTGAGCCGCACCTCTCCCCCGTCCCACCGGATCGCCTTCGGCAGCGACAGCTGCACGCCGGACAGCCCGAATGCGGCGACCGCCTCCGCGAGCTCGCGCGGCGGCAGGCAGCCGACATCATGTGCCCGGATTCCCACGATACGGTTCATGCCCGCTCCACCCTTTCCCGCCTCACAACGGCCTTCCGTTCGCATTCGACAGCACGAAGGTGCGGTCGAAGTGCGAGTAGTCGGTGAAGTACAGCGTGAAGTGGTCCCGGCTCGCCGTTTCGCTGCCGGCATAGCCGCCGACAAAGTGGTGCGTGCCGAAGGCGGGACCGATGCGCATCACGTCCATGCCCTTTTCCACAACCACCGTGCCGTCGGATGCCACAATCGAGCCGCCCGCGACGCCCCCGGTCACAAAGTGTTCCGTACGCACGCCGCATCCCTGGCTCAGGGACAGCTCAACCTTGACCGGCACCTTCGGACACCCGTCGGTTTGGATGCGGACGGAAACCCCATCCGCCACCTCGTCCACCCACACGGTGAATGCCAGGTCCGGACCATGGATCTTCTCGCGGCTTGCATTGTCCATCGCCCACCAGTCGCTCGTCTCCGGCTTTTCCCGGAACGGCCTGTAGTACCAGCCGGCCGCCCTGTAGTGCAGTGTGAAGCCGCCTTCCCGCTCCTCCAGCTGCTGGATGCGGAACGACCGCTGGTCGAAGTACGTCACGCCGATGCGCACGGAGGCGGTCAGCGCGCCGGCCTGGAAGTACAGGAACCGGTCGCTGTTCTTGAGCAGCGAGTAGCTCGTGTCGCCCTTCCGGACCCGCACGATGCCCGAGTCGCGGTAATGCCGCC
This sequence comes from Bacillota bacterium, assembly GCA_023440865.1. Classification (GTDB taxonomy): domain Bacteria; phylum Bacillota; class Clostridia; order DSM-8532; family DSM-8532; genus JAEWSN01. Next base: position 4,564 of record JAEXRM010000175.1, read on the forward strand.
GGTACTGCGTGGGGAAGCCGCAGCCTTCGGCCTTCCAGCCAAGGAGCTGCGGATTCGCCATCAGGTCGGGGAGGCAGTCGGGCGCGAGGTGGCCCCGTTCGACGATATCCGCCATGATCTGGTTGGCGGCGGCGGCAAAGGCGGCGTTGCCCGTCCGATGCGCCATGTAGCGGTATTCGAAGTAGTAGTTCTCGGGATAGACCTTCTTCCCGTAGTCCTGACGGGTGGAATTGTTCGTGAAGATGCTGCCGTCCGGCTCCACATAGGTGAACATCATGTTCAGGTTCCGTTCGACATGGCCAAAGAAGCTTTCATCACCGGTTTCCTCGCCCAGCAGAATCATCGCGTCGTTGTTGACGGCATTGTACCCGCCGGCGGAACGCTCGGCGTATTCCCCGTCCTCCGTGCAGTCGATGCCCTCGAGGAGGTAGCCTTCGGCGACCGCCTTCATCGCCTCATCCCCGAACAGGTTGTAACAGGCCATCAGGATCGAGGCGATCGCCCACCGATGGTTCGGTGTGTGAAACCCGCCCTGCATGATGCCGTAGGCCGCCCGGCGGAAGATGTCCGCGATTTCATTCTTCAGGGAAACGCTCTCCTCATCGGCCTTGGTGCGCAGCAACCGGTATGACGGCAGCAGGCCCTTGAGGCAGAAGGCGGTGTCGGGCGCGGCGTTGAAATTGCAGTTGATGTAGTCGAAGGTGCCGTCCGCGTTGTGCTGGCGCTTCACGTAGGCCAGCGCGATCCGGACGCGCTCGAGCAGCCGGCGGTCCTGATGGTACCGGCTCTGCGGGTTGTGGTAGAGTGCGATGAGGTTCGCCGCGCCATACATCGTGCTCTTGGCCTGCACCAGCCCACCCTCGGTCAGCAGCCCGCCATGGTTCGGGGAGGCGGTGTCGAGGATCTGGTGGTTCATGAAGTGATCGGCACGTTTTTCCGTATCCCGGATGATCTTGTGGTCATGCATATCATCCACCTCGTATTCATCTGACTGCCGCGACCGCAGGGGATCCGCCTGTCAACGGGCTCACTGCGGTCGCGGCATCACAGCCGTTTCGGGTTCCAGCACTTGACGCATCCCGTGTTCCGCATCGGGCGCGCGCATCCGGAAGCATCATCAATTCGGTCAACGCAAGCAGCACCATCGCCTGGCCGTAGGGCATGGGACAGATCGGAATCTGCTTGTAGAAATCGACCGTCTCCCGCCCCATGGGGGTGCCATACGACACGTTTTGTACCACACCTTGTGCGTCGATGTTGTCAAGCAACGCTTCCGCAGCCTTCAGGCCGACATCCCGGTACTTCCCGTCGATCAGACCCAGCCGCACCGCCTTGAGAATACCATAACAGAAGCCGGCGGTCGCGGAGCTTTCGACATAGGAGGTCGGATCGTCGAGCACGGTATGCCACATGCCGCTCTCATCCTGCAATTCGGCCAGTCTTTGGACCTGCGCGCCGAGGGTTTCGGCGAGGAACGCCTTGACGCCCGCGTTCCCTTCAAGCATCTCGATGAAGTCGGGAAAACCGATCGTGATCCAGCTGTTGCCCCGGCCCCACAGGCCCCTGGCAAAATTGTGCCGCCCGTTGAAGGTCCAGCCGTGGAACCACAGACCGGTCGACCGGTCGGCCAGGTACTTCACATGCAGCAGGTGCTGGCGGATCGCCTCCTCCACGTATTCCCGCCTCTCCAGCAGCATGCCGGCCCGCGCCAGGAACAGCACGGTCATCACGAGGGTGTCGTCCCAGAGCTCCCCGTCGTTGATGCAGTCGGAGGTGATGTGCTGCAGCCCCTTTTCCTCGGTCCTGGGCATGTCGCGATACACCCACGCCGCCCATTCCGTGATGGGGGCGAGGTACTTGTCGTCTTGCGTCGCCTCGTACACGAAGGTCATTGCCAGCATGGGCGCGACGGTGTTGACGTTCTTGCCCGGAAGCCCGTCGATGAAGCGTTCGTCGTAGTACCGCACCAGCGTGTCGAGGTATTCCCGCTTCCCGGTGAACTGGTACAGCTTCCAGAACCCGTACAGGCCGATGCCCTGGGTCCATTCCCAGTGCCGGTATTTCCGCAGCTCGTCGTTCTGGGTCTGCTGCGCCTTCATGTTTTCGAGGAATGTCGTATCGTCCTCGTACAGGATGGTGGTCAGTGAAGCGCAGACCCGTTCGGCCTTCTCGATGATCTCTCCGCGCTGGAGCATGTTCTAGCCTCCTTGTCGTGCCATGAAGTGGGATTGGTGCCGGAACCGGCCGGCCGTCATGCCTCCGGGGGGTGTCAGGACTGCCGCTTGAGAAACACCGGATTGGTGATCGCCTTGTTCCAGGTGCTGCTTCCGGCGACGAACACCAGCCAGGCGGCGTCCCCGGCGTCATACAGAACCGTGTCGTGGAACGAAGCCGCATGAATCGGGATTTCCGCCGGTTCACCCTTCCGGTCGTCGTACACATACAGCGTGTCGACCGCCTCGTCCGCCCGCAGCTCGATCTGCAGCTGCACCGAACCGGCGAGCGCCGCGATGCCGTCGTACGCCAGGGTGTCGTCGATCACCGCCGTCTCGCCGTAGGATGCCCCGTTGACCTCTATGTTCAGGAAAGGTCCGCTTGTCAGGAAGCTGTGCCCCCTCGTGAGTGCCTGCAGGATATGCCCGCGTGTGAACGTTTCCGCGCACACCACGGTCTTGATCAGCCTTTCCCTCATGTGCTCGTGAATTCGGTGCTGGTCGGAGCCCGTCGTGGCGGGCAGGTACGTGCCCGACCGCAGCAGCCGCAGCCAGAGCGCGAACGCATCGCCGTTCTTCGTGCCGGGCTCCATGGTCTCGGATCCGTTCCAGACCTCCATCGTGTCGAAGATGCCGATCAGGTCCGTGAACCGTTCCGGGAAGCTGATGTTCCGGTCGCGGTCCCTGGGGTGGTTCAGCTGGGCGATGCCGCCCGCGGCGTGGATCTCGTCGCAGATGCGCACGAATTCCCGGCGGACCGCCCCGTCGTCGCCGGCCTGGTACCGGAACACCACGTCGACCGGCGTGTTGAGCGCCATCACATGGCCGTGCCCGGTGGATATCTCCTTCGAGACGATCGGAATGAACGCCGGCGATTCGAACCGGAGCCATGCCGCATGGTTGAGGATGTTGTGATGGTCGGAGACGGCGCCGAAGCGCAAGTCCTTCGCACGCATGAACGCGTGGATCTCCTCCAGCGTGTCCGGGGCGTTGTCCGTGCCGCCGTGCGCCGGGCTGCTGTAGATGCTGTGCTGGTGGAGGTCGCCGGAAAACCAGGTTCGTTGCCGCATCAATGTTCCCGTCCGCATCTGTCGCACATCAAACGGGCAACCGGGTCACCTTGCGGCAACCCGATTGCCCGCCGGATGCATGTGACGTGCTTACTTCTTCACGTTCTTGTTGTAGTAGTCCTGCTTCTCGGCCAGGATCTTGTCGAAGCCGGCCTGCATGACCTTCTGGTACTCACTCTCGTAGGTGGCGTCAAACTGGTCGGCGGGAGCAGAGATGCAGCGGTACGCCATCTGCAGCGCCGCATCCTGGACGGCCTTGCCGTACTTGGAGGAGTTGGGCAGGAGCACCTGCTGCACCGGGAACACGACCATGTCGGTGGTGCTGCCCCGGACAACGTCTGGCAGATCCTCCGGTGTGACACCCTTCATCCAGGCGTACGAGGCGATGACCTTTGCCTCGTCGTCCATGAAGGCGAAGTGTTTGTTGAGGATGTTCAGGTCGTCGGGCGTGGCGGGGTAGTTGTTGGCCTTCTTCTCGTCTTCGCTCGGCTCGACGGGCAGTCCGTCCTCGCCGGTCGTCTGGATCGGGCTGTAGCGGACATTCTGGGCATTTGCCGGGTCGGCCAGCCAGTCAAGGTACTTCACGACGGCCTGGGCCTTGGCTTCGCTCTTCTTCGGCACCATGATGTAGGTGCCGTAGGTGGGCTCCGCCGGATTCTTGAACTCGCCGTTGACGCCGGTGAAGGCCTTGACGGCGACATACTTCGCTTCGGGAATCTTGGCCTGCGCCGCGGCAACCCATTCGTTGCCGAAGATGCCGAACGAATCGTCGAGTGTGAAGCCGACATAGCCATTGGAGACATCGGCGATGTACTTGTCGTTCTTGGTGTCAACCGCAAAATCCTTGGAGATGATGCCGTCGTTGTACATCTTGTTCATGGCGGCGAAACCGGCCTTGGCCTGCGGATTCAGGGAGGCCGTGTTCTCCTGGTAGGTCCAAAGGTTCTCGCCTTCGTACGGCTTGGTCACATACTGGTTGACATAGGAGAGGTAGAACTTCTCGGTGTCGGAAACACCGCCCATGCCCCACGGAATGTTCTTGTCGCCCAGTCCGCCGGGATCCTTCTCCTTGAAGGCGTACAGCGCGGCCGTCAGCTCCTCGTTCGTCTTCGGCACGGCCAGGCCGAGCTTGTCGAGCCAGTCCTTGCGGATGTAGCCGGTGTGGCGCGCGACCTGGATGCCGCGGCGCGTCATGATGGCAAACTGCTTGCCCTCCAGCACGCCGACATCGAGGGTTTCCTTGCCGATGTACTTGAGGATGTTCTGGCCATCGGACTGCAGCAGGGCCGTCAGGTCGGTGAGGCCGCCCTGGGTTGCGAAGTTGCCGAAGACATCGCGGCTGTAGGACAGGATGAGATCGGGCGCGTTGCCGCCCGCCATCATGGCGTTGACCTTGTCGTCGCTCTTGCTGCGGGGCGAGGCGACAAAGGTGACCTTGACGTTCTTCGCGGCGAGCACCTGCTCCTGGATCCAGCGGGTGAGGCCGTTGTCGGCGACCGTCATGCTGGTGTCGCTGAAGGTGTTGTTGCCACGGTCCCATACCATGACCTTGATCTCTTCCGGTTCAGCGGCGGGCGCCGGTGTGGCGGAGGCCTCCGCGGAGGCGGCCGTGGTCGAGGCCGGGGCGGTCGAGGCGGCTGGCGCGGCCGAACCGCAGCCGGCAAACATGGAAAGGACGAGGGCAGCAAGGCAGAGAAGGGATACGATCCGTTTCATTCTGTTTCCTCCCAGTTCCTATTTTATGAGAACGCCGTCGCGGCGTCATCATCCTTGACGCAGAGGCCAGGACATCTTTCGCATGTTGGCGCGACTCGCCCGCCGCCGCGGTTTCCTCACCCTTTGACGGCACCGAGCATGATGCCCTTGGTGAAGTACTTCTGCACGAATGGATAGGCGATGATCATCGGGATCATGGAAATCACGATGCTGGCGGCCTTGATGTTCTCCGGCGTGATGTTTTCCACCGAGAGCATGTTGGATTCACCGGGATTGACCGTGGTCGAGCTGTCGATCATCTGCTTGAGCTTGAGCTGCACGGTGTACAGCCTTGCATCGCTGATGTAGAAAATGATGTCGCTCAGTCCGTTCCACCGGCCCACCGCGTAGAACAGGCTCAGCGTGGCGAGGGCCGGCGTCGTCAGCGGCAATGCGATCCGCACGAGGGTCTTGAACTCGGAGCAGCCGTCCAGGTATGCCGCTTCGTACAGGGACGAGTCAAGGCTCTTGAAGAAGGTGCGCAGGATGATCATGTTGTACGCGCTGATGGCTCCGGGGAGAATCAGCGATCCCAGCTTGTCGATCAGTCCGAGCTGCTTGATGTTCAGGTAGTTCGGAATGATGCCGGGATCAAAGTACATCGTGAACACGATGAACGCCATGATGACGGCGCTCCCCTTGAGGTTGGCCCGGGAGAGCGGGTAGGCGCACAGGATGGTCATGACCATCGTCAGCAGCGTATAGCCCGCGGTCAATGCGATGGAATACCCGAAGGAGAAGACGAACGAACTGTCCCCGAACACCTTCTGGTAGGCATCGGTGGTGAAGTCCACGGGCAGGATGCCGACGGCCCCCTGCAGAATCGCGTGCTTCGCGCTCAGTGAGACGGAGACGATGTTCAGGATGGGCACCATGGTGATGAAGCAGATCAGCAGGAAGATCGCCCCCAGTGTCGCTTCGAACACCTTGTCCCCCCGGGTCATGATGGCGCCGTCGCTGCCCTTGCGCGCCAGGTTGCTCATTACAGGATTGCTCATTACAGGATCCCACCTTCACCCAGTTTTTTCGCGGTTCTGTCTGCCAGGAGGATCAGCACGATGCCGACAACGGACTGGAACAGGCCGATGGCGGTCGCATAGTCAAACCGGGCGGATGTGATGCCGACCGTGTATGTGAATGTGCTGATGACGCTGCTGGCGTCGCTCACCAGGGCGTTGCCCATGAGGTACGGCCGGTCGAACGAGATCGAGATGATGCTGCCGATGCGCAGCAGCAGCATGACGGTGATGGTCGGGCTGATCATGGGGAACGTGACATGGACGATGCGCTGGATCCTTGTTGCGCCGTCGATGTGCGCCGCCTCGTTGAGCGACGGGTCGATGCCCATCAGCGCGGCAAGGTAGATGATCAGCGCATAGCCGGCTCCATGCCAGATGCCCGTGACCCAGTACACGATACGCCAGGAGAAAGGATCGGAAAGGAAGTTGGCCCGTTCCATCCCCAGCGAGGCCAGCATGTTGTTGACCAGACCGGTGTTGGAAAACAGCTGGAAGCTGATGCCCGCGACGATGACCCAGGAAAGGAAGTGAGGCAGATAGGTGACCACCTGCGTGGTCTTGCGGATCACGTTGCTCGTGAGCTCATTGAGTGCGATGGCCATGATGATCGGGATGGGGAAGCCCAGAATCAGGTCGCCGAGGTTCAGCACCATCGTGTTGACCAGCGCGTGCCGGAACTCGATCGAGGAGAACGCCTCGATGAAATGGGCGAAGTTGTTCCACTTTCCGGCATACATGCCTTCGGCGAACATGTTGTAGTCCTTGAAGGCGATCACGACACCGTACATGGGCAGATACTTGAACACGATGAAGTAAAGGACGGGAACCAGCAACATCAGATAGAGCTGATAGGTCCGCTTGGTGTACTTGATCGCTGCATTCATGCAGGCATCACCTCGAACGACGTATTTTCGGAAGCGCTTTGTGCACCCCAACTATACCGTCGCCGGGAGAACGCGGTAAGTCATAAAGACCGCCAATACAGGGTAAAGTTTTGATATCCGTCTCACGCATGACGGATGGAATGTGTTGGGGTTTTGGTACTTGTTTCGTCTGTTCTTGAAATGTGATATCATTTTTCACATCAAGACCCTGCAGAAACGATGATATTTTAGATAACTTTTTGATCACTTCTTGGAGGAGGCTGCAATTGCGTTCATTGCGCGACTTGTTTTTCCAATTGCGCCACAACTATTATGTCAAGTTTGTCGTGGTGTTCTTCAGCATCATCACGGCTTCCCTGCTGATGCTCCTGATTGTGTTTGCCAGACACCAGTACAACATCAACAACAAGGAGCTGCATGATTTCGACAGCAACTCCTTCTCCCGGTTCACGCAGGTTCTCGAGAAGAAAATCCTTGCAGATGTGTATGAGGTCATGTCCAAAGGGGTCACAGACATCCAGCCCTACCACATCCTGTCGGATGCGAACGTCGAGAACCCCTTCCTGTCGTCAAACAATCCCTTCAACACCACGCTTGCGTACATGAGGCGGCTCAACCAGCTGCAACAGTACTATCCGTACATCGCTTCGATCGATCTCTACAGCTACAAGCACGACACCTTCATCACCTCGTATGGCAGCGCCTACTACGGCGCCAGTGCCCGCAAGGACGACCTGGCGTCCATGGTCCCGTTCCACATCATCGACGCGGTCGCACAGTCCGACTCAGACCAGCTGTGGCTCTCGCCGTCATTCAACCGCGTGTTCCCACGCTATGCGGAAATGACATCCTTCGTGCAGAAAATGCCGCTGTTCAATCCAAGCGGCAACATCGATCTGGCCATCATCATCAACATCCGGCCATCGGTCCTGCTCGCGGACTACTTCCAGGGGCAGATGCCGGAAGACGCCTTCTTCGCCATTGTGGACGACCAGGGGAGTGTGATTCTCAAAACCAGTTCGGATGCCCGGTTCACGGACATCCTCGCCGACGTCGGATTCATGACGGAGGTCATCCGCGGCGGTTCGCAGGCATCCGTCCAATCCGCAAGCCGGGAAACCCAGGAGGTCCTGTGGCAAGCCTCCGCATTCAACAATTGGAAGTACCTCTACGTTTCAACAAGACCCGGCGCCCTCCGGCAACTGTATGATTCCCTTCGGTATGTCATCACATGGTTCTTCATCATCTTCGCGTCATGCCTGTTGATCACGCTGGTCGTGAGCAAGCGCATCTACAAGCCGATCGCCCTGCTCGCCAAGTACGCCCGGTCCATCACGAAGGAAGCCGAGGAAGATGCAGACGACGACATCGGCGAATTGTCCAACGCATTCACCCGACTCTACGGGCAATTGTCGAACTACAGGGAGACCATCAGCAGCAACGCGCCCCTCCTGCTCAACAACATTGCGATGAACCTGCTGGACGGCCGCATCCACAGTGTGGAGGAACTCAACGCATGGCTGACCATCCTCAACCTGCGTTTCGAGCATGAATCCTTTTTCCTGCTGGTGTTCAAGATCGACGCGGAAGCCTTCGACAGCCTGGACAACCGGGAACGCGACTTCATCCAGCTGTATGTCAAGGAGCATGTCGACCGGTACCTCGGCAGCAGCGGCGAGGGGACGGTGCGCTGCATATCCTGCGCGCTTCCCAACGGGGTGGTTCCCTTCATCCTCAACTGCAGGCAAACTCACTACGAAGAGGAAAAAAGGGCGGCGTCCGTGATCCTGTCAAACATGAGCGAGGACATCGCAACACATGTCAGCGTCGCCATCTCGGACCAGATCACCGATCTGACGGCGTTCAACGCCACGTTCCGGCAGACCCTCGACTATTTCAAGTATGTATTCGTCTACGGCAACAAGACCGTGTACGACAGCGACATGGTCCGCAAGCTCGACAACGGCAGGATCGATGTGTACGACAACGCGTTCAAGAAAAGCCTGTCCGCCCTGCTCCACCTCAACAAGCTGGCCGAAGCCAAGGAGGAGATCGCCCGTTTCTTCCTGCAGGCCAAGGAAAAGGATTACTCGTTCCTGTACCTGCAGTCCCTCACCTCGGAGATCGCCAGCATGATCATCCATGAATACCAGCGCAACGACATCGCGCTGCCCAACCTGCAGAACGGGGACATGCTGCAGCCGTACGCGCGGCTGACGAACATCGACCGCTGCATCGAATGGTTCGACGACCTCATCGACATCTATGACAAGGCGATGCAGGAAAAGCTGAACACACTCGACAGTGAACACATGAAGCGCATCCTCGCCCACATCGACGAGCACATCGGCACCGTGACGCTCGGTTCCGTTTCCGAGGCCTTCAAGCTCAGCACGGCGCATTTCAGCCGCATGTTCAAGAAGAACATGGGCATCAACCTGTCAGACCATGTCATGAACAAGCGTTTTGAAAGGGCTTGCATCCTGTTGTCCGAATCCGACATGAAGGTGTCGGACATCGCCGATACGCTGGGGTATCTGAACGCGAACTATTTCAACAAGATCTTCAAGACGAAGTATCAGATGACGCCCACGCAGTACCGGAAGCTGCATCGGAAGTAGCAGCTCACGGTCCCACACAGTATCGGGAGCAGGCAACTCGCGGCGCCACGCAGAACCGGAAGCAGGCAATGAGCGGCGCCACGCAGAACCGGAAGCAGGCAATGAGCGCCGATCATCCCTTTTCGGCAACCCGACAATCCTGTGCGTGCGTACGCGTCATGCCGTTCGGTGTCATGCGCGCAGATCCCGCAACGCGGCGAGCACCGCGGCATCGTTGGCGAACATCTCTGCAAACAGCACCTTGAGCGTGTTTCGACGATCCGCCTCCTGCAGCATCCGACTGATGCCGCCTGGCAGCTGGAACTGTGTATGCGGCCCGACGCCCAACGCCCCCCAGACCTTCCAGCACACATCATGCGTCCGGCAATACAGGTCCGCGCAGGCACGCAGCACGGCGCGGTCCGCTTCCCCTTCCGCCCTTCCCATCAGATAACCGCGAAAGGCTTCGGCCGCATGCCATCTGGCCTCCATGACGTATCCGGCAAGCCGGTTGAGGTATTCCGCCACGCTGCGGGCACTCCCCTGCGTGACGCCATCGAGCATCCGGGGCACCATCTCTTTCAGTGTCGTGCCATCCGCCGTTTCAAGCCGTCTGATCATGCGGTCGTACAGCGCACCGACAGACAGTGTCCGTTCCGATCTCCCCGTTACGAGGACCGTCTTGCGCAGGTGCCGGAACCAGTCCGTCAGGACGCACAGGCCATGCCGGTCATGCGCGCCGGCGGGTGCCGGGTGGTCCCCGCCATGCCTCGCGGTATCCAGCGCGAACAGCGCACCGGTCTTGAGCCCGAACCCGACCACCACGTGCCACCGCGGACCGTCGTCCAGCTTCATCAGCACCGGCCGGTTGCTCCGCACGGCATCCGCGATATGATGGAACGTATCCTGTCCCCCGTTTCGCTTGTCGAGGCGGATCGCCTCGTACCCCATCGCCTTCATCGCAACGTCGAACCGATCCTCCAGCCACGGCGGCACGACGCCCTCCGTCTGCTTGAGATCGTACTCGCCGGATTCGTTCGGATCTCCCCACATGAGTCCCACACCTGTCACGGTGAGCAGGAAATGGTACAGCCGCAGGTGGTGACGCGCCAGATTGGGTGTCCGGGTGGCGTAATCGCATTCTCCGCAGGTGGTGCATATGCGTTCATGATAGGCGCAGGGGAAGGGGGTTGCCTCCTCGATGCCCTCAAGCTTGAGGAACAGCGTGGTCAGCGCGCACATCGACAGGCTGCACTCGGCATCCGGGCAGCAGGGTGCAACACCGGGAATCACCCAATCGGGCTCGGGCTGCCCGTCTTGCGGGGCATCCTCCCGGATTCGTGCCGTATCGACGTCCGGTTGCGACACCCCGTCAAGTCCAAGCAGTCCGGACATCCCGGGTACCGGGTCGTCCTGCTCCGTCAGCCTGTCAGCCAGGTACACGCAGTAGTCCATCGTGATTCTGCCCTCGTCGTCGGGCAGAAAGAATCGGCGCGGATGGTAGCGCTCGAAGGTCCACCGGTAGGGTTCACCCTGCGCCTCCCGCATCAAGGCATAACCGGCATCCTGAATCCGCGACAGGCAGCGGCTGCGGACATCGGGCCGGTACAGCTCGCCGGTGTCCCGATACCCGCGCACCCAGCAGGTTGCCAGATCGCCTTCCGGAAAATCCGCGGAGTCGAAGCCATCGGGAACCGGCGTGTCCTGCCGGCACATCATGCCGATCCAATACGACGGCGCTCCGCCGTTGTGGTAGACGGTATGGGCGACACCCTCATATCCCGGCACGCCAGGCAGGTGGGTCAACAGGTCGATGCCGCCATTCTGGAACAGCTCGTTCCACTTGTCCATCAGCTGGCCTTCGGCATTGAGATCCGCCTCGGTATAGCGCTTGCCGATGAAGCGCATGGCCGGCATCGGCTCGCGGTACAGGTTGGTGATTCGGACGCTGCTGTTTTCCGGTTCGTATGCCATCACCACATCTCCTTTGACCGTCATGTGGAAAAAGATGCGTGGAAAGCGGCCGGGCACGGATCCATCCTTGCGCATCGAGGAGGGTGGCATGCCGTGGATCTCCTTGAAGGCGCGCGTGAAGGCCTCCGGCGAGTCATAGCCGTACTTCAGGGAGACATCCAGCACCTTGCCGCCACCGCCCGCCAGCTCCTGGGCAGCCAGATGCATCCGCCGCCGGCGGATGTACTCGGACACGGACATTTCGGTGACAATGGAGAAGGTGCGCTGGAAGCTTGTCGGGGATTGGCAGGCGATGCGGGCGACCGCGTCGAGGTCGACCCCTTCCTGCAAATGGCGCTCGATGTGGTCGACCGCCTGGTTCATGCGCTCATGCCAGTTCATGCCTTTTTCCCTCCGTGCACAAGCATATCACTTCACCCCAGGGCGCGTCCTTGCAGTCTGTGTTCGATGCTGCACGCCTCGCGCTTGCGACTCCGCGCCTAAGGCGCTCCTTTCGAACCCTCAGGGTCCTCTCCCTCCGAAAAGGCGGAACGGATGAAGCACGGAACCGCCCCCAGGCGTATAGGAAGAACCATGGCATGCCATCATCAACCGCTGTACCAGACCCGTTTTTTTTGTATTTCCCGATTTGTTCTGATGCTGTGATTGAGAACGAACGATCTGAAGATCATGGCCTGACAGTCTGAGAAAAGTGAAGGAGCTGCCCCAATGTCACGTCCGTGACATTTTGACAGCTCCTGTGGCGGAGAAGGAGGGATTCGGACCCTCGCGCCGCGTTGGCGACCTACGCCCTTAGCAGGGGCGCCTCTTCGACCAGCTTGAGTACTTCTCCGTATCGAAAACATAGGATGCTATGCGGTTGTTTGGCGGAGAGAATGGGATTCGAACCCATGGTGGACTTGCATCCACGCCGGTTTTCAAGACCGGTGCCTTAAACCAGCTCGACCATCTCTCCTCATCAGGCCAAATCAGTATAACATGGCAAAAAAGCCGCTGTCAATGATCGACAGCGGCCTTGGGGCAAGGGCGAAACGGGTTCCCGGAACGGTTCGCACCTGCGTCCTTGCGGCTGGTGCGAGGGATCTGAAGTACCCAGCCACACATCATCCCGCCACCTGCACCACACCGGCCAGCTCCTTGCCCAGCATGCGGCGTGCGCGCATCAGGCGGTTCTTCACGATGGAAATGGGCTTGTCCATGCGCTCGGCCATGGCCTGGTAGCTCAGCTCCTCGCCGTGGTAGAGGTTCACGACCTCGCGGTAGTTTTCCGGCAGGGCATCGACCGCCAGCTTGAGCTCGGCGCGTTCCTCCGCATCCAGATAGGCTTCCTCGGGCGTGAACCGATCGGTCGCGAGATACTCGCATTCCTCGAAGTCCACGACCGTCACACGGCTGTTCTTGCGCAGCAGGTCGAGGCAATGGTTGCGCGTGATGCCGGAGATCCAGGTGGAAAAGCGGTACTCCGGATTGTACCGGTCGAGTGCGCGATAACAACGGAAGAAAACCTCCTGCGCCGCATCGTCCACTTCGTCCGCATTGTGGAGATAGTGCCCCGCCACGTGGTACACAAGCTTGCGATACTGCTCCACCAGCTCGGCAAACGCGTCGCGGTCCCCGGTCAGCACGCGCCGCACGATGCGCTCGTCCCGCTCCTGCCTGCCGTCCTTCTCTTCCATTCCGCCAATCCTGCGTTCTCTCACTGTATCCAACATGGTATCGACACTTCCTTCCGCCGGTCCGACCGGTTCCCGCCCGCGGCACCGTGCCGCGTTGCGTTCATGCATCCATGATATCGGGAACCGGTCATGTCGGAATCATGCGGCCGGACAGTCTTTTGCAGACCGAAGGACGGGTCTTTGACCTGGCCGGCCGGCCAGGTGCGGCGGACCGTATGCGGAAACCAGGATCATGGAGAACAGGCACAGGCGCCGCGGGCGCGGACAATCCGTGAGCGGAAAGTCCGCACCGGAAGCGGATCACGTGGAAAATGCCGCGAAAAGGCGCCGATCAGGGAATGAGCCGGTTTGTCAGTGCCAGGGAGACGGCTTCCGTGCGGGATCCGGCGCCAAGCTTCGAGAGGATGGAACTGACATGGAACTTCACGGTGGACAGGCTGACCACCAGCTTCTGCGCGATCTCCGGGTTGCTGTCGCCCGCCACCATGAGGCGCAGCACATCGCGCTCGCGCTCGGTGAGCTCCGGTGCGGCCGGCTGGGTGTGGAGCGAGGCATGGATGAGCGCCTGTGTCGCTTCCGGCGCCAGGGTGGGCTTTCCGGCCATGGCGGCATGAATGGCTTCCGCCAGCTCGTCCGCGGTCACATCCTTGAGCAGGTAGCCGATGGCGCCTGCCTTGAGGGCTTCCTCGACCAGCGTCTCCTCGCGGAAGCTCGTCAGCACGACCACCTGCACGTGCGGACAGACACGCCGGATCTCCCGCGTGGCTTCGGCACCGTTCATCTCGGGCATCAGCAGGTCCATCAGGATGACATCGGGCCGGCACTGCGGGCAAAGCGCAACCGCCTCGCGGCCGTTGGACGCCTCGCCGACGAATTCAAACTCGTCGAATACCGACAGGAAGGCACGCAGACCGCTGCGAACCACCTGATGGTCGTCAACCAGCATGATGCGGATGGCGTCATTGCCTGCGGTGCCGGAGCCGCCGCCTGTTCCGCCTGTCCGGGGATACTGTCTGTCCCTGTTTGCCGCCCCTGCCACGTCGACCTCCCTTGCCGTACCGCCGTCTCTCATGCGACCGCATCCTTGTGCCCTGGCAACCGGCCGGCTGCCGCCACTGGCACCATCATACCCAAATGCGGCATAAATTGTCCACCGATCGCAGGGAATTGGCGCATACATGAAACAACGCCTGTCATATACGCCGGCGTCGCGCCTGCTGCCTGCTGGCAGCGCGGTATCACGCACGCATCCCTGCAGGCACCGTGGCGTTGCGCACTCATTCCGCCGGATCCCCGATCCGGTCCGCACCAGCCGCCAGCCAGCGAACCCGGATGAGCGTGCCCTCGCCAATCGCGCTTTCCACTTCGAGTGTCGCACCAAATGATGCGGCGCGCTCCCGCATGATTTCGACACCAAAATGCCCGCCGGGCACCATATCGGGATCGAAGCCGTCCCCGTCGTCCCTGATCTCCATGACCAGCGACACACAGGAACCGACCGCCATGACGCCCTTGTCGCCGGAAGAACCCGCGCCATCCGCAGATGACCCGACCGCGTCCGATTCGACCGGCGGATCGGCGGCTCCGCACGTTCCTGTCACCGTCACGTCGATGTGGTTGGCATTGGCATGCTTGACGATGTTGTTCATCGCCTCCTGCGCGATGCGGTACAGGCCCAGCTTCACATCGAACGGCAGGTCGGCGCAGCCGGTGAGCCGGGATGACACGGGAATGCGTGCGCGGCCCGATGTGGCGTTCACAAGCTGCTTGAGCAGCTCCTCAAGCGCCGTCTCCTCCATGGCGCGGGGTCGCAGCTCGAGCAGCAGCGTCCGCATTTCCGCCAGGGCGCCGCGGTTGAGCAGCCGTACTTCCTCCAGCTTCTCGCGCCCCAGCTCCGGGTTGCGCTCCCAGATGCGGGGCAGCACCTCGGCCGTCAGGCTGGCGGAAAAAAGTGTCTGGGTGACGGCGTCATGCAGCTCGCGGGCCAGGCGCACCCGCTCGGCGACCGTCGCCTGCTCTGCGGCCTGAAGCCGCATGTTCCGTTCCGCCTCGTACAGGCGGGCGTTTTCCACCCCCATGACCGTGGAGGAGGCAAGCAGGGAGAGGATGCGCAGATCATCCGGGCCGAAGCCCCCCTCCGGCGGACTGGTGACCCCCAGGATACCCAGCACGTCCGGCATCTCCGCCCCCTCCCCGGCGCCCGCCTGGATGGGCACACACAACAGGGTATCCATGCCATAATGCCGCAGGAGCATGTCGTGCCGCGTCGAGCCTTCCCGTCCATGGCGCAGCAGATAGGCCCGCCTTGTCGCCGCCATGCCTGCGAGCACGGACTGCGCGGGAGAAGCCTCCTGCTGCGGTTCCAGCCGGCGGTGCGCCGTGCCGCCGGCCGCTCCGGCGAGCCGCCATCCGCCCGGCTCACGCAGGAACACGACGGAGCCGCCGGCACCGGTCAGCCGGCACGCCTCGCCCGCAATCTGCCGCAGCACCGCTTCCGGCTCGACACGGCGCGCGATGGCGCGCTGCACCTGCAGCATGGTGCGCACCTCCGCCTCGCGCTTGCGCGCCTCACGGTCAAGTCGCGCGTTCTCGAATTCGATGGCTGCCTGGTGGGCGAAAGCGGCACCGAACACCTTGTCGTCGAGGTCGAACTGGCACGGCTCGTGATGGGTGACCACCAACGCGCCCATGGGCCGGCCGCGCAGCAGCATGGGCAGAAACAGCCAGCAGCGGCCCACGGAGCCCGGTCCGTCCAGAAACAGCGCCAGCCGTTCCCGCAGGCGCATCGTCGCTTCGTCATCCGCCAGCAGATCCGGAACCAGGATCGGCTGACGCTGGTTGAGAAAGCTCTGGCCGATGGGCATCAGCTGATTCGTCAACGGATGTCGTCCGACGTAGTCACGCAGCGGACCCTTGCGCGCCACGCAAACCAGCCGGCTTCCCTCGAGCAGATAGCAAAGCGAGGCATCGCAGAACAGGAGGCCATGAAGCCGCTCCAGCACGGCCTCGGCCAGGGTCCGCGGATCGGCCCCCTGGGAGCTGAGGTTGGAAACATGCAACAGGACCGACAACAGCCGATTTCGTTCGGCCATGCGCGTGGCTTCTGTCACGGGACCCTCCCTGCGGCTGTCCGCCGCCTCATGTGCCGGTCAGGCGATCAACACGGGATGACCGGCCGGCCGGACCGGCCGATCCCAACAGACGTGCCACGTGGCATTCACTCCTCGCGGCTTACATCGAAATCCACAGCAATCCACAGGCCTGTGGATTGCTGTGGATAATTCAAACCATTGCGCCATCAGCATTTCATAGATTATCCCCATGATTTCTCCTGATTGGGGACTTCTCCTGTGGATTCTTTTCGTTTTTGTCCACAGGTCGTCATGACAGGCTAACTTCCTGTCCAATGTAGCCAACCCGGCGCTAAAAAGAACGTGTGTTTTTGTGCAAATCGACCACAAAACTGCCATTTTCTCGTCTGAACGCCACTTGCAACCGCATATCGACCACGATCACAAGAGACACCCCGCCAAGGCATGTCCACAAGCAGGAAGCCGCCGGCAGCCAGGGTGCGTCGGCCGCTGAAACCGCCGCCGATGCCGTAGGAAAGGATCTCAATCGAACCGCATGCTGATGTCCATCGCCCGCACGGAATGCGTGAGCGCACCGGACGAAACCAGATCCACACCGGTCGCCGCAATGGCCGCCGCCCGGTCCACCGTCACATTGCCGGAGGCCTCGGTCAGTGCGCGGCCGGCGATGTAGTGCACGGCCTCGGTCATCTGCGCGTTGTCCATGTTGTCGAGCATGATGATGTCGGCGCCGGCTTCCAGCGCTTCCCGCACCATGTCCATCGATTCGGTCTCCACCTCGATGCGGATGGTATGCGGCGCGACGGCCCGCGCGCGGCGCACGGCCGCGGTGATGCCGCCGGAAGCCTTGATGTGGTTGTCCTTGATGAGCACGCCGTCGGAGAGACAGTACCGGTGGTTGGTGCCGCCACCGGCACGCACCGCGTACTTGTCGAGATACCGCAGGCCCGGAACGGTCTTTCTTGTGTCCACGATCCTGGTGCGGGTACCCGCAAAGGCCCTGGCAAAGGCGGCCGTCATGGTGGCGATGCCGCTCATCCGCTGCAGCAGGTTCAGGGCCGTGCGCTCGCCCTTGAGCAATGCACGGGCGTTGCCACCGAATGTCATCAGCACGGTGCCCTTCGTGACAGCGTCGCCCTCCTCCACGAGCTCATTGAAGCTCGCGCGCGGATCGAGCAGCGTGAAGACGCGCTTGAACACGGGAAGACCGGCCACCACCCCATCCTCCTTGGCGATGATGCGGGCCGAGCCCTCCTGGTTTTCGGGGATGGTGCTGTCGGTGGTCAGGTCGCCCATGGGCATGTCCTCGCGCAGGGCGCGCAGGATGATGTCGTCCACAAGGGAGAGGTCGAGATTGAGCATGGCCATGGTCGATCTTCCTTTCTGTCGGTTCCTGCTGGGCCGGACCGGTGCCTGTCAGCAAACAATGTTCTGCTGCCAGGCTTCCAGCGTATGCGGGAAATCGCTGCGGTAGTGCGCGCCGCGGCTCTCGGTGCGGGTCAGCGCCGCGCGGGCCACCAGTGAGGCGAGTGTGGTCATGTTGCGCAGCTCGATTTCCAAAACGGATGCGCACAACATGCCCCGCTGCCCGGCGAGCATCTCGTCCAGGCTGGCAACCGCACGCTCCAGGCTTTCGCGGCTGCGGATGATGCCGACCTCGCGCGTCATCAGATGCTGCAGGCGGTCGATCTGCGCGGCGGCGTCAAGACCGGCGGGATGACGCGGGGCCGAAAAGGAAAGGCTGGATCCGAGGTCCGGATCCGTTTCACGTTTGGATTCGAAGGACTCGTTGATGAGGCGGGCGATGCGCCGGCCGAACACCAACCCCTCAAGCAGCGAGTTCGAGGCAAGCCGGTTGGCACCGTGGATGCCGTTGCAGGCGGCCTCGCCCACGGCGAAGAAGCCTTCTAGGTTCGTGCGGCCCCACTCGTCCGTGCGGATGCCGCCCATGCTGTAGTGCTGGGACGGCGCGACGGGAATGCAGTCCTTCGAAATGTCGATGCCATACGACAGGCACTTGGCGAAAATGGTCGGAAACCGGCGTTCCAGCCAATCGCGGTCCTTCGACGTGATGTCGAGCAGCACATGATCCGCGCCGGTCTTCTGCATTTCGGAAAAAATGGCGCGTGATACGACATCGCGGGGAGCCAGCTCGGCCAGCTCGTGATATCCTGGCATGAAGCGCTCGCCGGAAAGGTTGCGCAGCACGGCCCCCTCGCCGCGGACAGCTTCGGAGATGAGGAAGTTGCGCTCCTCCTTGCGGAAAAGGGCAGTGGGATGGAACTGCACGAACTCCAGGTCCATCAGCTCCACACCGGCACGGAAGGCCATGGCCGCTCCGTCGCCGGTGGCGACCTCCGGGTTGGTGGTGTTCTCGTACAGGCGGCCATACCCGCCCGATGCGCAGATGACGACAGGCGCTGCATACCGGTGCAGGGCACCGGCCGCGTCCATGGCCAGCACACCGACGCAGCGGCCGTTTGCCGTCAACAGGTCCACCGCGAAGGTCTGCTCGCGGATGACGACATTCTCGAGTCCGCGGACCGCCGCGACCAGCGTGTCGCAGACCTCCTTGCCCGTGGCGTCGCCCGTGTGGATGATGCGGTTGCGGCTGTGGGCCGCCTCGCGGGTGAGCGACAGCTGCCGGTCCTCGCCGCGGTCGAAGTTCACGCCGTACAGGCACAGCTGGGCGATGTTGTCTGCCGCCTCGGTAACAAGGGTTCGGACCGCCTCCTCGTCGCACAGGCCCGCGCCCGCGTAGGCGGTGTCGCGAAAGTGAAGCTCGGGCGAGTCCTTCTTGTCGAGGGACACGGCAATGCCCCCCTGTGCAAGGACGGAGTTGTTCACGTCGATCGATTCCTTCGTGATGATCAGCACGCGAACGCCGCCAACCATCGAAAGCGCCGTATAGACACCGGCGATGCCGCTGCCGATGATGACGGCGTCGTATGCTTCAGCCGGCAGCCGCGCCGCGTCGAAATCGAGCAGGCAGCGCTCCGGAGCCGGGTGTCGATCCAAATGCACGAGATTCATCGTGTGCAGGGTCACATCCTTCCTTTTCCGCCGGAGAGACAAGCTCCGGACTGCATCGCGTCCGGGGAGCCGGCGGCCTCACCCGTCGGATTCCGCACAAAATGCATGCGGCGATCGGATTTCATTCATTTTACACCCGAACGCGGTGCTTCACAACAGACTCGGCGCGCGGGCCCTGCACGCTTCGGCAAGCAATCCCCTACAGGTGTCCTGCCACGAACATGATTCACCGTTCCTCTGGCGCTAAAACCGGCGGATGTTGCTGTCGTGCTTCTGGCGCTGTTCCCGCTCGAGATTCGCACGGTTGATCTCATCGAAGAACTTGCGCCGGTTGTTGCTGACCCGGCGCCGCAGATGCACGACCTTGAGCAGGTCGCGCCCGAAGAAGAGCAGGTAGTTCAACAGCGAGACGACCGGTGCGACGGCCATGCCCCAGTTGCCGAACAGCAGGCTGGAGACGACCGTCCACAGCACGAAGGCGGCATAGACCAATCCCAGCCACTTCATCTTGACGGGGATGAAGAAGAACAGCATGATCTGGTGGTCAGGGAACAGCGTGGCGAAGGCGAGCAGCAGCGACAGGTTCAGGTACAGCGCGGTGGTCGAGGCGAACGAAGGTGACAGCAGCGCGACAAGCACCGCCCCCAGGATGGTGCCCACCACCCCGATGAGATAGTATACGTTGAATTTGAAGGCGCCCCAGCTGTTTTCAAGGCTCGTGCCGATGAAGTAGAAGAAATACAGCGTCAGCGCGCCCCAGAGCGGATCGAGGTTCTCCGGGAGCAGGACGAACGTGAACAGGCGCCACACCTCGCCCTGCAGCAGGCGGGAGGGAATCAGCGCGAGCGTGTTGTACAGCCAGGCAGCGGCCTCCGGTGCCGTCCGGCTGAGGACGAACAGCACGATCAGCGCGGCGGCGTTGGCGATGGTCAGGTACTTCACCAGATGGTGGATGGCGTATCGGCCAAATTTGCGTTCAAGCTTCCAGAGCCAGGTCATGGGATGCCTCCTTGTGTCTGCGGGTCTTCAGGCTGCGGCGCTTCGTGCCACAGGTCTCCGCGCGGTGTGTCAATATGCCGCGGGTCTCCGCGCGGTGTGTCCATATGCTGCGGGTCCTCGTGCGGCGGCACCTGCAAGCCGCGGCTGATGCATCGTCTGGCAGGCAACGTGTCAGTCGATCGGTACATACCCTTCCATGCGGATGCGCTTGATGCGGTCCCCGTCGAACTCGAGGGTGAACCGGTCGAGGGAAAGGATGCGTCCGTTCCCGCCATCCGGTTCCCGGTAGAACCAGTAGGTCCAGATGCGGTCCTCGAAGTAACCGGCATCGGGAAGGCCGTACATCGCCATGGCTTCGCCACGGGAGTCCCCCACTGCAAGACCGCGGGCGGTGGTTGCCGTGCAGCCGCCGGCCAGTTCGATGCTCGCGATGCGGGAATTCACCACCCCGTACAGGATCCCCTCGGACTGGAACCGGATGCCGGCCAGCAGGTCGAAGTCCGAATAGTCCGAGGCCTTGAGACCGTATGCCTCTTCCATGTCATACAGGGCGGAGAACAGCCATGTCTGACCGACCGCCATGTCGACTGCCGTCAGCGCCGCACCCTGGTTCGGCTCCGCATATTTGGGGCCGCCCGACGTCGTGAGCAGCTTCCACTGCCCGTCCCCGATGTAGCGGTATTCCTGCGTGACATGACCGATGTCGACAAAGCGTCCGACCGGTGCGGCGAGCAGGCTCTGCGCCTCGCCCAGCTGAATCTGCAGGGAGTTGCGGACGCGCAGCATGAGTCCGTCCTCGGCGATCACGGGTTTGCGGTTGACGACAAACCGGGACCGATACGGCTGCCCGTCATCGAGCGCCTCCGCCAGACGCGGGGGCGGCAGGCAGTCGAAGGCAACACCGGCCGATTCGATTGCAAGATGGATGGTTCCCTTGTCCGGATCGGGTTTCGACACCTTGGCCTGCTTCTCGATGGCGAGCGTCTCCTTCGGCAGCATGCTGACAAGCTGGCCATTGGCGAAGCGCAGCACGTCGCATTCCCAGTCGGATTGGGTGTCAAGCACCACGAGGCACTCGCCGGCCTTGCCGTATGCCGGAAGGACCGCCAGACGTGCATATCCGCCAAAAGGCCGTTCAAAGCTTTCCGCAAGGATGCCGCCCGTTTCCTCGTCGACGATGGCGACATGCCCCTGGCGGCGCACAAGCGGATCGGCGGACTCGGGGTTGAATTCCTCGTAGGCGCACAATCCCTCCATCACACCGTCCCCATCCATATCCGCGTTCACGTACTCGGCGCTGTCGAGGAAGAAGGTGCGGCCGCCAATGCGGATGACATTGAGCCGTCCGGTGAGGTTGTCATACTCCAGGGCGAGATCCTTGTCCGACCAGGTGTAGGCGGTGATGGCCTGGGACTTGTTCTCGAGCGTTTCCAGCCCTTCGGACAGCAGCGCGAGCACATCCTCCCGCGGCATCTGCAACGCCCGCAGGATGCCCGGGAAGACGGACAGCGCTTCGGCGGTCGGCGGGATGACTTGCGCCGTGGCTGCATCTTGTTCGGGTGTGGCGCTTTCGTTGCTTTTCGCACGCTCCATCGCGGGAGTCGCCGTGGCCTCGGAGCCTGTTGCGGCGGCGACAACAGAGGGCTTGGGCTCGGCCGGTGACGGCATGGCGGACTCGGCCGTTATGTCCGGTCCCTGCCGTCCGCAGGCGGCCAGTAGCAGGCAGGCGGCCAGCAGCAGGCAGGCGGCCAGCAGCAGGGCTGGCGCACGCCGTTTCGACGGTGCATGCGCCGGGCGCTTGTGCCCGGATCGCGGGGGCATGTGATCGGGATGGGGCATGTGATCGGGATGGGGCATGGGCAATTTTCCATACATCATGGGACCATTATATCCGCTCCGGCCGGAAACCGACAACTCACGGCCATGGTTCAGCTGGGCAGCCCCGCCAGCAGCGGGCTCGGCGCGCCCAGGCTGTGGATGTCGAGGATGTGCATGGGCCGCGTCATGGCCACATACAGCAGCTTTGCGTCCATGAGGCTCTCGGAGTAGCGGGAAGCGCCCGCGTCCGAGATGATGGCCGCATCAAACTCGAGGCCCTTGGCAAGGTGCGCCGGCACAACCATCGCCCCGCCGCCGTACTCGCCCTCGGCGCCCGTGATCAGGCGCAGATCGGGCATCCGCTTGACCATGTGCCGGTGGATTTCCCGGCACTCTTCCCCGGTCTTGCCGATGACCGCCAGCAGCTTCATCCCGCGGCCCTGCAGCTCGATGAGCCGGTCCGCCATGGTGTCCGCAAGCGCCTTCACGGCAAGCCCCTCCGGATGCACCTGCACCCGGACGCCCTCGCCGTGCCGGATGACCGGCTTGGCCTTCGGCACGCCCGGAATGGCCATGCGTTCGGACACAAGGTTCGCCGCGTCCATGATTTCCACCGTGGTGCGATAGCTCTGCTCGAGGGTCAGCAGCTCGCTGCGCCGGTCCGCAAACACACCCTCCCGGATTTCCTGCCAGTTCGACAGGCTCCGGTACGAGTGGATGCCCTGGCACAGGTCGCCGAGGATGGTGAACGAGCTGTCCGGCACGATGCGGCGGATGACGTCGAACTGGAACGCGGAAAAGTCCTGGGCCTCGTCGATGACGATGTGCCGCACGGGGATCTTCTCGTCCATGCCGTGCACCCGGTACCGCAGGTGGATCAGCGGGGCCAGGTCCTCCAGCTCGATCTTCTTCTCGGCCAGGATCTTTTTCGACCATTCCGCCACGAAGGCCTCGTCCCCGTCGGCGGCATGCGTGCCGAGCCAATCGACGAACCGGGTGTACCACTCGAACGCCTGCGGCTTGAGAATGCCGGCGAGGTGCTCGGAGATGGTGCGGTTGATGTCCTTCTGCAGAAACTGGTGCTTGCGGTCGCGCTCGTCGTAGGCGGCGATGATCAGCAGGCGCTTGTCGGTCTCCGAGCCGTCACCGGCCTTGATGCGCTCGACCTCGGTCTGGCAGTCGCGCTCCACCTTTGCCGCCAGCGCGTTCTTGCGGCGCTTCGCGGCATTGACCATGTGCTTCTTGAGCTCCTCGAGCCGGTTTTTCACCGGCCAGCGGCGATACTCCACCGTAAAGAGCTTCACAAGCTCGTCGCGCGTCAGCAGCACCTCGCCGAGGATGGCGAAGTCGCGGTCGGGCAGCATGTCGCGCTCCATCTCGTCCATGAACCGGTCGAGCAGCGCCTTGTACCGGGTGGACGCCTTCAGGCGCGACGCCTCGGCCAGCCGGGTTGCCCATGCGGGATCACGGTTCTCGGCGATGAGCATGAGCTTCTCGTTGGGGTCGCGCACCTTGAACCGCTTGCCGATGAGGTCCATCGCGAAGTCCTCGAACGTGGTCTGGCGCACACGGTCGACGCCAAGCTCCGGCAGGGTTTCGGAGATGTAGTTGAGGAACAGCGTGTTCGGCGCGATGATCATGAACGCCTCGGGCTTGAAGGTCTTCTCGTGCGTGTAGACCAGATAGGCGATGCGGTGCAGCGCGATGGTGGTCTTGCCCGAGCCGGCCGCGCCCTGCACGATCAGCGGCGTCCACATGTCGGCGCGGATGATGCGGTTCTGCTCGGCCTGGATGGTCGAAACGATGTCCTTGAGGCGGTTGTCGGCGTTCGCGCCGAGGTACGACTGCAGAAACGTGTCATTGGTCGTGATGTCGATGTCGAAAACGTCCTTGAGCTCGGCGTTCTCGATGGTGTACTGGCGCTTGAGCGACATCGTGCCCTTGACGTCGCCGCGCGGGGCCAGGTAGTGCGCCGCGCCGAGCCGCTCCTCATAGTAGAGGGAGGCCACCGGGGCGCGCCAGTCGATGATGACCGGCTTCATGTCGTCCTCGCGGATGAGGACCATCTTGCCGATGTAGTAGGGCTCGGTGCGGTCCGATCCCTCCTCGGTGAAGTCGACGCGGGCGAAGTACGGCTTGCGGGCGGCCTCCGCGAGGTTGCGAAGCCGCAGCTCGAGCGAGCCCTGGATGAGCAGGTTCACCGACAGGTCGACATAGTCGATCGAGGAATCGGGGTCGCCGGTTTCCTTCAGGCGCCGCACCTCGCTGTCGATGCTCTCCTTCGTGGTGCGGGAATCGACAAGGGACTTCTGGACCAGGCCGAGGGTGTACTGCATGTGGGCGAGCTCGGGCTCCCACTCGGGGTGACGGGGGCGGGGCGGGAGTTCGTCGGGAACGGAGACGCCATTCGATGCGGGTTCAAGCATGTTTCCTCCTGGGGCGGGGCGCATCCGGTGACGGGCTTTGGTATCCCCGAACGGCCGAACGGCCGCATCCGCCGTGGTCCCGGGGGGTCCGGAAACCATGGTGATTGCGGCACAAGCGTCGTCGGGCATTCCACACAACCTGGCTCCGTTTCGCATGCAGGTGTGGAGGCACGGGTCCCATCCGAGCGCGGTGGAACAGAGGAATCGGATGGGATGGTGAAATCATACTCTACTGCAGATGGGGCGGACTGTCAACGGATGGGTCGGTTTGTCGGGAAAATGTCATCATGGCGTCATGATTCGCCCATATTTTCCAGCATCACGCAATACAATGCGAATCCTCGCACGTACCATGAAAACACAGCACACATGGCGCACACAGGAGGCCTCATGATGGAGGAAACAGGCTCACGCATCACTTTGGTCTGGTTCAGCGGCACGGGCGGCACCGAGCGCATCGGGCGGCGGTTGGCCGAACATCTTGCGGGAACCGGGAACACCGTGCAAACCATTCGCCTCAGGACCGGAGAGCCCGCCGGCTGCGACCCCCACGACCGGCTCGTCGTACTGTTTGCCGTCCATGCGATGAACGCGCCCGAACCCGTGTATGCATGGCTGGATGCACTCCCCCCCTCGCCGGGCACGAAGGCCGCCGTGCTGTCCGTCTCGGGAGGCGGCGAGGTGTCCCCGAACACGGCCTGCCGCCTGGGCTGCATCCGCCGTCTGGAGCGTAAAGGCTACCGGGTGGATTATGACGACATGCTGGTCATGCCGTCCAATTGGATCGTGGCGACCAAGGAACCGCTGGCACGCATGCTGCTTGACGTCATGCCGCGGCGACTGGCCCGCATCGCGGCCGACTGGCGTGCCGGCATTGTCAAGCGCCGGACGCCGGGCGGGCTCGACCGCGTCCTGTCGCGTCTGGGCCTGGGGGAGCAGCGCATGGCGCACCGGTTCGGCCGCCGCATCCGCGTTGCGGACAGCTGCACGGGCTGCGGCCGGTGCGCGGCCCTCTGTCCCCGCGGCAACATCCGCATGGCGGATGGGAAGCCGGTCTTTGCCGACCAGTGCGTCCTGTGTCTGGCCTGCCTCTATGGCTGTCCACAGCAGGCATTGCAGCCGGGGACGATGAAGTGGATCCTGGTGCCGGGCGGTTACGATCTGGCGACACTTGAACGCAAGGGGCCGCCGGAGGATCCGGTGGACGTGGCGGCACTCACGCAGGGTTATCTGTGGAGCGGCATCCGCAAGTACCTGCTCGAGGAGGATGCGTGACACCGGTTCCTGCGGGGGAAGCGTTTCCCCATGAACCCTCCAGCGCCTTTTCATACCAGCTCGACAGCACCCGCTCCACGACGAATCCCTCCTGCAGGTACAGGGACACGGCTGGTCGATTGACGTCCATGACGGTCAGGGTGATCGGATCCGCGCCCAATCCGCGCAACGTCCGCACCGCATGCCGCAGCGCCGCACGGCCGAAGCCCCGGCCCTGCGCGTCCGGATGGACGGCGACGCCGTCGATGACGCCCGAACCATCCCCCTCCAGCAGCAATGTCAGCGTCGCCACCGGCACACCATCCGAACAGCCCAGGGACAACAGCTCCGGATGCGCGCCGCATGCGGCCATCATGTCCCGAACGGCGGCAGGGTCGAGCACGCCGCCATTGGGGGAGTGGAGGAAGGCGGCATTGGCGACCCGGCGATACGTTTCGGCGTTCTCCACAGTGACGGGGCTCCATGCAAGCGCCGGTTCACAACCCGCCTCCGCTTCGGGGGCATCCGTCCCCGCCCGCGTGTCCGGGTCAGGTTGATCCTCGCTGATCCCGGTCCGCATACCCGGCTCCGGCCCGTCAGCATTCGCCCCAAGACGCATTTCCAGCAGCCGATATGAGAACGTGAATTCCCTGCCCTCCGCCCATTCGGGCAATCCCGGCACAAACGCATTCGCGCCCAGCTTGAGACGGCATGGCGCCCACCTGAGCAGGACCGGCTCCGCTCCACGCAGCAGCTCGTCCAGCTCGCCAAACGCGCCGGAGGCCAGGCAGATGCCGGTCAGATAGACCTCGCCCTTGGCATCGCGGGCTTCCGTCACGGCGCCCAGCGTGGCGACCGGTTCCTCGCCGCGCCAGAACGACCAGTGCGTCGTGCCGTTCGTGAACGCATTGCCGCCGTACAGCCTTTCCATGTCGGCCACACCGCCGGGCAGCAGGGGGTTTCCGGAAGCTTTCAGCAGGAGATGGAGCCGGGTTTTCATGTCGGCATCCAGTTCATCATATGTCCGTATCATGTTTCCTCCGCAATGCATGGCGCCGTGTCAGAGATACCGGCGCCAGACCTCGACGTCCGGCAGGGTCAGCACCCGCCGGAACCCAGCCTTTTCGTACATCGCCGCCGGCCCGTGGTAATGGGTCGCGCAGCTCGTCGCGTGACGGAAGGGATAGGCCTCCACATAGGCAAAGCCTTCTGCCGCCGCATCCGCGACCACCCGGTCGAGCAGCGCGGAGGCGATGCCCCTGCCCCTGTGCTGCGGGTGGACCATGAAGCAGACGACCGCCTTGCCATGTCCGATGGGCCCGGAATCCGGGTCGGCCGGATCGTGCCGCGTACCCGCCTCGACAAAGCCGGACTCGGCGCACAGGCGGGGGAAGCCCAGCCGCTCGCCGGCATGCACCCAGCCGACGGGCTTGCCGTCCGCATAAGCCAGCAGCCCTGTCATGCGCCCCGACGAGATGTTGGCGATGGCGGCTTCCCGGTTCTGTTCCTTCGTCATGGCGAACCAGGTCGGGTCATCGGCCTCAAAGTAATAGCCGCAGTAGCAGCCCGACCAGTCGGGATTGTCGCTGAACGCCTCGGCGTCGAAGAAGGCCAGCCAGTCACCCAGATTCCCGGTCGAAACCGGACAAATCGACAATTCCATGCAATCCTCCACTGCCCGCAGGCTTTCCGGGTGCGCGCCGACCGGCCCTCCTTGCGGTAGGAACCGGCGGCTGTTCCATGATGCCCCGCTCATCCCTTCCAGTATACGCCAGTCCGCGGAAGCGGCCAACGGGTCACATCGCCGTGTTGTTACACGGCCAGTTGTTGGTAATACCTGTATGCACCCTTGTTCCGAAACCCGCCGCAGCGGGTCCATGGAGGCCACCCATCCGCGCGCAACGCAAAGGCAACAGCGGCAAAGACCCGCATAAAACGCCCGTTCCGCCTCTCTCAAAACGGGGCTTGATCGTCCGCCGGCTTTTTTTGCTGGTTCTCGCACTGCTGTTGGCATGGCAGTCCTTCAACGCCTGGAGCCAATACCGGCAAACGGTCTCGGACGCATATCGCGCGTTGGAGATCAGTACCCGCCAGCGGGCCACCCGCCTGTCCGCCATGATGCAGCGCACCACCCAGCTGATGGAGCGCATCATCGAGGAGGAACACGTCCGCGTCATGGACAGCGCACGCCTGCAGGAGTACCTGCTGGGCATGCCGGAACTCAGGACGCTGTTTATCCTCTCGGCGGACGGGATCATCCGTGCCGGCTCGAAGCCGGCACTGCTCGGCGGCGATGCCTCGGACCGCGAATACTACAGCTATCACAACAACGATCCCGCCGATGGAAGACTGCACGTCTCCCGCCCGTTTGAAACGAGAACCGACCGCGTCCAGGTCGTCACCCTCTCGCTGCCGATCCTGGCGGCTGACGGCACACTGCAGGGCGTCGTTGTCGCCACCCCGGACCCGGACCTGTACCTCGACATCCTGCAGATCACCGAATCGGAACAGGGTCAGCGATCCATCCTCATCCATGCGTTCGGCGACATCATCGGCACCGCTCCGAAGGTGTATGAAACGTACATCGGCGACAGCATGCTGGGTGGCGCGGGCTTCAAGGCGCACCTGGCCTCCGGCGAGGCCATGACCCATCAGATGTACACCTCGAGCATCACCGGCGAGCGGATGATCGCCGTCTATCTGGATATCGGCGACACGGACCTGATCGCCGCCTCCATCCTGACATGCGACACGCTCCTGCAGACCTGGCTGACCTCCCAGTTCAGGTCCATGCCACTCGTGCTGGCCATCCTGCTGCTGGTCGCCGCACTCGCACTCCTTGCCACATGGCAGGTGCGAAAAATCGAGGCCGCCAACCGGTTCAGCCTTGGGCTGATCGAAACGGCGAACGACATCATCATCGGACTGGACTGCGGCGGCGTCATCCGGCTGTTCAACGGATTCGCGGAGACATGTACGGGATACGCCCGGGCCGACGTGCTGGGGCAACCCGTGGACTGCCTGCTGACGACGGAAACGGATGGCTCATCCCTGCTTGAATCCTTCCTTGCCATGCAATCCGGAGATACCGTCCAGACCGGCCACGAAAGCCACCTGAAGACGCGTGACGGGCGTACGCTGGCCGTCAACTGGCGGGCGACAACCGTACAGGAGAATTTTCTGGGCATCGCGGTCGTCGCCTTCGGCCGCGACATCTCCGACCTGCGCGCCAAGGAGGCCGACCTGATCCGGCTGGCCACAACGGACGCGTTGACCGGACTGTGCAACCGGCGCTTCTTCCTGCAGCAGGCGGAGCACGAACTCGCGCGCGCCCGGCGCAACCACGGCTCGGCACTCGCACTCGTCATGCTCGACCTCGACCTGTTCAAGGATGTCAACGACACCTGGGGCCACCTGCAGGGAGATCGCGTCCTGCAGGCGCTGGCACGGGTGCTGGTCGACACGGCGAGAAAAACCGACATCACCGGCCGGCTTGGCGGTGAGGAGTTCGCCCTGCTGTTGCCTGAAACCGATGCGGACCATGCGCGCGTCATGGCGGAGCGCCTCAGGCTCCATGTCGCGGATGCGTTGTCTACCGTGGAGGGCATACCGGTGCGGCTGACGGCGAGTCTGGGGGTCACGCTCCTCCATGCGGAGGACGAACGGCCGGAGGATCTGCTGGCCCGCGCGGACAAGGCCCTCTATCGCGCCAAGCGCGAGGGGAGGAACTGCGTGCGTTTCCAGAACGGGGAAACACCCTCCGACATGGACTGACAGCCTTGCCTCAAATTGCGGATCAACCTTCGCGATTCAGTTCACCCATATGCACGCAATGCCCTGCCCGCCCATCAAATACGCGCGGGCAGGACCTCGTGCAAACAGGTCGAAGGCAGGCCGCATCAACACCTTTCCGGTATCATCCGCATTTCGAGTACCCGCAGTTCCGGCAGATCTTGCAGCCGCCCTCGTGCTCCATGACCTCGCCGCATTCGGGACAGTCATGCTCGCCCGCGTGATGGCGTCCGCTGTCCTCCACCACCAGTACCCGTGCCGCGGAGGCGGTGCGGGCGGGAATGGTGCGTGCGGACCGGACGGCGCCCTGTGCGGCGGCTGTCGGTTTCTCAACCGGATCCCGCACTTCAACGGCCTCTTCGCGCATCCCATTGGCGGAGGGCCGGATGTACCGGGGTACCGCCGGTGCCTCCTGCGCCTGGTGCACCGACCCGTTGCCGTTGCGGTGCGCGCTGACCTTCTCGATGAGCCGCCCGATGGCATCCGGGCACGACAGCACCTTCAGGCCCTTCTGCCGGATGGTCGACGGGCAGCGGATGCCCTTGAGCTGCTCGATGATCGCCTTTTCGTCCACACCGGAACGCAGTGCGATGGAGATGAGCCGGGCCGTCGCCTCGGACTGGGACGGGCAGCCGCCCGCACGTCCGGTGTTCGTGAAGACCTCGCAGATGCCGTTCTCATCGTAGTTGACGGTGATGTAGAGATTGCCGCAGCCGATCTTGACCTTCTCGGTGAAGCCGGTCGTCAGCTCCGGGCGCGGGCGCGGCGCGATGTGGCCGTAATCGGGGACTTCCTGGTACCCGACAGGCACCGCCGTTTCCCCGGCGCGCACCGTGGAAACCAGCTCGACCTCACGCGCCGCCTCGGCGGCCTTCTCGGCTGCCTTGCGGGCCGCCTCGTCGCTGCCCGGCGAAACCGAGGATGTCGTGGCCGTTCCGGACGCACCGGTTCCCGGCGCGCCATCCGCCGCCTTTTCCTCCTTCACCTTGCCGATGTTGAGGACCTGCAGCCCGCGGGACCCGTCGCGGTAGATCGTGACGCCCTTGCAGCCGGTCTTGTACGCGTGCATGAAGACCTCGCGCACATCGTGCTCGGTCGCGTCATGGGAAAGGTTCACGGTCTTGGAGACCGCATTGTCGGTGAATTCCTGGAACGCGGCCTGCATGCGGACATGCCATTCCGGCGAGATGTCGTGGGCCGTGACATAGACGCGCCGGATCTCCTCGGGCACATCCTCCATGCCGTGCAGCGTGCCGTGCTCCACGACGCGCTTCATCAGGTCGGTGGAGTAGAAGCCGCCGTCCTCGGCCGCCTTGCGGAAGTACGGATTGGTCTCGAACAGCTCGGTGCGGTCCATGACGTTCTTGATGTAGGCGATGGCGAACAGGGGCTCCACGCCGCCGGAAGCCCCGGCGAGCATCGACAGGGTGCCCGTGGGCGCGATCGTGGTCGTGGTGGCGTTGCGCAGCCGGATGCCCTGCTGCTTGTAGACGCTGTCGTTCCAATACGGGAACACGCCCCACTTCTCCGCCAGCTCGCGGCTCGCGGCGTGCGACTCGTTCTGAATGTGCCCCATGACCTTGCGGGCCAGCGCCTCGGCCTCCTCGGAATCGTACGGGATGCCCAGCTGCAGCAGCATGTCCGCCCAGCCCATGACGCCCAGGCCGATCTTGCGCGTGCCGCGGGTCATCTTGTCGATCTCCGGCAGCGGGTACTGGTTGACGTCGATGACATTGTCGAGGAAATGCACGGCCTGCTTCACGATGCGCGTCAGGCGCGGATAGTCGACGCCCGCCCGCTTGGCGGTGCGCTTGACCAGGAGGCCCAGGTTGATGGAACCAAGGTTGCACGCCTCGTACGGCAGCAGGGGCTGCTCGCCGCAGTTGTGCACCACCAGCCCGTTCGCGTCGAAGGCGTTCACACCGGGCACCTGCACGTCAAAGACGTCCTCGCGGCCATCCGGGGTCACGGAAACGACGGTCGTGACAAAGCGTTCGCGGTTCAGGCGGCGGCGATAGCCTTCCAGCAACGATGTCAGGTGCGCCTGCTTGCCGGCGGAGGCAAATCCGACACGTTCGGCGAAGACAGCCAGGTTGTCGCCGGTGATGACGAGTTCGTGGCCTGCCGTGGTCTCGTAGCATGCGGTTCCGCCCTTTCTATCCTGCAAATACGCGCAGCGTTTTGCAGGACTGCCTGTTGCATTCCGGGAGATGCATACCTGCGCATCAGGCATTTCTTTCGTCTCCGCAGGCTTGCGGTCGGCATAAACCGTCGAAACGATGCCCAGACGGGCCAGCATCCGCTGTGCGGCCAGCAGGGTGCCCATGTCGTGCTGCCACAGGCGGATCGACACGCCGTGTGCCTGCGAATCGGCGACCGTGCCGTCGGTGTCGAACAGACCGCGCAGGAATCCGGCATGGAAGGCGGATCCCGTTTTCTCGATCTCGGGTGTTGCCTGTTTGTCGCCCGGCGTCATGCCGTAGGAAGCGGCCAGATCACGCAAAGCGGCCATGCGAAGACGCGTCTCCCCGCGCCCGGCCACGGTGGACTGGAACCCGCGGAAACCGGCACGGTGCGGCAGCGTGCGGGCGGCTTCCCCGGCCGCCATGCGCAGCGATTCCGCGTTCTCGTCGGCACCCCACACGGACAAAACGCCGCCCTCGGCCTTCAACGTTCCATCCCCCAACAGCATGCCCAACAGGAAGCCCTCTTCCGCTGTGCCCGACCCATTCCAGGACAGGCCGCGGTTCTCGCTGACGACGATCCGATCCCCGGGACGAAGGGTTCCGGCGGGTGTCCACGCCTCCTGGTGGCTGAAGCGGTCCATGGAAGGCACCGTCCGCACCAGATGGTCGGCTGTGAGACGCAGTGTTTGGCCGCGGTCCGTCACAACCTTGAGCACGTCCTTGGTGCCGGTCTTGAAGAAACCTTCCGGTGCGGTGCGGTTGTAACCGCCATGCAGCGCAAGCTCGCACGGCAATCCCAGCAGGTCGCGCACCTGCCGCGGCCCATTGGCGGTCAGAACCCAGGTGTCGCCGGTCACGCACGGGTTCGTGGACTCGATCTCCCCCAGCTTCGGCGTCACATTGTACCGGTTGAGCCGGTCGAGGAAGATCATGCCCGGTTCGCCGTTCTTCCAGGCGCTCTTGACCATCGTCTCAAAGACCTCGCGGGCGTTGAGCCGGCCGACGGCCTTCTTGGTCTTCGGGTCGACCAGGTCATAGTCCTCGCCTTTTTCCACCGCGTTCATGAACGCCTTGGTGAGGCCCACGGAGATGTTGAAGTTCGTGATGTCCGCATTGTTTTGCTTGCAGGCGATGAACTCGAGGATATCGGGATGGTCCACGCGCAAAATGCCCATGTTGGCGCCGCGCCGGGTGCCGCCCTGCTTGACGGCTTCGGTTGCGGCGTTGAACACCTTCATGAAGGAAACCGGACCGGAGGCGACGCCACCGGTCGATTTCACCGTGGCGCCCTTCTGGCGCAGGCGCGAGAAGGAAAAGCCGGTGCCACCGCCGCTCTTGTGGATGAGCGCGGCGTTCTTGACGCTGTCGAAGATCTCCTCCATGCTGTCGCCGACCGGCAGCACGAAGCAGGCGGACAGCTGGCCCAGCGGACGGCCGGCGTTCATGAGCGTCGGTGAGTTCGGCAGGAACTCGAGGTTCATCATCAGGTCGTAGAAGGCCTGCTCGGTCCTGACGAGCTCGGCGTCCGAAACGCGACCGGCATCCGCGGCGGCAACGGCCTTCGCCACCCGGCGGAACATGTCCTCGGGCGTTTCGATGAGCCTGCCGTCGACATCCCGGGCAAGATAGCGCTTTTCCAGAACCTTGATCGCGTTTTCGGAGAGAGCCATGGATCCATCCTCCTGTCCTCCCGTTTTGCAACAGCGGAAGGCATGTGCGTGTGCTCCCGGGGAATGCGGATTTGATCATCCTGCAATGGCGCGAAGCGTGATGCGGGATCATCGCGTACATTCCGGGGCATGCATGTGTGTTTGCCATGTGCGGGATACGGTGTGACGCGTCCCGACGCCTCTTGCGTGTCTCTTTCTGTTGAACCCCAGATGAAATGCCGATATGGCCGACGCCACCCCGCAAAGCGGGTGAACGAGTGGGCGATACCGGATATTGTGCCCAGTTGCCGCGTCATGTACAAGATATGCCGCGTATCCGATCGTACACCAATGCGGACCGATCCTCAAGCGTCTCCTGCTACCATCCACAGGCAATGGGAATGTATACATGTTTTCCACCGGATGTGGATAGGAATCCCGAGACGGTGTGACGAAAGCGGGACGGAATCAGGATGAAAAAAGGACGAAAGCGGGACGATAACAGGAGGAAAGCGATTCTGAAGCAGGACGGTCTCATGACAACGACATGCGGAAATGGTATGATCAATCAGGATTTGCACGATTTGGGTTTTTGTTACGCGCAAGACAATGACGGATCCGAACCACAAAAGGAGCGTACCATGCGAAACCAACGCCTTCGCCTTGCCCTGACTGCCGTTGCACTCTATCAGGGGCTCGCCTGGCTGGCGGATTTCACCGGTACACTGGTCGGCAGCCTCGCAAGAGGGAAGGCGCCAGCCGGCATTCTCATGCAGTGGACAACCGGTGCCAAGCTGCCGCAGGCGCTTCTGGCGGTGGCCCTCATTGCGGTGGCCGCCATCATGAATCGCAGGAACGGCCGCTCCCCCGAACCGGAAACCTGGCATGTCGCCGGCGGATTTCTCCTCATCGGCGCCGTCTTCGGCTTCTCTTCCGCGTTGCTGGACCTTGCGGGCACCCTCGCACAGTTGCGTGCGGTCGCTGGCACGCACGTGTGGACGAGTATCCTGTCATCCCTCGTTGCACCACTTGTGGAGAACCTGCTCCTGCTCCTGTTCTTCCTGCTCGTCCGAATGCGCGGCATCCGTCAGAGGCACGACGTGACGCCGTCTGTCCGGAATGTGGCACGACAAACCGAGGATGCCCATATCCTCACCGGGGAGAGCATCGTTCTGTACTATGGCATCACGCTGTTCATCCGATGTGCAAGCACCCCGCTCATGCTGCTGCTGCTCGCGGTGTTGCGCGAGAACGCTTCGCTCCCATACGGATGGATCTCCCTCGGCCTGGAGGTGGCGGTCACCGCTTGCCTGGCCGTGCGGCAGCATCGACGGAGAAGGCGGACCCTCCCTCCGCAGCCCATGCAGCCCCTGGCTTTTTGGATCTCCGGCACCATGCTGCTCATCGGCACCCTGCGCAGTCTGCCGGCTGTCATCCTCTCGTTGCGGGCGATCATGCCGCCAGCCTCCCTGTCACTGGATGCGTCCGTTCTTCCGCTGCAGCAGCTCTCTTTCGTGATGAATGCCGTTTTCGCACTCATTGGCGCAGGATGCGCGGTTGCCCTGATCGCCCTGGGCGAGCGCTATGCCCGGCGAGGTACATTTCCTGCGCAGCCTGCGCCGGAGGAATAAGCCATGCAACTGACAGGAATGAATCGACGGACTTCTGTCATGGCGGTTTTCCTGCTCATCACGTGGCTGCTGCTCATTGCGCACCGCCTGCTGGAAAAGCCGTTCCTGCTCGGCTACACGGGATATCAAGACATGTACGGCGGCGTCCGGATCCCGTCCTCTACATGTCCGTTGGGCTGTTCGCCGGCTTGACACTTGGCCGGGTTCCGCTTGTGACGCGCCCGGTCGCTGTTGCCGCACTCCTGGTTTCTTTTCTTCCCATCCTTGCGATGGGACGCGTCCCCATGCGGTTCTTCCTTCCCGCCTATCCCCTGAACAGCGCCATCCCCGCGTTTCACGACCCCTGGATCGGACCGTTCTATGGATTCGTTTCCGGCTTGTCGATCCACGCGCTGATTCATGGCGGGAAAAAATTCGAACGACCCCATTGACTCTGACACCGTGTCGCACTTTATCATCAGGAAGGAATCAACATGCGCCGCATATCCGGAATGCGGCAGATGAACCCGCGGAAAACATCGCGTTCCGCGGCGGACAACATGAGGTGGCGACATGGCACTCCAAACCATCAGCCAGGTGTCAAGCGGTTATGGCATCTCGACCAGAATGCTGCGGTACTATGAACAGGCCGGCCTGATGCGGAGCATCCGCAAGGACGGTTATGCCTACCGGGTCTATGACGAGGACGCGCTGCGCCGTCTGCGGCAAATCATCGTCCTGCGCAAGCTGCGCGTTCCGGTCAGGCAGATCGTCCGCATCCTGAACAACTGTGACGCCGCGGAGGCCGTGGAGATCTTCCGGCAGAACATCAGCGAAATCGATGGCGAAATGACGGCCCTTTCGACCGTGAAAGCCATCCTGGCGCGTTTTATCGAGGAGATCAACGAGAAAGCCGCGGTGAAGCTCCACTGCCTCGACGATCATGGGTTGTTCTCCGTGATCGGCACACTGCCCTTTTCCGTCAACCAGGTGAAGGAAGCAAAGGAGAACATGACGATGGAAGATCTGAATAAGGCTAACGAAGAGCTGATGAAGCTCGAGGACAAGGATGTGCGCATTGTGTACCTGCCGCCGATGACCGTCGCCGCCGCTCTCGCGACGGGAGATGGCTGCGAGGGCAAGGCGCTGGACATGATCAGCAAGTTCACGGCGGACAGCGGCCTGCTCACGCGCAAGCCTGACGCGCGCAGCTTCGGATTCGACTGCTCCGGGGATGCGGCGGTGCTGGGCGAAGGCTCGCACCGGTATGAGGTGTGGGTTTCTGTCCCCGAGGACATGGAGT
The DNA here is from genome assembly GCA_023440865.1 of Bacillota bacterium. Taxonomy (GTDB): domain Bacteria; phylum Bacillota; class Clostridia; order DSM-8532; family DSM-8532; genus JAEWSN01. The sequence goes on from JAEXRM010000175.1 coordinate 40,917, forward strand.
TGCCCGCAGAGCTGGTGCGGCGGACCTTCACAGGCGGCTTGTACGCCGCGCATGTGCTCCGGGCATGGGATTTCCAGGACTGGCGGCGGCTCCGGGAGTGGGTCGACGCAAGCGACAAGTACGACAACGACTGGGGCTCCCCCAGATGGGAGTCCATCGACACCCCGTTCGGACAAGGCTTCGAGGAAACCCTGAACTTCTACAACTTCATCCTGAAGCACCAGTCGGAAATGAGCCATCTGCAGATCGACCTGCTGTTCCCGATCAGGGAGAAGTGACCCCGCTACTCCACCACGACCGCCAGCCGCGGCAGGATCTGCTTCTTGCGCGACACGACGCCCTCGAGGTACATGCCGTTGTCGACGATGGTCTGGCCGAAGGCCTGGGCCACCAGCTCGCAGGCGGAGCCCGCCATGAGCACGCCGCTGCCCTTCTTCCCGATGTCGGTCACCAGCAGCATCACGCAGTCGAAGCCCTCGCGGATGCAGATGTCCTCCATGTTCTCGAGCAGCTCGGCGCGAATCTGGTCAAGGGTCTCGCGGTCCTGCGAATAGACCTGCCCGATGCCGAAGCGCAGCTTGCCCAGCCGGTAGTCCTTGAAGTCGGACCGGACGATGTCCTTGGGCAGCCGCCCCTTGAGCGAGGATCCGGCCGAGAACATCTTCTGCGCGAATTCGTCGATGTCGATGCCGGCGATGTCGGCAAGCCGTTCGGCGGTGAGCTTGTCGAGGAACGTGCTGGTCGGCGACACGAATTTGAGCGTATCCGAGACGATGGCGGCACACAGGATGCCCGCGATGTTGCGCGGCGGGCGTACGCCGGCCTCCTGGTACAGTGCCGCGATGATCGTGGACGTGCTGCCCACGGGCTCGTTCTTGAAGTAGATGGGGTTGCCCGTCGTGATGTCGCCGAGGCGGTGGTGGTCGATGATCTCAAGGATCTCCGCCTGCTCGATGCCGTTGACGGTCTGGCTTCGCTCGTTGTGGTCGACCAGGATGACCTTCTTGCGCCGGGGCGTGATGAGGTGGTAGCGCGACACGAAGCCCTTCACATGGCCGTTGACGTCCACCACGGGATAACTGCGGTAGCGGGTCTTGAGCATGCGCTCGCGGATGTCGTCGACCAGGTCGTTCTCTTCGAACGCGACCAGGCCCTCATGCGTCATGACGTGACGGATGGGGGCGCTCTGGTTCAGCAGGCGGGAGGCGGTGAACGTGTCGGACAGCGTGCCGATGACGGCGATGCCTGCCGCGCGGGCCTTCTCGAGGGTTCCATCCGGCAGCTGGTCGCCGCAGGTGTGCAGCAGCAGGCTGACACGGGCCTCGATCGCGGCATCGATGACGTCGTCGCGTCGACCGGTGATGAGAATGTCGCCCGGTTCCAGCACGGTTTCCAGATCGGCCAGGCTGGAGGCCGCGACATGGATGCGCCCGGTGGAGGCGAACCGCGGATTGCCGACAAGCACGCGCCCGCTGACGGTCTCGGCGATGTCCTCGAGGGAGGACTGGCTGGCCGCGAGGGTACTGTCGTCCATGGCATCCATGAATTTCTGCGTGATGTTGGACAGCGTCACGACACCGATGAGCTTGCCGCTCTCCTCGACGACGGGCAGCACCTTGACGTTGTTGCGGCGCATGATGTTCCAGGCCGTCTTGATCGTGATGTGCGGGCTGACACCGGGCACTTCGTCGAGATCGAGGTCGGAGACCTGGCGTTTGACGGTGTCGAGGTACAACGGCTCCGGCACCTCGAAGAAATCAAGGACAAACTTCGTTTCACGACTGATCTCGCCGAGCCGCACGGGAACCGCGGGCACGCCGCGCCGCCGCTTGAGGTCGGCGTAGCCGATGGCCGCGCAGATCGAGTCGGTATCGGGATTCTTGTGGCCGAAGATGAAAACGAGGTCTTCCATGATGTCCCCTCCGTGACACCATGATACCAGTTGAAGGGGGCGCGCGTAAATGCGGCGGCATGCGGTGCCGCGGCCGGACGACGTGTGCCGTGCCGATGACTGCCGGGCAGCGCCAGGACGCGCGTGGCATCCGGCTATGCGGCGGCCGAGGCCAGGGCGCACCGCTCTCAGAAGGTGCTTGTGATGAACATGCCCCCATGCAGGGACAGATCGACATCCTCGATGCGGTATCGGTTCTTCGCGGGTTCGCGGTACAGCAACCGAACCAGGGGGCTTTCGGGCATCAGCCGGTTCTGTCCGATGACCACACCCTTCTCGCCGGTGTTGAGCACCACGCCGCACCCCGTCGGATACATGCGGATGTGGCGCATGAACTTCTCCACCAGCGCCTCGTCGAGATGGTTGCTGGTCGTCCGGAGGATTTCGCGGTACACCTGGTCGGGCGTCATGCGACGCCGGTAGATGCGGTCGTTGGAGATGGCGTCGTAAATGTCGGCAATGGCGACCGTGCGCGCGAACAGCGGAATGGTACGGCCTTCGAGGTGCTGGGGGTAGCCCGATCCGTCCACGCGCTCATGGTGGTGCAGCGCGATGCGCGCGACATCCTCGGAGAAGCCCGCGCTGCGCAGAATCCGGTATCCCAGCTCCGTATGCTGCTTGATGCAGTCGAACTCGGCGGCCGTGAGGTGTCCGGGCTTCGTGATGATGCGCTCGTCGACCCCCACCTTGCCGATATCGTGGAGAATGGCGCCGATGCCGAGCTCGCGGAGCGCCGTGCGGTCGAGATGCAGGTCCGTTCCGATGATGAGCGAGAGGACGCAGACATTGACGGAATGCTCGTATGTGTAATCGTCGATGGAACGCAGCTTTGACAGCGAAAGCACGACATCTTCCTTGGACAGCAGCTGTTCGATGATGGCTTCGACGATGTGCGTGACCTTCGTGATGTCGCCCTGGCGCATCGAACCCAGCCGCACCATGATCTTCATGACCTGGTTCTCCGCCTGCCGCCGGGTTTTCTCACAGATGATGTCGTCGATGCGGACTTCCTTCTGCAGGATGTCGATGGGATCTTCCACTGCCGGAAGGGCTGCGGTGGAAGGCAGCGGATCCTCGATGCAGATCTCGCGGATACCTGCGCCTTGAAGCCGTCCCAGGAAAGCGCTTCGAAATGGAACGCCCTTGGATATGAGCATCCTGCCTTCGCTGGAATAGATGTCCTGGGCGATGACCGCACCGGGTGCGATCGCGTCTATGAGCGCTCTTTGCATACCCCCGCCAGCCTGGACCGGTTTTGTCCTTCGTACATCGACCATCCGACAGTATTCGCCAGAATGGCCTCCCGTCCAATGTAGCATAACCGAAACCTGCAAGTCAATGTTTGCAGGCATTACAGGATCATGACAGGACCCGTCGCAATCCGGCGCCCAGCCTTTCGCATTGTCACCAAAACGATCCGTTTCCCGTCTATACAATCACGATCCGCTCTGGTACGATATTCCCGCAATTGTCATGCATCATGCCCAACCCATGACGGCGGAGGAAGGCGCCACCCGCTTTCGCCGGACACCATCACGCCACAAAGGGGGACCGTATGGAGAAACTGTTCCAGCTCAAGGCACACGGCACCAATCCGAGAACCGAGATCATGGCCGGCTTCACCACCTTCTTCACCATGGCCTACATCCTGTTCGTCAATCCGTCCATCCTGTCCGCAACAGGCATGGACAAAGGCGCCGTCTTCGTCGCCACCATCATCGCGACCGCCGTCGCCACCTTCATCATGGCGTTTGTCGCGAACGTGCCCTACGCGGTCGCACCCGGCATGGGCCTGAACGCCCTGTTCACCTATACGGTGTGCCTGGGCATGGGCATCCCGTGGCAGCAGGCCCTGGGCATCGTCTTCATCTGCGGCATGGTCAACATCCTCATCACGGTCACCAAGGTCCGCAAGACCATCATCAAGGCCATCCCCCACTCCCTGCAGTACGCCGTCAGCGGCGGCATCGGCCTGTTCATCGCCTACATCGGCTTCATGGACGCGCATTTCCTCGACTTCACGCCCAACAGCGCGGCCAACGCCATCGGCCAGTTCAGCAACGTGGTGCCCGCGCTGACGAACTTCACCGATCCGACCTCCGTGCTGGCCATCATCGGCCTGGTGCTCATCGTCGTGCTCATGCTGCTGAACGTGCGCGGCGCCATCCTCATCGGCATCCTCGCAACGACCGTCATCGGCATTCCGATGGGTGTGACGCAGCTGCCGCAGATCACGGCCGCCTCGTTCATTCCGCCCTCCCTCTCCCCCACATTCTTCAAGCTCGACATCCTGGGCCTGTTCTCCGATCCCACCCAGCTGTTCAAGATCCTCACGCTCATCCTGACATTCAGCCTGGCGGACACGTTCGACACCATCGGCACCTTCCTGGGCACCGGGCGCAAGACCGGCATCTTCGACGAGCAGGACGAGGCTTCGCTCGAGAAGGGCAAGGGCATGTCCTCCAAGCTCGACCGCGCCCTGTTCGCCGATGCCACGGCCACCTCGATCGGCGCCCTGGTCGGCACCAGCAACACCACCACCTACATCGAGAGCGCCGCCGGCATGGCGGTGGGCGGCCGCACGGGCATGACCTCGATGGTTGTCGGGCTCCTGTTCCTCGCCTCCCTGTTCCTCTCGCCCATCGCGATGATGGTGCCGATGGCCGCCATCGCACCCGCACTCATCGTCGTCGGCATCCTGATGATGGAATCGCTGATGAAGGTCAGCTGGCACGACTTCGAGGATGCCACGGCCGCCTTCTTCACGGCCGTCGTGATGCCGCTCACCTACAGCATCGCCACAGGCGTGGCGGCCGGTTTCATCTTCCATGTGCTCACCAAGCTCGTCAAGGGCAAGGCCAAGGAAGTGCATCCGGTCATGTATGTCGTCTCGGCCCTGTTCCTGGTCAAGTACATCATCGACGCACTGCGGCTGGTCTGAATCGTTGCCGCATGCCGCTTTTGCCGAGATTGCGGCGCACCCGGGCATCAACGGCATCAACGGCATGACGGTGCGTGACGGGCATCGTGAATGAACCGCTCCAACAATCCAAAAGGCGGATGCGCAACGGCAGGAGGTTCCGTTGCTGCATCCGCCTTCATTTTGTCACGGTCCATCCGGAGTTCCTGAGGCTCCGGATGGATCCCGGGTCGTTTTCACCCTGCGCGGACCGGCCCGCGCGCCGCCAGCAGATCCTGCCACACGGCAGGACCCCGGCCGGCGACGGGCAGTCGGCTCACTTCGCTTCCGTAAAGGTCGCTTTCACGCTGAGTTTCTGCGTATTGCGCACATAGGTGATCGTGACGGTGTCTCCCGCCTTGTAGCTTTTCTTGACCAGGTTCAGCTCACTCATGGTCGTGACGGTCTTGCCGGCGATGCCCGTGATGATGTCGCCAGCCCGGATGCCGGCCTTGTACGCACCGCCCTCCGTGTCGGCCTCTGTCACGTAGATGCCGACCGGCACGTTGTACATCTGTGACATGACATCGGTGATGTCCTGGCCGGTGATGCCAAGGTAGGGACGGTTCTTGACGTAGCCGTACGCAATGAGCGAGGAGATGATGGGCTTGGCATCATCGATCGCGATCGCGAAGCCCAGGCCCTCGACACCGGTCATCGAGATTTTCGAGGTGTTGATGCCGATGACCTGCCCCTGCGAGTTCACCAGCGCGCCGCCGCTGTTGCCGGGGTTGATGGCCGCGTCGGTCTGGATGAGGTTGAGGGAGGATTCCTCACCGTCGATCTTGCGGTTGAGCGCGGACACCACGCCCACGGTGACGGAGCCGGCAAACTCCATGCCCAGCGGATTGCCGATGGCCACGGCCAGCTCCCCGACCTCCAGCCTGGACGACGAGCCGAGTTCGGCCGCCTTCAATCCGGTGAGGCCGATCTTGAGGACGGCCAGATCATTCTCGCTGTCACCGCCGACAAAGCTTGCCTTGGCCGACCGGCCGTCGGGCAGAAACACCTCGAGTGTCGTCCGGTCGGCGTATCCGCTCTTGGGATCGGCGTAGCTGACGACGTGGTAGTTCGTGATGACGTATCCGTCAGAGCTCGTGATGATGCCGGATCCCTCGCTCGGTTGCTGGTTGCCGGTCTGGAACCGGCGTGTGTTCGTTGTGGTGACCGTCATCCGGATGCCGACGACCGAAGGCCCGACCTCCTCCGCGATGTCGGTCACCGAGGAACCCTTGGTCAGGGTGGTCCGGGTCAGGGGGGCGCCGGATGAAGCCTTTGTGTCCGCCGCGCCGACATTGCTCAGCGCCTCGGCCTTTGTGGCCAGTTCAAGCGCGTCCTGCGCGTCGGCCAGCGCCGTTCTGGTTTCATCGATTGCCGTGCGGGTCTCGTCGATCGTTCCGTTTGCCGCAGCCAGCGCGCTTTCCTGGCTGACCAGTTTCCCGTTCAGTTCCTCGATCAGCGCCGCCTGTCGGGTGATTTGGCCGTTGAGACTGCCATATGCGCTTGTCACCCCTACGGTGGCGCCGCCTACCAGCGTGACGGCGAGCAGGGCCGCTCCGGCCCGTTCCCAGCCGACGCGCCTGCGGCGCCTGCCGTGGAACGATTGCCGCGGTGAATCCGCCGCACTGCCGCCGATGTCGGCCCGCCGCATTGCCGGCAGGATGGGAGACTGTCCTTCCCATGCGTTGCTGTCGTTGCGTTCATCAAACATCATGTCGCACACCTCCTGACATGAATCTATCAGACGGAGTTGAAAAGCGTCTGAAATGAGTGAAACCTTGTATGGCGGGGATCCGTGACGCATCCGCCCCCGTTTGTGCGGATGTGGTGCGATCCCTTCGACCGGCGTCTCCATCCGATCCCCATGCTCATACAATACACCCCGATTTTGAACAGGGATGGTCAAAGTTGTGAATGGATTGTAAACAATGGAACCGAAGGATGTGGGAAGGGTCCGCCATCGGAGCCATTCGTGACAGAAAAACCGCGATTCCTCACTTCACCACGCTAAATCGATCATGCTACAATGGTTTTGCCCGGCTCATCAGCCGGCGAATCGAACGAGAGAGGCCGCCGCAGTTCCATGTGGCGCACGGGAGCACACCGATGGACAACCGCTCGTTTCTCGCGCAGAACACGCGCAAGGGCCACACCCGCCAGCTCATCGCCATCATCCTGATCACCGTGTTCGGAAACCTCGCGACGGTAGCCCAGCTGGCGGCCGGACGGGCCAGTGCGGGCATCACGTACGGCCGCATCGGCATCGAGCTTGCCATCAATGCAGGCATCATCCTCGCCTGCTGGCTGTTCTTCCGCCGTTTCGGCGATCTGCCGGTCAGCCGGTATGTCAGCGTGACCATGGTTGCCGCCATCATGTTCATCTACCACCTGATGATCCCCGGTGTCGCCGACTCCTATGCCAACCTGTATGCCATCATGATCCTCGCGTTGATGTATTTCGACCCGCTGATCTCGTTGTATGCCTCGTTCCTGACCATCGCCGCGCATACCGTCATGATCATCCTGGAACCGGACAAGATCCCCGCGGCCACACGCACCTCGTCGATTGTGGCCCGTTATGTCTGCTTCATGATCGCCGCCGTTTCCTCCTTCGTGGTGGCGCGCATCGCGGCGGAGCTGCTGCGGACCGCCATCGCAAACGACGCGCAGAGTCGCCAACTGGTCTCCAGCCTCAACAGCGTGGCCGATGGCGTGCTGGGCAAGGCCGAATCGCTCGCCGGCGCCTCCGAGTCGCTGCATGTCTCCGCCAGTGAGGCGAAGGTTGCCTCGGATCAGGTCAACACCAGCATCGACGGTCTCGCCCACGGGGCGACGGAATCCGCCCACGCCGCCAGCAGTGCCGCTTCCCTCGTGCGGCAGATGTCCGAGGCCCTGTCGCAGATCTCGGAGAATGTGACCGACGTAAACAGTCAGACCGTCTCGTTCCGGGATATCGTAGACCGGGCCAACAAGGTGGTGCGCGAGCAGAACGACTGCACGCTGGCCAGCAGGGATGCACAGGCTTCCCTGGACGAGGCCCTGCGCTCCCTCACCGAACGGTCGAAGAAAATCGGGGACATTGTCGAGCTCATCACCGGCATCGCCGAGCAGACCAACCTGCTTGCCCTCAACGCGGCCATCGAGGCGGCGCGCGCCGGTGAATCGGGACGCGGTTTCGCCGTCGTCGCCGAGGAGGTCCGCAAGCTGGCCGAAGGCTCGCAGCAGGCGGCACGCAACATCGAGGTCCTGGTGCGTGACATCGGCACCGACATGATTGCCACCACCGAGCGTATCCGCCACACCGGAGCGATCAACACGCGCATGGACAAGGCGGTCAACGACGTGCAGGCCATGTTCACCCGCATCCACGAAGGTTCCGGGCACATCGACCGTTCGATCGGCGAAGTGTCCGCGGCGATCGAGGAGATGCTTTCCACCAGCGAGGTCGCGGTCACCGAGGTGGCGCGCATCTCGGCGGTGACGCAGGACGCGGCCGCCAGCAGCGAGGAGATCGCCGCCCTGTCCGACCAGCAGACCCAGCGCGCCCATTCCATGATCGACCAGGCCCGGAACGTGGCGCAAACCGCCGACGAGCTGCGGCGCATGGTCGCCGGACTGCGCAGCTGAACCGGAACAGGTGGCCGCACGCCGCTTGCCCGCAAGCGTCGCACAACCGGTTCCATCAACGACAAGACAAGGGGGGGTCCAAAAGGGCCCCCCCTTTCCCTTTGGCGACCACCGGGACACGGGCAGGCACGGCGCCTTTGCGTCGCCGGTTTGAACGGCGGCAAACCGGCGAGGATTGTCGGTGAAAACGTGTGCTTTGTCGCATTGACGCCCCCTGCGGCAAGTCCATAGAATGGTTGCAGAACGCCGCAAAGGGGGATCTGCTGCAATGAACGTGCTGCTGACGGGTGCAGACCGCGGGCTGGGTATCGGCACCGCCGGACGGCTGCTGGAACTGGGCCATGTCGTATATGCCGGCCAATACCTGACGGGCTGGCAGGAACTGGCCGATCTTGAAGCCCTGTACCCGGACCGCCTGATCCGGATCCCGCTCGACGTGTCGGACCTCGCAAGCGTGCAGGCTGCCGCGGAAGCAGTCCGCAGACGCACCGACTCCCTCGACATGCTCATCAACAATGCCGGCATCGTCGGCCGCCCGCTGCCCCGCAGCGGCGAGCTGATCGCAGCCGGATACAGGCAGGCTCCCGATCCCGGCGCGCCGCCGGAAGAGGGCCTGTCGCAGCCGTACGATGCCATGCGCGCGGCATATGAGGTCAACGCCCTCGGTGCGGCGCGCGTGGTGGAATGCTTCCTGCCGTTGCTCGCCCACAGCACCGTCAAGCGCCTGTGCTTCGTTTCGAGCGAGGCCGGCAGCGTCACCGCCAGCCAGCGGCAGGAGATGTTCGGCTATTGCATGTCCAAGGCGGCCCTGAACATGTACGTGAAGATCCTGTTCAACCGGCTGCGCCCGGCCGGCTACACCTTCCGCCTGTATCACCCGGGTTGGGTCCGTTCCTACATGGGGGGCACAAAGAACCTGCTGGGCGACCTGGAACCGGAGGTCGCCGGCCAATGCGCCGTCTCGCACTGGCTCGAACCGCTGGCGGACGAGGACAGCCTGCAGCTGATCGACTACACGGGCAAGATCTGGCCCTACTGACGCAGACCGCCCATGCCATGTCCGCGCGCCCATCCGACCAAGACTGCGCAACCGCGCATCAGCCAAAGGAGGCACCATGCAGCACAAACGCATCCTGATTCTCGGCGACCACACCTCCGTCCTGTGGCACCCCCTCACGCCGGCGGAACCGCATCTGCGCGAAACGCTTGGTTCAGGCTTCGAGCTGACCTTCTCGGAGGCATATCCGGATCTGACGGCCGAAACGCTGGCCGGATACGATCTGGTGATCAACTACATCGACAACTGGCAAAACCGCGGGACCGTCTCGGCGGCCGTGGCCCTGCAGGGCTGGGTGGCGCAGGGCGGACCCCTGCTGACGCTGCACAGCGGCATCATCACGCGCGATCCGTTCTTCCTGCTGCCGATGCAGGGCGGCGCCTTCACCAAGCATGAGGCATACACCACCCTGCACTTCCATGCCGTCGGCGACCCGCATCCCGTCACGGCGGGCGTCGAGCCCTTCGACATGCAGGACGAACCGTACGAGTTCGAACTGGACCCGTTCACACCCCGCAACCACATCCTCGCCTTCGAGCTCGACGGACGCACCTACCCGGCCGGCTGGGTCATCCGCTACGGCTTCGGCCGCATCGTGTACCTTGCGCCGGGTCACGACGGCCGCTCGTTCGCGGTTCCCGGCTTCCAGCAGCTCATCCGCAACAGCGCCGCATGGCTGACGGAAGCGGAGTGATGCCGGCCATCACGGCAATCCGGTGATCCGTGTGGCGGCCACACGGCAGGGCTTGTGCTCCCGCCGGACGCATCACCGAAGAACCGGCAAATCCGATCGGCAACACAGGGAGGGAAACATGGCACTCTTGCACGTCGACTTCTTTTCCGACGTCCTGGGCATGTGCGTCGAGATGGACGTCATCCTGCCGCAGGCTACCCGCGGGCAGATCGGCATGGCGGGCAAATCCGCCGACGAGGGCGACTGGCCCGTGCTGTACCTGCTCCACGGCATGAGCGACGACCACACCATCTGGCAGCGCCGCACATCCATCGAGCGGTATGTCAGCGAATACGGCATGGCGGTCGTGATGCCGAGCACCCAGCTGGGCTGGTACACCGACATGGCGGTCGGCCAGAAATGGTGGACCTATCTCTCGCAGGAGCTGCCCGCCGTCGTGCACGCGTTCTTTCCGAACATCACGACCAAACGGGAAAAGACCTTTGCGGCGGGGCTTTCCATGGGTGGCTACGGCGCGCTCAAGTGCGGCCTGTGCGCGCCGGAAACGTTCGGCGCAGTCGCGGCGCTCTCGGGCGGGCTCGATGTCGCAACCCTCTGTGAAAACCCGAAGACCCACGAATCCACAAACCTGTGGCAGGACATCTTCGGCGATCCGGACAAGGTCCGCGGCGGGGTGAACGATCTGTTCACGGCAGCCCGGCAGCTGGCGGCCGGAAACGGGCCGAAGCCGGCCATCTACATCTGGTGCGGCTCCGAGGATTTCCTCATCCAGCACAACCGCGACATGAAGGCACACCTCGAGCAGCTGGCAATCCCATTCACCTATGAGGAATCCCCCGGCGACCACCAGTGGAAGTACTGGGACGAGAAGATCCAGACCGTGCTCGCATGGCTGCCGGTCACGCAACCCGAGGGAGGTGCGCAGGGATGGCTCTGATTCACACGAACTTCTTTTCCGAGTCGCTGGGCATGTGCGCGGCGGTCGACGTCATCCTGCCGCAGGCCTCGAACCGTCTCATCGGCATGGAAACCGCGGGTGGAGCCGAGAAGCATCCCGTGCTGTGGCTGCTGCACGGCGCCAGCGACAACCACACCATCTGGCAGCGCCGCACGTCCATCGAGCGATATGTCGCGCCGCTCGGTCTCGCGGTGGTGATGCCGAACGTGCACCTCTCGGGCTATACCGACATGGCGCACGGCGGCAAGTACTTCACCTATGTCGCCGACGAGCTGCCCGCCCTGATGCGGCGGTTCTTTCCGCTTTCCGAAAAGCGGGAGGACAACTGCATCGCAGGCCTGTCGATGGGCGGCGCCGGCTGCATGAAGATCGGCCTGGCGCGTCCCGGCAACTACGCGGCCATCGGGTGCCTGTCCGCCGGCGCCCTGAACCATGTGCCGAAGGATACGGACAAGGATCCCGCGGATCCCGCCAACCAGGATCCGCGCTGGGCGGCGATGTTCCACCGCATGTTCGACGGTCGGATACTCGCGGGCTCGGAGGAGGATGTGTACGGCAACGCGCGCCGTCTGGCCGATGCCGGCGGACCGTTCCCGCGCATCTACCATGCCATCGGACGCGATGACTTCCTGCTGGCGCCGGCGCACTACACGCGCGACTTCTTCCAGGCGCTGCCGGGCAATCCCTTCGACTACACGTATGTGGAGGACGAAGGTGCGCACACCTGGGAATACTGGGACGCGCACATCCAGGACTTCCTGCGGTTCATCCGGCCTGCGGCAAACACATGACGCCGTTGGCCGCACCCGGAGAACAGATTCGACATGACGCCGCATGGGCCTCCCCATGCGGCGTTTCCATTTCTCCGCGGCCAGGTGCGAACGCAATCCGCCGCGGCAGTCCCGTCACCTCATCAGCCGTTTCATGAGCTTGAACCGGTGCCAGTGATGCGGGTACCGCAGCGGATTGTCCATCCGGCCCCCGCCATGCAGCATGCTCTTTTCACGGGAGAACGTGCGATAGCTCGCCTCCCCGTGATATCCGCCCATGCCGCTTTCCCCGACGCCACCGAACGGCATGTGCGGGTTGGCCAGGTGCAGCAGCGTGTCGTTGACGCATCCGCCGCCATAGGAGACATGCTGGATGACATGGCGTTCATTGGCGCGGGAACGCGTGAACAGATACAGTGCCAGCGGTTTGGGCCGGCTCCCGATCAGCGCCTCCGCCTCGGCGAGCGTCCGGAAGGTCAGCACCGGCAGGATCGGCCCGAAGATCTCCTCCTGCATCACGGGATCGTCCCATGTGACATTGGCGAGCAGGGTCGGCTCGATCCGCAGGCTGTCGGCATCGGACATGCCGCCGTGGGCGATGCGCCCCCGGCCGAGCAGCGTCAGGAGCCGGTCGAAGTGCCGGCGGCTCACGATGCGGGGGTACTGTGGATTGTTGTGGGGCTGGTCTCCATAGAATGACCGGATGCACTGCCGCATCAGGTCCGTCAGCCGGTCGCGGACAGACTCGTGCACCAGCAGATAGTCGGGCGCGACGCAGGTCTGCCCCGCGTTGATGAACTTGCCCCAGACGATGCGGCGGGCCGCCAGCTCGAGATCGGCCGTCTCATCGACGATGCAGGGGCTCTTGCCGCCCAGCTCGAGCGTGACCGGCGTCAGATGCTTCGCGGCCTGCTCCATCACGAAGCGTCCGACAGGCACGCTGCCCGTGAAGAAGATGGTGTCAAACCGCTGGGCGAGCAGGGAACGGTTCTCCACACGACCGCCGGTCCTGACAGCGACGTAATCTTCCGGAAAGCACGCCGCCAGCAGGCGCTTGATGACTTCGGACGTGTGCGGGGCATCATCGGAGAGCTTGAGCACGGCGCAGTTGCCGGCGGCAAGCGCGCCGGCGAGCGGCGTCATCGCCAGCTGGAAGGGATAGTTCCAGGGTGACAGGATGAGCGCCACACCATAGGGTTCGCGGTAGACGCGGCTGCGTGCGGGCAGCAGCGTCATCGGCGTCCGCACGGACCGCGGACGGTCAAGCCTGCGAAGGTTGGCGCGCAGATAGGCGATCTCCTCAAGGACGAGGCCCACCTCCGTGATGTAGGCTTCATAGGAGGACTTGCCCAGGTCCTGGTGCAGCGCTTCCAGAATCGCCGTCTCGTTGCGGCGGATGGCCGCCTGCAGCAGGTCGAGCTGGCGACGGCGAAAGGCCGGCTCCCGGGTCGTGCCACCGGCAAACCGCGCCCGTTGGCTCTCCAGAATGGTTTCAATCGGTTGCATGATATCCCCCCTACTACCGGAAGCAGGTGCTCCCCTCGCATCCGTGTCCGGCTTATGTCGGACATATGCAGACATGAATTTCAATAATTGACACGCTGTCTATTTGCATACTACAATCACATGATAGGACGGCAACCCGTTTGGGGCAATATGCAGTTTCGCCTTCGCCGGCCATTGCTGAACAATCATCCCAAGTTGTGTCGAATGGAGGATTCCGCATGAGCGACATCATGAACAACGCACCGGTCGACCGCCGTGTGCGCAAGACGAAACAGGCGCTCCGCCAGGGTCTTGCGGAGTTGCTGCGCGAGAAGCCGATCCGAGACATCAAGGTGCGCGAGCTGGTGGAACGGGTCGATGTCAGCCGCGGCACCTTCTACCTGCACTACCGCGACCTGTACGACCTGCTTGAGCAGGTTGAGGCGGAAATGGGTGCGGAAATCCTGGCCATCCTCAAGGCCCATGATCCCGGAGAGACCTGGAAATCAGCCTACGGCATCCTGGTGGACCTGTTCACCTATTTGGCCGAGAACTCGCCCATGTGCACGGTGCTGCTCGGACCAAACGGCGACAGCAGCTTCGTGAACCGGCTCAAGAACCTCGTCCGGGAAACATGCCTGAACGAATGGGGACGCTATTATGGCGGTTCCATCGACTTCGACCGGGCGTACTTCCATTCCTTCGTGCTCGCCTCCTGGTTCGGGCTGTTCGAAACCTGGCTGGAAACCGGCATGCGGGAAACGCCGCAAACCATGGCGGCCCTGGCCGAAGCATTGATCCAGCACGGGGTCAAGGGCAATCCGGCAGCGTCTGCGCCGGGCCGGGAGGGCACACGGAACCGCTGACCGGCGATTCGCCGGGAGGCCGGCGTCGGAAGGCGCGGGCGGACATGCCCTTGCGCTGCCGGAATACACGGGCAAAGGTTTCATAGGACTCAAACCCCACCTCGACGGCAACCTGGGTCACGGACAGGGATGTGGCCCGCAGCAGGGCGCATGCCTCGCGGATGCGCAGATCATGGAGAAAATCGAGATAGCTGCCGCCCGTCAAACGCCGGAAGCCGGCGCTGATGGAGGACTCGCTGCGATGAAACCGCTCGGAGAGCATGCGGAGCGAGATCGGCTCGTTCGCGTGAAGCCGGACATACCGGACAATGTGACGGAAGTCGGATGACTGCGGTACGGCCGGCGATCCGCAGACCGGCGCCGTTCCCTCCGCCACGCCGGACGAAAGAGGCTTCCGGGTAACCGCCTGCGGCCATCCGATCCGGCGCTGCCCATCGAACAAGGCGAACACCTCGAGCAAGCGCCCCAGAAAGCGAATCCGATCCCAGGCGTCCTCCCCGGACACCCGTTCCAGCATTTCGTGAAACAATTGCCCGACCCGGGCGGCATCCGCGTCGCGAAACCGCACATGGGAGGGCAGTTCCGGCGGCGCCTCCAGCAACCGGCTTTCCAGGTTGCCCGCCACCGGTTCCAGCGCGGCAAGCACATCGAGTGACACACCGCCGACATAGAAGGAAATCGGATGCTCCGGCCGGGCGTGCAGGGTGTGAATCTGTGCGGGCAGCAGCAGCGAGAAGGTGCCCGGCACAAGCGGATGCACCTGCCCGTCGGTCTCCTCGATGCCCTCTCCCCCGATCACATACGAGAATTCGATGTAGTTGTGCCGGTGCGGCACGAAATAGTCAGCCGGCGTCTGCAGGCACAGGGTGTACGGGACCACGCGGTCGGTGTCGCGCACCGTGACTTCGCGAAACAATTCCGGATGCATCCTCCGCCTCCCCGCGCTTGCCTGCTGGCGCGCTCCGCGCGCGCCCGGGCCCGAATCTGCCGCCGTACGGCTTGACGGCTGCCGGACTCCAGTATAGCACACCTCTCCCCGTCATTGAGAATACTGACAGGTTTCATGAAATGTTGGCATGTTTCCCAACGAGACGTGTCATACAATCGTGCCAGGGAAACCGTTTCACACGGCATGTCCCAGTTTGGTGGAACACGTGCCGCACCGGCACATGCGAAGCATGCAGGAGGCCTTCATGCGCAATGTCACATCCGCGACCGCTACCGACGCCGTTTCCCGCTTCCTCGAGGCCATCGCCCATGCCGAGGCGTTTACCGAGACGCACCGCCTCCATGCGGGTGATCCGCCCGCGCTGCGGGAGGCCTGTTGTCTCGCCGTGCAGTACGACGGCATGTTCCAGCCGCTTGTGCCGGGCGATCGCCTGGCCGGCCGCGTCCGATACCCGCTGGTGGGATTCGGCACAGAGAACACAAATGGCGGTTCCCTTTACTACTGCAAGCGCACACGGATCCGGGACGGTGCCCGGGCGGCCGGCATCCCCGAGCCAACCGGCCTGTGGGACTACTGGCGTGACAAGGTATTCCTCGACGACGACCTGCCGGCGGGGGAAGTCCTGTCGGACGGGGTGATGCTCCGCAGCCTGCCGTCCCGGCTGCTGGCGGACACGGCCAACAGCATCGCCAACATGGGCGGCCGTGTCGCCGGTGCCTGCCTCGACTACGACCGGCTCATCCGGCGTGGCCTGCCCGGCCTGCGCGCGGACATCGATGCGGCGGATACGGCGAGGACGGCGGCCGGGCCCGCAGGGGAAACCCGCACGGCCCGGGACGGACACACGCCGCCGGCAGCGCTCAAGCACGACGCGACCGCGTTGTACGCGGGCATGCGGATGGGACTCGACAGCCTTGACCGCCTCCTTTCCCGCTACGCGGACCAGGCAAGGGCACTGGCCGACAGCGGCCAGGCGGATGATCCGGCTGACATGCGTGCGCTGGCCGGCACACTGGAGCGACTGCGCAAGGAACCGCCCGCCACATTCCGTGACGGGCTGCAGCTGCTGTGGCTGTACGCCCTTGCTTCCTTCGCGGTGAACTACGGACGCATGGACGTGGCCCTGGGCGACCTGCTTGCCGCGGATCTCGACGCGGGCCGCATCACGGAAGCCGATGCCCTCGCCCTCACACAGGCGCTATGGCTGCTGATGGTCGAGCGCAGGAAGGCTGCCGGGGAAATTGCGGAATTCAACGCACGCGTCATCGTTGGCGGCCTTGGCCGGCGCAACCCGGAGAACGCCGACCGGTTCGCCCTGATCGCGATGGAGGCGTCCCGCACGGTGGTGGAGACCGAACCGCAGCTGACGCTGCGCATGCACCGGAGCATGAATCCGGCACTGATCGAGAAGGCCTTCGCCGTTCTCGGCGAGGGGCGGGTCTACCCCATGCTCTACAATGACGAGGTGAACGTGCTGGCCGTCATGCGGGCCTTCGGCGTGACCCGTGACGAGGCGCTCGGTTATCTGCCATACGGGTGCGGCGAGTATGCCATCGACCACCGGGCCATCGGCTCTCCGAACTGCTCGCTGAACCTGCTCAAGGCGTTGGAGGTGGCCCTGCATGACGGTTTCGATCCGCTGACCGGCCTGCGGCCGGGGCTTGCGACCGGACCGATCGACGCGTTCAGGACCTTCGAGGACCTGTGGACGGCTTATTCACGCCAGGTGGAGCATTTCATCCTGCAGCTGGGACGCCGCCACCAGGTGGAGTATGAGGTCGAGCGCGACATGGCCTCCCTCAACCTCATGAGCCTGCTGTTCGACGGCACGCTCTCATCCGGCAGGTCTGTCCTCGACCGCGGGACCTGTCTGACCGGCTCGATCATCGAATCATTCGGCATGGTCAATGCCGCGGACAGTCTCAACGCCATCCGAAAGCTGGTTTTCGAGCAGCGCCGGATGACGCTTGACGAGCTGGTCGCGGCACTTGACAACGATTTTGCGGGGTACGGGGCGCTCGAGTCGCAGTGCCTGGCGGTGCCCGCCTACGGCAACGACGACACGGACGCGGACGGCATGCTCGCCCGCGTCAGTCGCCACGCATGCGAACATGCGATGGGACTGGCTCCCTTGTTGGGTTTCGACTACTTCCTGCTGGTCAACATCAACAACTGGTACAATGTCGAACTGGGCAGGAAAACCGGCGCATCCGCCGATGGCAGGCACCGGGGAGCGCCACTGGCCAATGGCAGCACTCCCACCGCGGGCAGGGACAACCGCGGCGTGACCGCCATGATGGCCTCCCTTGCCAGGATTCCCGCGGACAACCATGCCGGCTATTCGCACAACATGAAGTTTTCCCGCTCGATGTTCCAGGATGGAGGCCGGCGGGCCCGCGGGCTGATCGAGGGGTATTTCGCGCTTGGCGGCACGCAGGCGATGCTGACGGTCGTCAACCGGGACGATCTCGAGGACGCGCTGGCGCATCCCGAGCGCCATCAGAACCTGATCGTGCGTGTCGGCGGCTTCAGCGCCCGTTTCATCGAGCTGGAGAAAAGCGTGCAGCACGACATCCTGAAACGGACCCTGCACGATTGACCGGAGCCTGTACGCCACCACGGCCCCGGCAGGCAAGGAGGTTCCATGCAGACAGGCAGTGTTCCGAAAACCGACCCGGCAGCATCCGGCATGCTCATCGACCTGCAGCGCAGTTCCTTTGAGGACGGGCCCGGCACCCGCACGACCGTATTCCTCAAGGGGTGCCCCCTTCGCTGCCGCTGGTGCCACAATCCCGAATCCCAGGCGTTCCGGCCCGAGTTGCTCGTGCATGCGGACCGCTGCACGGCCTGCGGCCTGTGCGGCATCACCTGTCCGTCGGGAGCCGTCGACGGCAGCCATACGGACCGCGCCCGCTGCATGGCGTGCGGCGCATGCCAACGGGCCTGTCCATCCGGAGCGAGGACGATCAAGGGGTTCCGCGCCACAACCGATGAAGTCATGGCGCTTGTCCGGCGCGACACGGCCTTCTATGCCGCCAGCGGTGGCGGGCTGACCGTATCGGGGGGAGAGCCGCTCTCACAGCCGGTGTTTGTCTCCGCTTTGCTGGCCGCGGCCCGCGCGGAGGGCATCCACACCTGCATGGAAACATGCGGGCATGCGCCCTGGACTGTGCTGGCCGGGATGCTTCCCCTGGTCGACCTGTTCCTGTTCGACTGGAAGATGACGGACCCGGAGCTGCACCGCCAGTGGACCGGCCAGGACAACCGCCTGATCCGGGACAACCTGCAGCGCCTGCTGGAGGGGGGTGCCGCGGTGCTGGTCCGGGCACCGCTGATCCCCGGGGTCAATGATGACACGGCGCATCTGGACGAGCTGGTGCGGCTGTCCCGCCTGCCCGGCATCCAGGGCGTCGAGGTGCTTCCCTGGCACCGGATGGGCCTTGCCAAGCACCGCGCCCTCGACCTGGATCCGGCGCTGGCAGCCCAACCCGACGCGGATACCGCAACCAGGGCGCGCTGGGCGGATCATTGGAAGTCGAAGGGCGCGACGGCGATCCGCTTTGCCTGACACAGCGGCGCATCACCGGCAGGCGGACATCCTCCGCCTTTGGAGACGGGCGCAGGCACGCCAGCACCGACATGGCCGCCATCCGGCAACCATGGGACTTCAGGATCTTGCCCACGGCGACGGCACCCGGTACAATGAACACACAACCATCCATACCGGAGGAATCGTCATGCCTTACTACGATCTGACCTGTACCGCCTGCGGCACGGACTACAACCAGAAGGCCTCCATCGCGGACCGCACAAGCGGCAACATCGCCTGCCCGCAGTGCGGGGCCCGCAATCCGGCCACGCGCTATCTCAAGCGGAACAGCCTGTCCGCCGCCGCTCCCGCTGGCGACACCTGTGCCACCGCCTGTCCCAACGCCCACGTCTGCGGCGGGGGTTGCTGCCACGCCTGAGAGGCGGCGGCCATGATTGTCCGACCGCCGTCCCCCGTACGGGGTCACGGCTTCGGATGGCCAGCCAGGCGCACCTCACCCCGGCAAACCCCTCGGCGTGGCTGTCATTTCGTCAGCACAAACAGCCGGTGGGTCATCAGAATGGCCTGCTCCCGCGTCACGGCGCCCTTCGGCGAAAGATTCCCGCCGCCGACGCCCTGGATGACGCCATAGCCTGAACAGAAGGAAACGGCCGTCCCCGCCCAGAGCGACACCGCACCCGCGTCCGAGAAGACCGGCACCCGGGCCGGCATCGCCATGCCGGGCCTGAGCACCCGCGCCGCGTTGTATAGCATCACACACAGCTGTTCACGGGTCAGGCCGCCTTCCGGATCGAACCGGTTGCCGCCCACGCCGTTGACGATGCCCAGCGAAGCCGCCTTGTGCACGTCCGGATCCACGGTGTCGTCGAACATGACACCCGCCGGTGCGGCCACTGCCCCCCTGCGGGCCTCCACCATGCGCATCACGAGTCGGCTGAAGGACGCGCGCAGCTCCTTCTGCTGATACCCGTCCGCCAGATCGGCGGGCACGATGCCTGCCCGGATCGCCGCCTGCACCGTCGACATCGCCCAGGGGCTCGCACCCAGGCTGTCGATCTCGGCGATGGGCTGGTAGGATGGCTCGACCGGCTCCTCGTCCGTGATGCGGATCTCCTGCTCCAGAACGGCGAAACCGCCGGCCAGGTCACGCGCCGTGATGGCGATGTCGCGACCGGTACCGGACATGTCGCGGTACAGGAACAGCCCGTCCACGACATATCCCGCCGTCGCCTCGAAATCGAGAACTGCCTGCTCCGCGTCCGTGAATTCCGAAATCAGGTCATACGCCACATCGCCGCCGGGCGTGAGGTACGTATAGTAGTCGGACAGCTTGCGTGGCGGCGTGTTGCCGGTATTGACAAGGCGGCCCGCACGCACGGTCACCGTGAGGAAGGCCGGCGTGACCGGCAGCCTCATCGCCGTTGCGTCGCACCGGAAGGAAATCCGCCAGATGCCGTCGGGCACGCCGGCCAGCGCGTACACCTGCTCGTTGCGGTCCGGCGCCGTCAGGGCCGTGCCCCTGCGCGTCAAGGTCCGGCCGGACGGCATCTCCGTCAGGACCATGTCCGGCAGCACCACGCCGGCTGTTCCGCCTGCACGCGCACCGGCCGCCACGACGAACAACCGGTAGTCGAAGCCGCCCGGTGTCACCCACCGGTGCACGATGCCCGCGCCATCGTCACTCGGCCGGATCCGATCCGTCAATCCGGGCGAGAAAGTCTGGGCGGTTGTGGTGCCCGCCGTCACATCCAGGTACCCCGTCAGGCGGTCCACCGCCTGTACGCCGCCGGATGCGGCACGGTACCGTTCAAGCGAGCCGGCATAGGTGCCCGCCGGCAACGACAGGGTCAACCCGCCCGCAGGCAGGATGCCGGAGAGGGTCTTTCCCTCGGGAACGCATTCGAGCCGGTAGGCTGTCTCCCCGGCCGGCGCATCCGGCAGCCGCAGGACCGCAACGCTGTCCGCCCCCAGCACAAGGACCGGCTCCATCTCGGCGGTTCTGCCGACATGCCACCAACGGTCGACACCCGCATCCGATACACCCGCGGGCTGCCCCGAACCCGCCGCGTTGCCCGACTGCGTCAGCTCCAGCCAGAACGGCGCCGTGTCGATCAGCAGATAACCGCTCCGGCCGCCACCCAGGGAGGGGCCCTGCGCCGTCAAGTCGACCTGCCGCATCCAGGTCCGGGTCGATGCGATGCCCACACCTCCGCCCCACAAGGCGGCCGGATCGGCCAGATCGGCCGATACCGAAGGCGCCGCAAGGGAAGCCCATGCGTTGACCGGTTCCGGCGCATCGCCGGATCGAATTTCGAACGCATCGGATTCGGACGGTTCCAGCACTTTGTCGCCGCCGTTTCCGACCGTCCGCAGGTAGATCGGTTCCATCCGGCTGCCGCCAGCGGTGTTGGCAACCCGCAGCACGCCATAGGTCGGCGCGAGGGCGCCAAAGTCGATGTTGGCAAGCCAGACGCCCTCCCGCACGGCCGACGAGACCGGGACACCGGCAATCCGCGCATCCTGACGGGAAAAGCCCGCCACCTGCAGCCCCGGCTGCTGGACGAAGGTTCCATCCAAGCCGACGCTGCGGATGCGGACATTGTACTCCGGAATCGCGAACACCTGCTCCCAGGCGCCCGCCACGGATCCGTCCGCCTGCCGCGCCTCGATGCGCGCGACATGCGTGCCGGCCGCCAGATCGCGCAGGCCGATGGTGCATGGCACCGCTTCCCCGGGCACCGGCGCCGGCATGGGGCGCGCGAGGCCGTCGACCGTGGCGGTGAAGGTGGCGACGGAAGGGCCCGCGTGGAGGTGCAGGCCCATCTCGTACTTGAACTCGGGAACCGCGCCGGCTGCCCCCTGCGCGACGGCCGCATCGACGGTGGCAAGCTGCCCGGCCGCCCGGGAGGCCGCCGTTTCGGCGGGCTGCGCCGTTGGCAGGTACTGGGCCGGGTCGGGCGTGCGACCGGCCCGTTCCGCACCGACGACGGCAAACGCCTGCTCGGGACCATATTGCCGGAAGTTGATCTCACCGGCACCGAACACCGCATCCTGACCGGCCGCGCCGAGATCCACGGTGTTCTGCCGGAGACGGTCGGCCACCTGGGCGGGCGTGCGGCCCGGCGATTCGAGCACGAGCATGGCGGCGGCGGCGGCGACCAGCGGGGCGGCCATCGACGTGCCCGACTCGGCTCCGGTCCGCCCGTCGGGCAGCGCGCTGATGATCTTCTCACCGGGAGCGCAGACATCGATTGTGTCCCCCGTATTGGAATAGTAGAGCAGATCGCCGTCGCGTCCGGTGGCGCCGACGGTCACGACCTCCCCGAAGGAGGCGGGATACTCGCCCGTGAGGTCATGCCCGCCATTCCCGGCGGAGACGATCAGCGTGACACCCTGGGAGATCGCATACTGCACGGCCTTGCGCAGGTAGACCGTCGTGCCGGCGCCGCCCAGGGAGAGGTTGATGATGCGGGCGCCATGTGTCACGGCCCGATGGATGCCGGCGACCACGAGCGAATCGGGCGCGCCCTCGTCGTCCGGAAAGACGCGGATCGGCATGATGCGGACATTGTCCGGCGTGTTGGCGGCGATGATGCCGGCCACGTGGGTTCCGTGCGCCATGGTGTCCTGCGGCGTCGTGTCGCCCTCCACGACATCCCATGGATCGACTGTGCGTCCGGCAAGCCAGGGGTGCGACAGGTCCGCGCCGGTGTCAAGCACGGCCACGATGACGGTGCCGGACACCTTTTCGGTCCGCGCGCGCAGCACGTCAAGACCAATGCGGTTGCCATCCTCGAGGGCTGTCCGTGCCGGCGCGGCATGGTCGAACACGGCAGCCTGCACGTTCGCTGCGATTTCGGATGCGGCAGCCTGCACGTTTACCGCACTGTCGGATGCGACAGCCTGCACGCTCGCCGCGACGCCAGGACGCCCCGGGCCGTCCGTCCGGCTCTCCGGCAGGGTGCGGAGCCGGTCCGGTTCCCGGTATGCCGCATGGCGCAGGACCGCGCCATCGCGGTATACGACACGCAGGGCGCCATCCGATGCGGACCGCGCGGTCAGAACGGCATCCCGCGGGATGCCGATGATCCGTTCCGCGGCTTCGTCATCCGGCGACACCAGCAGCCGGTCCGTGCCGGCTGCGGCAAGTGCCGCGTCGATGGCCGCAAGGCTTTCCACAGGCAAGCTTCCGGAGACGGGGATGTCTTGCGGATGCGGGGTCTGCGCCACCATGACGGCAGGCGTCGGCACGACGGGCGGGACTTCTTCGGCGGCCGCCGGCCGGACAGGCGCACCGGACATGGCCAGGCAGCAGGCAAGCAGCACCGCAAGCGGCGGACGGAATCGCACAAGGGAATTCGCCATGATGACATCCTCCACTCCCATCATACCCGCACACGGGTCTCTTTGACAGTCGGGCGCCCGCAATATCGTGCAAGATGCCGAGGGCCTTCCGGGCGTATGCTTTCTCCGGGGCCGCAGGACGGGCGACCGGTGACATTGCCTGCGCGGCGGGCATGCCTTCTGCTCCGTTCGCCGCGCGGCGGCCTGAACGCTTGCACTGCCCGCTCCATATGCCCCAATCGGTCACAAGGAGGCATTCCATGAAATGCGTGCTCATCCTCGACGAATCCCTGCCCGCCGGCGTCGGGGCCAATACGGCCGCCGCACTCGGCCTGAGCCTTGGCAGCCATGTGCCCGGACTCGTCGGACCGGACCCGGCCGACGCCTCGGGCACCCTGCACCGCGGGGTCACGGCCATCCCGCTCCCCATCCTGACCACCGACCGGGAGCGGCTGGGAAGCCTGTACCGGACTTTGCTGGCACAACCGCTTGAGGGCATGACGCTCATCGGCTTCGACGATGTGGCGCAGCGCTGCCTGTGTTATGATGACTATGTCCGGCGGCTGTCCATGACCCCGCCGGAAACCATCGCGTATCTGGGCATCTGCCTGTATGGACCGAAAAAACGCGTGAACTCGCTGTGCGGACAGTTCCGGCTGCTGCGTTGATCCGCCCTGGCACAAGACATGCCTCGCCGGCGCATGCTACGGCTTCGCAGGCGCAAGCCACGGCCTCGCCGGCGCACGGCGGTCCCGCCGCAACAACGCATGAGGCGCGCCGCATCATTGATGCCGTCCCGTGCACCGGCGCCGGCGCATGCGCCGGACACGCCGCTCCAGCGCAGCACACGCCGCAATCCGCTCCCCGCAGGCTATGGCCGCACCGTGCGTGCGGCCGGATGGATGGCATATGGCAAGTATCCGGTATGACCACTTTCCCGATTGTCCCTGGCTGCGGCTGAAGACCTGCGACGGCATGGCGCAGGCCACGCGTCCCCATGCGCATGACCACCATTGCGTCGCGCTGGTGACCGGTGGATCCAGCGTGGTCCGGTTCGGCGGGGAGGCGCATGCGGTCGGGCAGGGTCAGCTGGTGTTCATCGGTGCCGGCTTCGTCCACCAGTGCCTGCCGGACCATGTCGCCGGCTGGCGCTTCCGCATGGTGCAGGTGGACGCGGCATGGGCGTCGGACAGCGGCCTCCCCGTCCCCGTCCGGCCCTGCTTCCTGGTCCGGGATCTGACGCATGCGCGCCGCAAACAGCTCCTTGCATGCTTCGACGCCCTTGCCGACGACACCGCCGACCCGGAGGAAACCGTTCTGGACATCCTCGGACAGGCCCTGTGCGCCGACGCCGATGCCGCCGTGGCACTGCATCCGCCGGCAAGCGCACCGGACGCGATGCGCGCCATCGCCCGGCGGCTCCGCGAACGGCCCGACATGCCCGTCCGGTTGCAGGCGTTGGCCGAACAGGCCCGCACCGACCGTTTCTCCCTCATCCGGACCTTCCGCGCCCATTACGGCACCACGCCGATGGCCTGGTGGAACATGCAGCGACTGGAGGAAGCGAGGCGGATGCTCGACGCGGGTCACCCGATCCTCGACATCGTGCACGCGCTGGGCTTCAGCGACCAGAGCCACTTCTCCCGGCTGTTCAAGGCGCATGCCGGGGTTTCGGCGACGCAGTACCGCAAGTCCGCGGACGGGCGTCTGCGGCACACATCTTGCGGGAAACGTGATAGAATGGCGCCAACAGCCCATTCCCGGGAGGAGGGGCCGTCGCGGTGAACGCAGTCGGTTCCCCTGCGCCTATTCGGGAGGATGCCGCATCACGCACACAGGAGGAATCGACATGAAGGAAGCCATCCGTTCGCTGGTACTGTCCCTGGGAGCCGACGTGTGCGGATTTGCCGCCATCGACCGGTTCGAGGCCGCGCCGAAGGGGTATTCTCCCGCCGACCTGTTCCCCGCGTGCCGGTCGGTCGTCGTATTCGGCGTCGCCCTGCCCGCGGCGCTGCTGACGGTCGACTCCCGCTACCTGTACGGGCACTACAACGACGTCTGCATCGGGCAGGTCGACAACATCGCCTTAACCGCCGCCAAGGCGCTGGAACGCGATTTCGGCACAGCCGCCGCCCCGGTTCCGTGCGACGGGCCGTATGATTCATGGGATCAGCAAAAGCTCGAGGGGCGAGGCTTGATATCGATGAAGCACGCCGCCGTCCTGGCGGGGATCGGTTCCCTCGGCAAGAGCACGATGCTCATCAACAGCCGGTTCGGCAACCGCCTGACGGTCGGCGCCATCCTGACGGATGCCACGCTTGCATCGGACGAGCCGGCCGCGTCGCTGTGCCCGCCGTCATGCCGGCGCTGCCTCGAGGCATGTCCGACGGGTGCGCTCGACGGCACGACGGCCGAGCAGGCGCGCTGCCGGCCCCATGCGTACGCCAAGAACGCAAGGGGCTTTTCGATCGTCGCCTGCAACGCCTGCCGCACGGCCTGCCCGCTGCGGTTCGGCGCGGACCGCTGAGGTTCGGCGCGGACATCTCAGAGCGCCAGCCTGCCTGCATGCGGACATCCGAGAGCGTTAGCCTGTCTGCATGCGGACATCCGAGAGCGCCAGCCTGTCTGCATGCGGACATCCGAGAGCGTTAGCCTGTCTGCATGCGGACATCCGAGAGTGTTAGCCTGTCTACATGTCGTTGCCGCCATCCCACCAGGGGGGCATGTGCGCTTGCTCATAGGGATAATCATACCGTTCGGTGCGATAGCCCTCCGGCAGCTGCAGATCGGCTTCGGGCACGGCTTCTGACGACATGGGCCCGAAATCGATGGTATGGTGGGGTTCCCCGCCGACCGACACCTCCACCCGCACCGGTCCGTCCGGTCCCATCGTGAAGCGATACGCAACCGGTGTGTCCGGATCCTGCGGCAACGCGACGGTATATGTCGTCACAGCCGTGTCGCCCTGGGCAACGGTATCGGATGCGGTGCCGTTCACGGCGCGCAGCATCTCCGCCTCCACCAGGTGATCCCCGATGCCCTCGAACCGGTGGAGCACCCGCTGCTGCGGCAGGGCGAACCAGGTCGCCCCGTCCGCGGCGAACTCCTCCACCCGCACCGGGTTCCCGTTCATGTCAAACGCGGTGTACACCGCGCGGGCACGGTCGCCCTGCCGCGCATAGGTGGCGGTCCACGCCTCCCCCTCGACCGGCGTCACGGTGTAGGAGAAGGACAATGCCTCGGCGTTGCCGGCCATCATCGCGAAAAACTGCCATGGTGTCGGCATGTCCCCGGTGCCGGCATCCGCATCCGCCTGACCGGAACCGCCCTCGGAAGAAGTGGCGGCGGATGGCTCGGGCGTCCGCTTCGTATCGTCCGACGCCCCGGCTGCAGGGGATGCCGATGCATTGCCGTCACTGGTCGCGGTCGTCCCTTCCGCCGATGCGGGGGGACTTGCCGGTGCAGATGTGGTCGAGGCACCGCCTGCCTGCACCGAGGCGGGCGATTGACCGTCACCGTCCGCAGCGCCGCCACCATCCGGCACACCAGCGCCACCCACTTGGCCGCATCCGGCCGGCAGGCACAGCAGCAATACCAACAGCACGATCCATGCGGCCTTGTGCTTGACTTGCATCATGCGGGGTTCCTCCTTCGGCGTCCATGTCCGGCTTCCACAGCCGAACAGGTGCCAGCAGCCCTTCCGCGGGCTCCATCCCATCATACGGCCCCCCCCTTTCCCCCGCCCAGTGCCGAAAAGCCAACATCCTCTGGCCGATTGTCCCGTTTGCGCCATTCCCGCGGGCCCGCAAATCGGATAGGATGTTCGTGGATGCAACCGGGTGGTGTCATCCGGCTTGCCGGGAGGTTTCATGAAGCGACGCAACGATGCCCGCTATCTGCTGTTCCAGATCAATCCGCTCGCGCAGAAGAAGGTCTTGTCGATTACACGCGGGGAAAAGCTGCTGCACGATCTCGAGCTGCGGCTCGACGCGGTGCATCCCGTATCCGAGGTGGCCGTGGATGTGGGCCGGTTCGGCGAGGGAGAACTGGAGATCACATGCGATCCGGACATGGAGATTCCCATGCGGGCGGGCGACGACCCCGCCTGGCCGGCGAACCTGTACCGTGAGCCTTTGCGGCCCCACACGCGCTTTACCGCCCGCCGCGGCTGGATCAACGATCCGAACGGCCTGGTGTTCCACGAGGGGAAGTACCATCTGTTCTTCCAGTACAACCCGGTCGGCACGGACTGGGGCAACATGCACTGGGGACACGCGACCAGCCGCGACCTGGTCCACTGGGAGGAGCAGGACATCGCCCTGTTTCCGGATGAGCATGGCACGATGTTCTCCGGCTCCGCCATCGTCGACTGGGACAACCGCCTGGGCCTGAACACGGAGGACCATGCGGCCATCGTGCTGTTCTACACCTGCGCGGGCAACACCTCGGTGATGTCGAAGGATAGGCCGTACACCCAGAACATCGCCTGCAGCATCGATGGAGGCGCCACGTTCATCAAGCATCCGGCCAATCCCGTCGTGCCGCAGCTGTGCGACGGGAACCGCGATCCGAAGGTCATCCGTTCCCCGGGCGGCGGCTATGTCATGGCCCTGTACCTCGAAGGCAGCACCTACGCGCTGCTGCATTCGGAGAATCTGACGGCATGGACGCTGCTGCAGCAGCTCGATCTGCCGGAGGACACGGAATGTCCCGATTTCTACCCGCTGACGGCGCCGGATGGCGAGGTTCGCTGGGTGTTCAGCGGTGCGGCGGACCGGTACCTGGTGGGGCGTTTTGACGGCGCGCGCTTTGTGCCAGAGGGGCCGGCGGGAAGGCTCCACCATGGCACGCACGCCTACGCGGCGCAAAGCTGGTCCGATCTGCCCGCCCACGACGGGCGCCGCATCCGCATCGCCTGGAACACCTTCGATCTGCCGGGGATGGCGTTCAACCGCAGCATGACCTTTCCAGCGGAAATGTCGCTGCGCCGGATCGACGACCGGTGGCAGCTATGCGCCGCCCCCATCCGGGAGATCGCACGGCTGCAGCGCAATCCCCACGCCCTGCCGGACTTCACGGTCGACTCCCGGTCGCCCTTCTCGCTGCCGCTGAGCCGGGGTGCCCACGACCTGTCGATGACGGTGTCGTTCGAACCGGAAGGTACGCCGGGCGATGGGCGAAACCGTGTTGCTGGCGGCGGTATCGAACAGGGTTCAAGCTTCACCCTGTCCCTGTTCGGCTGGGACCTGGCCTTCGATGCCGTGTCAAGGGAGCTTCGCTGCATGGGTGCCGTCGCCCCGATTCCCGGTGCAGGCGCCTTCCGCTTGCGCCTGCTGGCGGACACCACCGGCCTCGAGGTGTATGCCGCCGACGGCTGCCGCTGGCTGTCGATGGGCGGCTGTGCGGACTGGAACCTCGACCGGCTGTCCCTGGGCGTCACGAGCGGCGTGCTGCAGGTTCGCGGGCTGAAGGACACCGAGCTCGACAACATCTGGGTCAACCGCTGACGGGTTATCTTCGGGCTGCCGTTTGATGCCTGCGGACTCTACGGAGCGTGGATAGGAATTCTACCGGTTCTCACGTATGCTGATACCGTCATGGAGGTACGCAACATGGACTGCGCCAAGGTTGGCCGACTGATCGCAGCGCTACGGCGGGAAAAGGGATTCACGCAGAAGCAGCTCGCGGCGGGCCTGAACATCAGCGACAAGACCATTTCCAAATGGGAGCGCGGGCAGGGATGCCCGGATGTGTCGCTGCTGCGCGAGCTGTCCATGTTGCTCGAAACCGACATCGAGCATATCCTGTCGGGGGATTTGGACCCCAACGGCAAGGACGGAGGCAACATGAGAAAGATCCGGTTCCACGTCTGTCCCACCTGCGGCAACATCGTCACCGCCACAGGGGAGGCGGACCTGACCTGCTGCGGCAGAAAGCTCGCCCCCCTGACCCCGAAGCCAGCGGACGAAGCGCACCGGATGACGGTCGAGGAGGTCGAGGACGACTGGTACATCACCTTTTCCCATGACATGAGCAAACAGCATTTCATCCGGTTTGTCGCGTGCGTGTCGTATGACCGCGTGCTGCTGGTGCGCCTGTATCCGGAGCAGGGCGGGGAGGTGCGGTTTCCGAAGATGCGGTCGGCGAAGCTGTTCGCCTGCTGCAGCGAGCATGGGCTGTGGGCGTTCAAGCCGTCATGATCCTGTAGGCACTAATCTCGGTTTGGACAGGCGCTTGCATGCGTGCGCAACGCGGTACGGGCGCATGCCTCCATGGGATGGGACCCTGAACCGGACATATGGCTGCGGATTACCGCCGCCACATGCGGAAGGAGATCGCCATGACATATCCGGCAACCGCACAGGACATCATGGCCCATGTCCTCGGTCTGTTGTCGGCCAATCAGGTCATCTCGGCGGTACTCGACTTTCCCGGTCACCTCGACGAGCGGTTGTTACAGGCGGCCGTTCTCGAATCGATGCGGCAGCACCCCGTGCTCGGCTGCCGGTTTGTCTCCGGTACTGATCCCCGCTGGGAGCCGGCTGAAGGGGACAGCGCGGCCCTCTTCACGGTACAACACTGCCTGGACGGGGAGCTGGCCGCCCTGAGCGACGCCTGTCTTGTGCAGGATTGGGACCACACGCTCGGCCAGGCGGCATGCCGCCTGCTCCGTGCCGGCCATGACCGGCTGATCATCGCGATCTCCCACCTGTGCTCCGACGGAAGCGGGCTGAAGGCCTATCTCGCAATACTGGGCGACCTGTACACGCAGATGGAAGCAGGCCACCGTCCGTTATCACAGCCCGACTCCCGCTAAACGCAGGCTGAACCGGCCGACCGAAGCCAGGCCCAGGTATTTGCCGCGCTGGGTGTCACCGACACGGGATCCCAGATGCGCCCCGTTCCGGATGGCCCGATGTGGGCGTTCCCCAGCGATATGGGCGGGAATGACCAGCCCCGTGTCATCATCCGCCGCCTGACGGTCGAACAGACGCATCAACTCAGGGACATGTGCCACCGAAACGGCTTCACCGTCAATGACGCGCTGATGGCCGCCTATATCCGGGCATTCGACCATCAGGCGGTTTTCCCGGAATCAACACTAAACGAAGCAGACAAGCATGCCGCCCCGCAACCAGCGAGAATGATCGGCATCACCATCGATCTGTGGCGCTACCTCAAGGAACGGCCGGTTTGAACGCCCTGCAACCTGTCTGCCATGGAATATGCCGTCATCCCCTGGTCCGGAGAACAATCCTTTCCGGAAAGCGTAAAGACGGTGCACAAGGTCATGTGCGGCATCAAGGACGCCCTTCCGGGCACCGCTTCCGCCGCCGGCATGGAACAGCTCGCCAAGGCGCCGCTGCCGGCTGTCGAAAGGATGTATGCAGGGCTCCATGAAACGGTACGCGCATCCGGCATGACGCTGCCGCAGCTGACCAACCTCGGCACGCTGGATGAGCTGGCTGGCCGTTTTGGGTCGATGGGTGTACAGGATTGCCATCTGGTCGCCCCCATCATGCGCTCGCCGTTCATCTGCGTCGGCGCAAACAGTTTTCAGGAGCGGCTGACACTCACGATCGGGTTCCATGCCCCGGCCGTTGCGGAAGAGCGCGTCCAGCGCCTGCTGGGGGACATGATGGATTTGCTGTGCCTCGACAAGACATGAAGCACGCAAGTTCAGCGTGCTCCGTGTCCACGCCACGCGCTTCCTGTACGGCGAGAGGCCCGGCGCTTCGGCGCCGAGCCTCTTGAACCTGTCGATGCCGTACATTATGTCACACCAACACAATGTCACCATCATCGAATGGATCTCCGCATTCAGGGCAGAACTTGGGTGGATGTTTCTTGTCATCCGGTTCCCACGCACACTTGTCGCACTTGTATTGCGGTAGACCGACAGGTTTTGCATTTCCGCACTCGGAACAAAACTTGCCTTTATTGTCAACACCGCACCCGCAGACCCAAAAGTTTGTCTCACCGGGTTCAATCACCACTTCTTCAATGTCGACCTCCGAGGCATCTTCATCGACAATAATCGCTGCTTCATATGCGGCATACTCTTCCGGCGACATATGCGCCATAGTCGAAAGGTGCTTTTTAAGCCGGTGTGCCATCGGCTTGAATGATGCCAGTGTGAGTCCGCCTGAAATGGCACCGCCAAGTAAGGGTACAGCCTTTGATACACCCTTGGCAAACGTTGCTTTAACCATTTTCTGCCCCAGCATTGCTGCAATCTTCTTAACCACGGGATAATACCACGTTTTTGTGAGCGCTTTTGCAGCAACCTTCTTTGCAAAAGCCCTCATTGCCGTCTCTCCGAACATTTTTCCCACAACCTTGTTGGCGGCTCCAACACCGGACATTACGCCGATAAACAGGATGAGTTGGGTTTCTGTTCCCGCATCCAGTTCTGTCGATTCGGAAAACAGCTCGTTCCAACCATAGATGTAAGCCAATTCCTGCGCAACACGTATGACGAAACCGTAAAATTGCGCCAAGTCAGCCGGAATTGTCGCCGCCATGGCAATCCCGCCCGGAATGCCGGCCGCAGCAGATATTGCGGTTACTTTGAGTGTTTCTGCATTGATTATGGCATTGGCAAGACTGTCCAGCGTCGAGATTGGAATGCCGGCATGGAGTGTTCCTTCAGAAAGTGCCTTTTGCAGTTGTGGCTGGGTACACAGCATCTTGAGGTTCTTTGAAAGAAAGGATTCTCGGTCAATGCGAACTAGCGGAAGCTTTGCTGCACTCTCAATGACGGCGTTGAATGATAGTTGTTGAGCCATATCGTTCCTCCTCCCAAAGCACACATGAGATTGGCACGTCATGATACACCGGTGAAGTTGGTTATTTCGTATGGCGTGTAATCTCTGCGAGGAAGAGAACGACTCATTTTCATCATTCACTGATACGTGTATTCAAGAGAACGCCTCTCTATTCCTCTATTGGGATACAATAGCAAATAAAGCCGCATCTTACAATGTGCGCATTAACAAACACGACTCGGTTCCTGCGTCAAAATCCATTCCATCACCCGGCTGTCGCGGACGATCCAGGGTGTCTTCGTCTCGTCCGCGCCCGTGCGATTCCGTTCAATCGCTTCCGCCAGCGGCATCCAGACCACCTCGTACCCGTATTCGGCCTCGTAGGGGTCGAGTTGTCGTTCGCCTGAACTGGCTTCCACCTCGCAGGCGTAGTAGTGCGAATCCATCTCCATGACGTCCGCATCCATGCCCTTGCGTCGCTCCCGGACACATCCCAGCTTGCGGATGGCGTCCGGCACCACAAGGTATCCGGTTTCTTCCCGGACCTCGCGGATCATCGCCTCGACCAGGTCCTCGCCGCGGTTGACCCCGCCGCCAGGGAACTTGTAGTCGCCGTACCGGCTGTGGATGAGCAGGAACGTGTCACCCCGGCGGATGACGGCGCGTGCGGCATCACGATGGAACACGGTTTCCTCACGGTCATAATTCTTCAGATCGATCATCAAGTCGAGCATGCGTTCCTCCCGGAAGCGGGAAATCATGTGGCGTGCGCATCAGCATATCATG
The DNA here is from genome assembly GCA_023440865.1 of Bacillota bacterium. GTDB lineage: Bacteria > Bacillota > Clostridia > DSM-8532 > DSM-8532 > JAEWSN01. The sequence goes on from JAEXRM010000175.1 coordinate 73,681, forward strand.
ACTTCAGCCGTGCTCAGGACCGTTTTGGCATTTCGACCGCTCGCGCCTTGTCGCCATGCGAATGAGCAATCGCCGCACACGCGGACGATTGTACCGTTGCGCGATGATGCACGGCAAGTTGACAAGCAGCGCGTACCCGAACATATACCAGAGCACCCGCGGCGGGGTGAAGAACCCAAAAACCCAGAAAGGCAGGATCGCCAGCCAATGCGTCAACTCGCCGCGCGCAGACTCAACCAGAAACCGGTTCAGGTTTTCTTGTGAAAAACTCTCCAGCTTTTTCTTCCTGAAACCGCGCTTGCGCCATATCGCGCCTCCGTCCGGGAGCAGATGCTTCCAGCGGTTGACCTTGAAAAACCGGTGATAAATCAGGCCTTCCTTTTCAAAACGATGTGCGCGAAACAGGCATGCGTCAGGCGACAAGAGGCGTTCGGGCAGGGACAGGCAGATCAACGCCGCAGTCACCTGCAGCACCGGCCAGACGAAAAAGCACAACAGGAGTGACAGTGTGTCGGGAAGAAAGACTACTTGCACGAATTACCCCCATTCACGACAGATCGCCCCTTCCACGTCACGTTGAGGCCGAAGATTTTCTTGATCGCCGACACAGCAAGGACACCCAGAAACACAAGCATCAGGAGCGGATACAGCACGAAGTTCCAAACCTGAAAGAGACCGATTCGCCTGGCAAGTGCGGCCAGCAGCACAGCCCAGACGACATAGAGCAGGATGTAGATGGCCAGCCACGCCCCATTCATCAGGATCGTGAACTTGATGAGCTGCAACGGCACGGAAACGAGTGAGGCAATCCACAGAAAAACCATGAGGAATACGGACGCGGGGGTGATTGCCGCGCCGGTTGCCATATTCTTCACCCATCCCTGCAGCAGACTGCGCAGTCCATTGGCGTACATGCGGAAGGAAACCTCCCGGTTGCCCGTATGGAGGCAGTATTGCAACCCCGCTTTTCTGAGTTGCGAACCAAGCGCCATGTCTTCAACGACATGATCCTTGACGCTTTCATGGCCGCCCACCTTCTCGTAATCATGCCGGGAAATTAGGATCACGGGACCATACAGGCCAATATTGCACGGTCTTGGCAATGCCGCGCCGTTCGCGGCGATCTGAACCAGGTTGAACATCATCGAAAACTGTTCGTACAGCTTTTCGGTCTTGTGGAACGGCTGAACAGACACGGTGCATCCCTGTCTCCCATATGCGGAAACAAGCGAATGCAAGCCCTCGGGGCCCAGCCTCACATCCGCGTCAAGAAACAAAAGCAGATCTCCCGTCGCTGCATCCGCAGCGTTCTTGCAGGCCCACGACTTGCCAACCCAGCCATCGGGTTTCGATTTCAGGGTGATCAGCTTCGCACCGTAGTCCAATGGGATGCGGCCGGTCGCATCATCCGAATCGTCGTCGACGCAGATGATCTCCCAGGCAGGGAACGTTTGCACCTGTAAATCCGCCAAGAGCAAGGGGAGGTTGTGTTCCTCGTTGCGTGCCGGGATGATCACCGAAACCGTCGGACCATCCGCCAACTCATCATCGGGCCAGGGTAGCGTTGGCATCCGATGGAACAGCACGGCGGTAAGCGCAAGCCCTGTCAATACGATCGCAAACTCAATGAGGATGATCATCATGCGCGCGTCCCTTTCAAGGGATTCGTCCCATGCTTCCAGAAGTGCCGGCTGCGGAGGGTGTCCAGGAGGGGAATATAGTTGAGGCAATTGATACGGTTGTATCA
>JAEXRM010000002.1 GCA_023440865.1 Bacillota bacterium
ATCCACACCGGCAGCGGGCATGGTGGTGACGGAGGATGAAGTCGCGCATCTGCTGGCGGACACCGGTCAAGCCACCCTGCAGCTTGCGGTGCCGCCGGACGCGGGCGATCCCTCCCTGGCTTTTCCCGTTTCCCTGCTTGACGCTGCGGGTCAGGCTGGCCGGACATTGACGGTCGATACGGGGGCAGCCACGATCGCTTTTTCATCCGGGGCCTTCCCCCCGATGGCGGTTTCGGGTGTCGGGAGCGGTTCCAGCCCGGTCTTTCTGAAGCTGTACGGCGGCTTGCTGGCACCGGATGTCATCCTGCAGCGCGGCGCCTCCCTGGCTGCGACACCGCATGCCGCGCTGCATCCGGTCGGCGGTCTCATGTTCTCCTTCGGGGCCTCGTATGAGGACAATGGTACGACCCATGCCGTGACATCCTTCCGACAGCCGCTGACCATCCGCATATCCGTGCCGTCGTCCGTCCACGCGGGGCAGGATCCGGAACGACTGGGGGTTTACTGGTGGAATCCGCAAGCCATGGCCTGGCAGTATGCCGGCGGCATCCACGACCCGGCGGCCGGCGTCATTTCCTTTGAAACCACCCATTTCAGCGAGTATGCGGTACTCCGTTCCGATGCCGGGTTTGATGATGTCGCCACGCATTGGGCGCGACAGGAGATCGGCCGCATGGCAGTCCGCCAGATCGCCAGGGGAACCGGCGGGAACCAGTTCACGCCGGAACGCCCCATGACCCGCGCTGAATTCGTCGCGCTGCTGGTACGGACGCTGGCCTTCCTCCCGACAAGGCCGTCCGCTCTTTCCGCGGGAACCGGTTCGGTTCTGACCGCGTTCGCCGATGTACCGGCAACCAGGTGGTATGCGGCGGAGCTGCAGGAGGCGTGGCGCCTGGGGATCGTCCAACGGGCCGATGGCCCGGCCTTCCGTCCGGAGGCGCACATCACCCGCCAGGAAATGGCGGTGCTGATGCTGCGCGCACTCCGCGCTCGCGGCCATGCCGTTCCGAAGTCGGACATCGATGTGCTGCAGGCGGCGTATGCCGACGTGGCGGACGTGGATGCCGCATCACGGGAAGCCGTGTCGGTTTCCGTGCAGCTGCAGCTGGTGCGGGGCAGGACGGGGACGCTGTCCGGAAGGCCTGTGCTGCTGCTGGCGCCGCAGGGCAATGGAACCCGCGCAGAGGTGATCACGGTGCTGTATCGGTTGATGAAGCTGCTTGAATGAGCAGTCCGTGCCGGTAGTCATCGGGCATCGCGCCGGCTGCTGCGGCGAAAAAAAGCCACAGCCGGCGTCCCGTTGTCCGCCGGCTGTGGTGATCGTTCTGAGATGCGGAATGCTTTCGGCCTGTCGGTTCCTTCGGCTGCCAGCCGCATCACAACCCCTTCGGCCTTGCCTTCAGCGGCTTGCTCAGGAAGGAGGAGCTTTCAAAGGGGCCGGGCTGCTCGGCGGCGCGTCCCACATACCGCGGGGAGTCCCCGGCCGGTTGCCGGTCGGGCTGGCGGTGCCCGCCATCCGCGTTCCGACCCGGACGGGCGCCTGGCTTGCCAGAAGACTGGCCGGACTGCCGGGCGGCGCCTTCGGTGCGGCTTTCGGTGCGGCGGGACTCTGTGATCCGCTGACCGGACTGATGGCCGGATTGCTGGGCGGTGCCGTCGGAACGGTTGCCGTTGCGGCGAGATGCTGCGGCGCGCTGGCCGGAGCGGTCCTGCCCGGCTGTGCGGGATCCGCCCGCGTCACGCACGACATCGCGGCGATTGCCGCTGCGACCGGCCGTATGTCCGCGGCGGCCGTCAAGCAGGCGCGCCATGCGCTCATAGGCATCCGGGTCGAGCGGTCGGCGATCTTCCGCATCACGTCCATCCGCATATACAGGGCGGGAGGATTCCGGTCGTTCCGCAGGTCGGGAATCGACCGCGTCCCGGTTGTTCTGCGATCCCTTCCGGCCACTTTCGGGGGATGCGTCCGCGCCGGCGGAGCCACGCCTGCGGTTGGCACCCTGGGGAGCACGATCCTGGCGTGTACCGCGGGCTTCGGCTGATTCACCCTGGCTGCGGGCAGGTTGTCCGCCATTGCGCCCATTCCTGCCGCGTCCGGCGCCTTGCGGCGCCTCGACCGGTTCCGGCTCGACATACTTGTCGAGCGGGTACGGCTGCTCGTAAACGATGGGCACCTGCTTGCCGATGAGCTTCTGGATGTCCTTGAGGTAGGCCTTCTCCTCCTCGTCGCAGAACGAGATGGCGCTGCCCTCCATGCCGGCGCGGCCGGTGCGGCCGATGCGGTGCACATAGGTCTCCGGCACGTTTGGCAGGTCGAAGTTGACCACGTGCGACAACTCGTCGACGTCGATGCCGCGGGCGGCGATGTCGGTTGCGACCAGCACGCGCAGCTTGCGGGCCTTGAACTGGGTCAGCGCCTGCACGCGGTTGTTCTGGGACTTGTCGCCGTGGATGGCCGCGACCGTGATGCCGGCGCGCGCCAGATCCTTCGCGACACGGTCGGCGCCGTGCTTCGTGCGCGTGAAGACCAGGACCGACTTCATCTCCTCGTTCTGCAGCAGGTGGATCAGCAGCAGCTTTTTCTCCTTTTTTCCAACGAAGTAGACGCGCTGGTCGATGATTTCCACCGTGGAGGAAACCGGGGTGACGGCCACCTTGGCGGGTTCGTTCAGCAGCTTGTCGACCAGCTTGACGATCTCCGGCGGCATGGTGGCCGAAAACAGCATGTTCTGCCGGATCTCGGGCAACTGGCCGATGACGCGCTTCACGGCGGGGGCGAAGCCCATGTCGAGCATGCGGGCGGCCTCGTCGAGCACGAAGATCTCGACGTGGTGCAGCTCGATGTATTTCTGCCCGATGAGGTCGAGCAGGCGGCCGGGCGTTGCGACCAGGATGTCGACGCCTCTTTTGAGTGCCTCGGTTTGCGCGACCTGGGACACGCCGCCGAAAATGACGGCGGTGCGCAGGGGCAGATGTCGACCGTATGCGGCCAGGCTTTCACCGATTTGCAGCGCCAGCTCGCGCGTGGGTGTGAGGATGAGGCAGCGGATGGCCTTGCGGTGTGTGTCGCTGTGCGGCTTCTCGGTGAGCAGCTGCAGAATCGGGATCGAGAATGCGGCGGTTTTGCCGGTACCGGTCTGGGCACAGCCGACCAGATCGCGCTTCTCGAGCAGCAGGGGGATGGCTTGGGCCTGAATGGGCGTGGGGGTTTCATACCCCTCTTCTGCAACGGCCTTGAGAATGGGGGTGATCAGGTTCAATTCCTCGAATTTCAAGCGCGACTCTCCTGTCCTGAAGGCGCGCGTCGGCGCCGCAGGTTCTCCCGGCAATGCGCCGGGACATGCACGTTTTGTGTGGCACCTGTCCGGGGTGCGGCATCATGAATCGAACAGCCGGACATGGCTTGCCACCTGTAGCGGAGAAACGGTTCCGCGAATCGGAGGGGAGGCATCGATTCATGGGTATGGGGATCAAACGAAATTCCCCGATTCATTATAGCATGTGTGGCCACATACCGCATCCATCTCACACTGGACAAAAATGTGATATTTATGAATCACTTTTTATGATATTTCTCCATGTAATCAATTACATGTTGCAGGCGAGTATCGGGTTTCTTTCATGTAAACGCCGTGTAAACGATTCGAAACCACGAGGTAACCATTTTCACCGGTACATGCCGTCCATGGATCGAAAAAAATGCGATGACAAAAAAGTGATGGAAAATGTCAGCATCATTGTATGAATGCCTGCAGGAACCATGCTACATTGTTCATGTGGCCGGAGGGAAGTCCGGCAGGAAGAGGCAGGCCATGAATCTGGGCATGATCGCCAAATGGAATGAGGACAGCTTTGCCAAGGCACGGTCCATGGGGCTCGATTTTCTGGAGTTCTGCGTGAACAAGGCCGATGACGCGGACGCGTTCCTGGCCCAGGTGGACACGATCCGCCGCTGGTCTGCAAGGCACGGCGTCTCCGTCGGATCCGTCGGCCGCTGGAAGGCGGAAACCATCCGTCCCGACGGCATGCCCGACGAGGAGGAGCTGCGCATCGCCTACGGCCTTATCGAGGCGGCGGCCCGGCTGGGCAGCCCGGTGTACGTCTGCGGCTGCAATTATGTCGAAAGCCTTTCCTACTATGAGAACTGCACCGCCGCCATCCGACAGCTCGACCTGCTGCTCGCGCACGGCCGGAAGCATGGCGTGACCATTGCCACCTACAACTGCCGCAAGGGCACCTTCATCCACGATGACATGGCGTGGCGGCTCATCCACGGCCACCTGCCGGATCTCGCCATCAAGTACGATCCCTCCCACAGCATCTATGCGGGTGCGGACTACCTCAAGGAAACGGGCGACTGGGGCGCCCGCTTCGCCCATGTGCACCTCAAGGGCTCGCTCATGCTCGACGGGAAACGTGTGGACGATCCGCCGGCCGGCATGGACCAGACCGACTGGCCGCAGTTCCTCTCCATCCTGCGAGCGCGCGGGTATGACGGGGGTCTGAGCATCGAACCGCACTCGGACACCTGGAAGGGCGATCGGCTCGACGAGGGCATCGCCTTCACCATCCGGTACATGGACAAACTCATTCCGGGCCGAACGGCGGAGCGGACAACCGGCGTCGCCTGACGGCGGGAACCTCCGGCGGCAGCCGCCATGGCTGCATCCGTGATCATCGCGGAACAGACGATGGTGCATCTTGAACAATTCGGCAAGCGTCATATCGCGTCTGGGGGACAATCGATGAAGAACCTTGTCTACGCATGCATCGGAACGGGCGGCATCGCCGACAAGAAGCATCTGGCCAACTACGCGCGGCTTCCGGGCGTCGAGATGGCCGCCGTCTGCGACATCAGCCGCGACACGGCGGAACGCATGGCCTCGAAATACAATGTGGCCCGCGTATACACCGACTACCGGCAGATGCTCGCCGAGGTGAAGCCCGATATCGTTTCGGTCTGCACGACGAACCAGCTGCACAAGCCCATGGCCATCGACTGCCTCGAGGCGGGCGCTAACGTCCACCTGGAGAAGCCGATTGCCCTGAATGCCGCCGAGGCGGAGGAGATCGTCGCTGCGAGGGACCGCACCGGTCGCCAGGTCATGGTTGCGCTCAACAACCGGTTCACGCCGGAATCCGTCTATGTGGCGCGTATGGTGGCCGAAGGCTTTTTCGGCGACATCTACCATGCGGCGTGCGGATGGAAGCGCCGCAACGGCATTCCCGGGAAGGGCGTCTGGTTCACCGACCAGGCCCGTTCCGGAGGAGGCCCGCTGATCGATCTGGGTGTGCATTATCTCGATTTGGTGCTTCATTTCATGGGATTTCCCGAAGTCTCCCGCGTGACCGGCGCCACCTGGTGCCGGTTCGCCGATCAGGACCACCGGCTCCGGCCCGGCTACAAGAATCTGGGCGACGGTCTGTTCAATGTCGAGGACATGGCGGTTGGCACGCTGTATACGCATGACGGGGCCGCCATCCGGTTTGAGTTCTCATGGGCCTCGAACATCGAGAAGGAGACGAAGTATTTCGAGCTGATGGGTACGAAGGGTGGCGCATTGTGGCGCGACGGCGAGCTCAAGCTCTTCACGGAAGCAGCCCGCACGGGCATCACCATCACGCCCGATTTGTCGCTGATGCCTTCCTATGACAGCGAATACGCCCACTTCGCCCATTGCGTCCGCACGGGAGAGACCGTCTCGGCTCCCGCCGAGCACGGCCTGACCCTGATGCGCATCGTCGACGCCGTCTACCGATCCGCCCGGGAAGCATGCGAGATCCGGCTCTGATACGTATGAGCGCATGAGATGAGACATGCGGGAGGGGGACAGGATGATCAAGCTGGATGTTCCGGCCAAGTGGTCCGCCTTGGCCGATACAGTCGCCAAGCAGGTGCTGCGGCCGTCGGAGATGGACATCTATGCGCGCATGTCCGCGGAAGAAAAGCAGGCGTGCTGGGAATCGCTGTTATGCCGCCCCATTGATTCATTCACTGTCGTCAACGAGGTCTTCTTCCGCGCCCGATGGCAAGAGGTGATCCGGTGGCAGCGCGCGCAGTCATCGCGCCCCGAATCCAACCCGGTGGTGCTGGAGATTGCATCCGGCGACGCCGATATGATTCCGCAAATGATGGCACGCTCTTTTCCAGGTTCCACCTATGTGACGGCGAACATGAACCGTTCATTGACCGAGAGCCTGCTGGTGAAGACAGCCGGACTTCCGCTCACGATGCGGTTCATCGAGGAGGATGCCGCGCGTCTGGCCGGCATGCTTGGCGAGGATTCCACAGACGTCATTGCATTCCAGCATGGCGCCAATGATGTGCTTCAGGCCATCCTGTGCGACCGTGAGGGGATCGATACGGTGCATGCGGACTGGATGGCCGTGCTGCCGGACATGATTCGCATCCTGAAACGGGAAGTGGCGGCGGGAACCCTCGAGCAGTCCGTGAAGGAACCCTTCGTGCATTTGTTGGAAACGCTTGCCGCCCTGTTGCGGCGCGATGGCATCATCGCCATCAATCACTACATGTTCCAGCTCGATCTTGACTGGGGGTATCCGCCGGACCTGTTTGAACGGTTGATTCCGATGATTCGCACCTGGCTGCCGGAAGGCGGGGGGCTGCGCGAGACGCTGATCCAGGGATTTCATCCGAACTGGTGGCTGTTTCTGCGCAGGGCGTGACCGGACGACGGTTCCTGGTGCGGCAGGAACCCCTCTCAGTGGCGGACGGCACGAGGTGATGGTGACGAGCCATATTGGCCTTTGGCAAACAACGCGACCTGCAAGGAGCTGCGGGTTTCCACAGCCGCCCACTGGTTGCGCCTCATGGCCGAGCTGACGACAAGAGAGGCCTGGCATGGCTCTGTTCCAAGGACACGCCATTTCGTTCGAGCATGGCGCCCCAGTAATGCTTGTTGATCCATTCGAGGGTGCGCCGCATCTGCTCCACATCCTGGGCTTCCGTATATTCGGGCGCGGCATAGGCATCCAGCATCGTCTGATCCAGCGTGCCCGTTCGTCCAAGGCATGCGCCCAAATCGCGGATGCCGGCCAGGATGCCTTCGTTTTGCGCGCCCATGCCGGAGGCCAGTCCGTCGCAGCTGCCCTTGATGATGGTGCCGCCGTAGGCACATCCCAACAGGGTGGCAAGCTTCCGGTGGTACCGTTCCACCGGTCGGGCGTGACAGGCTTCCCGAAAGCCGTACTGAACAAGAAAGAAGAGCGGCTTGTCCTGGCACCGCCCGCACAGTGGGGCCAACGACTCGAAGAACGCCATGACGCCACCCGGCATGGCATAGCAGTAGAGCGGATACGCGATGAGGACCGCTTCGGCCGATTCGAACAAACGGACGGCTTCGGCAGGATCGGCAAACGTGTTGAGCTTCACGGGCTCCAGGGTGCTCTCGGCGGGAGCGGCAGCCAAAAAGCCCTCCTTGAAGGCATCCAGCATCATGGCCGTGTTGCTTCTGATCTTCTTGGGAGAGCCGTCATATGCCGTCAATCTCATCTGCGACCTCCTTTGCGGGCCGTTCCGTCGTTTTGAGGAAGACGGCGCCTTCATACACCTTGCTGATGATGTCGAGCGACTCGGTGTCGGAACCGGGATCGATCAGCAAGCCCGTCCGTGCCGTCTTCTCGTAGCGCGGCAGGTGGGCCATGCGGTCGCCGGATAGCTGCAAAAACGGATGCACCAGCGGAATCATGCGATCGTGCGCCTTCTTGATCTGCGCACTCACGAAGCCCATGCGCACGGGCGACGCGAGGACGGCGAGATCCCCCCAGACATAGCCCTTGAGCACTTCGACATGGTCGTCGCGCCGGACGCAGATGCCGGGCGTCTTGAGCCAGCAGTCATAGCAGCCGAGACAGTCGCCGATCTTCATGTCGCGCAGCAGCAGGGGACGCACCACGTTGCCCGCCGCGGAGAGCGCTTCGGTGACGGAGGTGCAGTACGCGTCGAATGCGCCGTTGCCGGCGTCCGGGTTTCCGTTCAGGAACAGGATTCGTTTCATGGCCTTTCCTCCTTCAGCAGGGTGAGACAATCCTCGCACCAGGCGAGCTTTGCCTGGACATCCCTGATTCCGTACAGCACCGTGGCAAGCTGGAACCGCGTTTTATGCCTGCAGGCCGGGTCCCGTTCCATCGCCTGCCGCATGTGGTCGGCGATGCATTGGTAGGTGCCCAGCAGTTCACCGCAAAAGCGCCTTGATCCCTCCAGCCGCTCCATGACGATAGAATCCGGTATCTCCGAGGAGAAGTACATCTTGAGCAGGAACTCGTACCGGGTCGGCGGAGACTCGCTGGGTATGGCAAGCCACTCCCGGAAAGCGGTTTGCCCCTTCTCCGTCATGTGGTAGACATGGCGGGCCTTTCCCTCGTTCATCTCCGTCCGGCGGTCGACCAGTCCCTCGGTCTCCATCTGCCGGAGAACGGGATAGATGTGGCCGTAGTTCTCGTTCCAGAAATGCGCGATGGAACCATCGCAGTATTTCTTGATGTCGTATCCGGATGCGGGACCCAGGCTCAGCACGCCAAGCAGGGCATATTTCGTCTTGTTTTCCTTGGCCATGAAGCCTCCTTGCCGCGGGAACCGGTTGCAGCCGGTTCATCGTGTTGGACAGCATGCCTGCGTGAAAGGTGGGGGCATGCCGGCATGCAAAAGACCCCGCATCACGTATCGATGCGGGGTCTCCATGGTGTTTGCGGGAGGGGGTGTGTCAGTTGCCTGTCACATACTTGAGCGGATTCTGGCGCTCGCCATCCTTGCGGACCTCGAAGTGCAGGTGAGGCCCGGTGGACAGGCCCGTGCTGCCGACCTTGGCGATGACGTCGCCCGCCTTGACGGACTGGCCTTCCTTGACGAGGATGCCGCCTTTCATGATGTGCAGGTAGAATGTCGAAATACCGCCACCATGGTCGAGAATGACGGTGTACCCCGAGCCGCCGCTGTGCCAGCGGGCGGAGATGACGGTTCCATCGGCCGCGGCATGGATGTAGGCCCCCTTCGGTGCGTTGATGTCGAGACCGCCGTGGAATTTCTTGTACTTGAGGATGGGATGGATGCGGTAGCCGAAGGGGGAGGAGATGCCCTCGTACCCGGGCGTCGGCCACTGCATGGTGCCGCCGATGTACTTGCCGGTGGACTGCAGCTTCCGGATGAGATCCCCGAGCTCCTGCGCTTCCGCTTCGAGCTGGTCCTCCTCCTTCTCGAGCTGCGCGATGCTCTTCTCGCTCTTGCTGACACGGGCCTCGGCGGTGGAGCGCGACACGGTCAGCTCGTCGATCTGCTTGAGGCTCGATTCGAGCTGGGACTGCGCGTTTTCCTCCTCCTGCTCCTTTTGTTCCTTGAGGTCGGCGATCTCCTGCTTCTTGGCGGTGAGACTGTCCATCATCGCCTGGTCGCTCGCGGCGACGGTCTTCATCGCCTGCGCGCTCCGGATGAGGTCGGTGAGCGAGTTGCCGTTGAAGGAGTCAAGCACGCCCTTGTACGCCTTGTTGTGCTGGTACATCGCGATCATGCGCGCCTGGAACAGTGCGAGCTGCGCATCGTATTCCCGCTCGGCCTCGGCGATGGCGTTTTCAAGCGTGGCGATGGCGGACTCGATCTCGGCGATGCGCGCCTCGATCTGCTGCTTTTCATAGCCCTTGTCGACAAGATCCTGGACGATCTTGTCACGCGCCTGCTTGTCCTTGAGCAGATTCTTCTTGGCCGCCTTCTTCTGGGCGGCGACGTCGTTGAGCTCCTGCTGTGTCTTGTTGAGCTCCTTGCTTGCCTGGGTGCTGGTAAGGGCCGACATCGGCACGACCGTTGCCAGGAGGAGCGAAAGCATGAGGGTGGAGAGCAGGTTCCGTTTCATGCGTCGGTTTCGTACGGCTTGGACTGGCTTCATTCTGTCTCCCGTTGCCGGCACCACATTTCCCCATGTGGGAGAAAGGCGCGCCGGCTGTCATACATGGCGGACTTGCCGCAGGGACGTCCGCTCGTCTCTGGGGTTTGATCGGAATGGCCGCATCTGAATCTGAAACATGGTCATTATAACACAGGCTGTGCGAAAAGTGTCGAGTGCAATTGTGTGAAAGTGACAGAAAGACTTGGCAATGCTGCGCCGGGTGACGCGCCCCGGGGCCGGGAGGCTTCGCCCTCTTCACGGGAGTCGGCTTGTCGCCTGGTTCAAAGGGGGCTCATCCTTTGACTTTTGTCCGGTCGGCCACCCGATAGAACATCTTGCAGGTGATGCCGCTGTCGTAATCGCCGAATCCTTTGCCGAAAATGGAGACGCCTCCTTGGTTGATGGCATTTTCGGCCGCCTCGATCGACAGCGTGATGTCCGATCGGGGTGAGATGCCCAGGTCGTTGATCGTCTTGTCCGAGATCCGCAGACCGTCGATGAAGCAGCCCGTCTCGTTGATCGTCAGCAGCTTGAGCTTGCCGTACTGGCCAAGGTTGCGGAACCACCAGGCCGGGGTGAAGATGCCCCTGCGGTCGTTGAACTCGCCGGGACTTGTGAAGTAACCCAATGGAATGCCGTTGAGGCGGAAGCTGATGTCGGAAGGGTAGTGCATGGTGTAGCCGGGGGCTTCGGAAGCCAGCTCCATGCCGATTTGCAGCTCCGTGCATTCCTCCGAGGGTTTGAGACTGTTGGGCAGCTGGTAGGTGACATACCCCTTGGAAAACCACAGCAGTCGCGCGTTGATGCGCTCGGGAAAAGCGAAGTAACGCGGATCGTCGAGCTCGCCGATGATGACCGTCTCGTTGACGATGCCGCAGGTGGGCATGATCTTGTAGTCGACATAGTGGCCGATGCCGATGTCGAAGGAATAGACATTCTTGGTGATCTCGTCCTCGCCGAACATGTCGATGATGATTTTCGTGGACTTGAGCGAACAGACCTTCTGCGCTCCGCGCACGCCCGGCATCGACTGGATCTGGATGAGGCCGGCGTCATGCAGCTTGCGGATGTGCGCCGTGATGGCGCCGTTGGTGAGCGCGAGGCTGCGCGCGAGGTGGTTGAGGTTGGTCTCTCCGTTCTGCATGAGAATGTTCAGGATTTCGATGCGCACTTCCGAGTTCAGCGCGTCGAACACATGCATGCCCTTCTTCATGTCCGTGATGTGGATCATGTGGTGCCTTTCCCGTACCCTTTGGCAGGTGGGATACCCGCCTTCATTCGACGCGCCTACAGGGCGAAATTAATTGATATGGCTGAGAATTGAATATTACAATCTTACCTAAAATAAATGAGAGCGTCAACGAGATGGAAAAAATTGCATGCCAATTTGTGTATAGTGCCCTAAAAATGGAGGATTGTTTGAGCTTGAATCACAAAAGCCATAAAAAAACAGCGAGCACCCTGTTGACATGCCGTCGTTCCCGGTGCTACGATGGGTCCATCAAATAGTTTTGCTTGATCTAAAATAGTTTAAGCAAAGCTAAAACAAAACCGAACAAGGAGGAACCCATGAAGAAGATCCTTTCTCTTGCCCTTGCCATGGTCCTGCTGGTTTCCCTCTTCGCCGGCTGTGGCGGCACCCCTGCGGGCTCCGACACCGCGTCCCCCTCCGCCTCGGCTTCCGCTGAAGCATCGGGCGAGACCGCCGCGTCCGGGACACCCGCGGCCCAGGACGGCGAGAAGGTCGTCCTGAATGTGTCCGTGTTCGCGCAGGAGCACGAGCAGGTCATGTACAAGGAAGTCATCAAGAAGTTCGAGGAGAAGTTCAACTGCACGGTCAACTTCCAGGTGGCCGGCGACCAGTACTGGCCCGAACTCGAGGCCGCCCTCACCGCCAACACCGCACCCGACGTCTTCTACCTCGGCCTCGGCGACATCAAGAAGCGCGTATGGGCCGACAAGATCGTCGCGCTCGACGACCTGCTCGACACCTCCTCCTTGGGCAAGATCTGGCCCGACGCCCTCAATCTCTACAAGTACGACGTCGACACCAATGTGCTCGGCGAAGGCAAGATCTGGGCGCTGCCGAAGGATTTTTCCGCCGTGTCCATGACGGTCAACCGCGCCATCATCGAAAAGCGCCGCGCCGAGATCGAAGCCCTGGTCAAGAACGGCACCCTGCCCTTCTTCCCGGAAATCGACGCCAATGGCAACCTGCCGGTCTACACCTTCACCGAGTTCGCCACCCTGTGCAAGACCCTGACCTTCGAGGATCCGACCCTGCCCGAAACCGCGGGCTCCAAGCAGGTCTACGGCACACACCTGTGGGAGGACTTCACCCTGCAGCCCTTCATCTGGGGCGCCGGCGGCGAATACCTCTCGGCTGACCGCACCAAGGTGCTGTTCGATTCCCCCGCGTTCATCGAAGGCTATGAAGGCTTCACCCGCATCATCGAGATGGGCGGCTCCGGTCTGTCCACAGACGAGACATCCGGCTACCTGAAGTTCCTCGCCGGCCGCGTCGCCTACTTCCCCTGCGGTACCTGGGACGTCGGCGCCTTCCAGGCGATCGAGAACGACACCGCCGTCAACCCCGACAAGTCCTGGTTCGACTTCGACGTCGCGCCGTGGCCGATCTCCGACAAATACAAGGATGCCACCATCGCCGAGCGCCAGGACAAGTGGGCCGGCCGCGTGGACTCCATCGGCTACTGCGTCTCCAGGGAATCCAAGAACCAGAAGCTCGCCGCCGAGCTCGCCTACATGCTTTCGGCCGACGAAGAGGTGCAGCGCTACCTTGCCAAGCAGGGCGGCCAGCTCCCGAACATCCAGGCCATGGCCGAGGGCGAATACCTCACCGACAACAGCTACTTCCCCGAATCCCGCGCCGTGTTCGTCAACATGCTCAAGGGCCAGAATGGCAAGCGCGTGCCGACTTCCCTCACCTTCAACGGCCTGTGGCACTCCGACGGCTTCATCTCCGGCGTGGATGCCGTGTGGAGCTATTATGAAAAGAGCGACAAGGGTGTGACCCCCATGAGCGCATCCGACTACTGCAAGAGCATCCAGGCCAATGCCCAGGCGCTGCTCGACCAGGCCATCCAGGATGAGGCCGATGTCAACCCCAATCCGTAACCGCTCCCTCGTTTCCGTGATGGAACCGCGCGGCAACCATGACCGCCATCCACTGGGAGCATGAACCCCTGCCAACCATCCATCCCCGTACGAACGGCATGCGGCGGAAGAGGCCGGTCAACGACCTCTTCCGCCGCATCCATGATGGGTAACAAACAGGATGACGGCGATGATCCGGGCAACAGCCCGTCATTGCCGCATCCATGAATGGGAACAATCCGGCATCGCGGGAGGCGCCGTCATGAAAAGCCCGACAGGCAAGAAACTCAACTACCGCGCGATGGACAACCTCTGGGGCTACGCCTTCGTGGCCATTCCCCTCATCGGGCTGCTGGTCTTCGTGACCATCCCGCTGCTGATGTCCATCTACGCGAGCTTCACCTCCTGGCCGCTGGGACAGAAGATCACCTCGGCCAGGTGGGTCGGCCTGAAGAACTACATCACGATGTTCAAGGCGCCCCTGTTCTGGAAGAGCCTTGAGAACACCTTCTACTACATGGTCGGCATACCAATCGGGCTGGTGCTGTCGCTGATGTACGCCTCGCTGATGAATCGGGGCACACGCTACGAGACGGTGTTCCGCGTGCTCTACTACACGCCGGTCATCACGAGTGTCGTTGCCGTCAGCTTCGTGTTCCAGCGCCTGTTCATGTCCGACGGCGGCGTCATCAACACGTTCCTCTCCGCCATCGGCTTCCAGAACCCGCCGAACTGGATGAGCCATCCGGGCTATACGAAGTGGGTCGTCATCATCCTCGCGGTCTGGAAGGGACTCGGCGGCTCGATCATCCTGTACATCGCCGGCATGCAGGGCATCTCGCAGTCGTTCTACGAGGCGGCGAAGATCGATGGCGCAGGCTGGTTCTACACCTTCAGGAAAATCACGATGCCGCTTCTGATGCCCGTCACGTTCTACCTCATCGTCACCGGCATCATCGGCGGCGCGCAGCTGTATGTCGAACCCCGCCTGATGTTTGCGAACAACGGGCCATCCAACAGCACCTTCACCACCGTCATCCACCTCTACGACAGCACGTTCAAGAACTCCAAGGCCGGCTACGGCAGCGCCGTTTCCATCGTGCTGGGCATCATCGTGTTCATTGTGACAGCCATCCAGTTCTACATCAACGGAAGGGGGGAGCGCAATGAAAAAGCAAAGAAAGCTGCTTGACGTGCTGGTGTTCGTGTTTCTGGCCGTCGGCTCCGTCTTCATGCTCTATCCCTTCATCTGGATGATCTTCACCTCGTTCAAGCCCAAGATGCACATCTACCTGGGCGGTCTGCTGCCCAAGGTGTGGGACTTCTCGAGCTATGTGCAGATCTGGTCGGAGATCCCGCTCGTGCGCGGCTTCCTCAACACCATCCTGTACTCCGTGCCGCCGGTCTTCGTGGGCTCCCTGGTGTCGGTCGCGGCGGCGTTCGCCTTTGCCAAGATCAACTTCAAGGGCAAGCACGTCATCTTCCTGCTGCTGCTCAGTGCCATCATGGTGCCGTTTCCGACGATCATGATCCCGCAGTTCGTGCTCTTTTCCGAGCTCAAGCTTTTGGCGACGCCCTGGCCGCTCATTCTGCCCAAGCTCACCGGCAACGTGCTGATGATCTTCTTCCTCAAGCAGTACCTGGCCTATGTGCCCGACTCGGTCATCGAGGCAGCCAAGATCGACGGCTGCAACTACTTCCAGATCTACCGCCGCATCATCCTGCACCTGGTCGGGCCCGCGCTGGCCGCCCATGCGGTGCTGTGGTTCATCGGCTCCTGGAACGATTACCTGGCGCCAACGATCTTCATCAAGAACGAGATCTGGCAGCCCGTGACGGTCATGGTCGCCAAGTTCAACGAGCAGTATGCCATCAACACGCACGTGCCCCGCATCATGGCCGGATCGGTCCTTTTGCTGGTGCCGGTCCTGGTCATCTACGGCATCTTCCAGAAGTGGATCATCGAATCCGTCGTGTTCTCAAGCGTAAAGGAGTAAACAGCAGTGGCAAAGGCAAGAATTTTCGCAGACAGAAACATGCAGGTCGGCCAGGTGGCCCCGACATTGTTCGGCTCGTTCATCGAGCACCTGGGCCGTGCCGTGTACACCGGCATATACGAACCCGGCCACCCGACGGCGGATGAGGACGGCTTCCGGCAGGATGTGCTGGATCTGGTCGCGGGCCTGCGGGTGCCGATGGTGCGCTACCCCGGTGGCAACTTCCTGTCCGGCTACAACTGGATGGACGGCATCGGCCCCAAGGAAAACCGCCCCGTGAAGCTCGATCTGGCGTGGCGCACGACCGAAACCAACCAGTTCGGCACAGACGAGTTCATGAAGTGGTGCAAAAAAGCCGGCATCGAGCCGATGATGGCCGTCAACCTCGGCACGGGCACGCCGCAGGAGGCCGCGAACCTGGTGGAGTACTGCAACCATCCCGGCAAGACACAGTATGCCGAGCTGCGCCGCAAGAACGGCCAGGATGCGCCGTATGCGGTCAAGACCTGGTGCCTTGGCAACGAAATGGACGGTCCGTGGCAGATCTGCCATCTGACCGCCGAGGATTATGCGAAGAAGGCCCAGGTCACGGCCCAGATGATGAAGCAGATCGATCCCACGCTCAAGCTGGTCGCCTGCGGCTCGAGCAGCGTGGAGATGCCGACCTACCCCGAATGGGACCGCATCGTGCTCGACAACCTCTACGAGGACATCGACTACATCTCCATGCACCGGTACTACTGGTGCACCGACAGCCGCAACGACTTCTTCGCCAGCTATCACGACATGGACCGGTTCATCCACACCATCAAGTCCGCGATCGACTTCGTCAAGGCCAAGCACCGCTCGAACAAGACGGTGAACATCTCCTTCGACGAGTGGAACGTCTGGTACCAGAACGCCCAGGGCGACGCCGCCTGGGGCGAGGCGCCGCACATCCTCGAGGACATCTACAGCCTCAAGGATGCGCTGGTGTTCGCCGGCATGATGAACACGCTTTTGAACAACTGCGACCGCGTGAAGGTCGCGTGCCTCGCGCAGCTGGTCAATGTCATCGCGCCCATCTTCACCGAAAAGGGCGGCAAGGCCATCAAGCAGGCAACCTACTTCCCGTTTGAAATGGCGTCGCTGTATGGCCGCGGCACGGTGCTCACCGGCATCGTCGATTGTGGGAAGTTTGACAGCAAGTACGGTCAGGCCAACATCCTTTCGTCCGCGATCGTGGACAATGGGGACGGAGCCCTGTCGGCCTTCCTGACGAACTACGGTGAGGAAGCCATCGACTGCGAGCTCGAGCTGCGCAGCTTCGGCGCCCTCACGGCACACGACTGCGTGGTGCTGGACGGCCCCGATCTCGAGGCTCGCAACACACTGGACAACCCCGATGCGGTCACACCCCGCAAGGGCGGTCTGCCGACGATCGACGGCGCCGTCGCAACAGCGAAGTTGCCGCCGTTGAGCCATGTGATGCTGCGGTTCGGGTATCGGCAGGCGTAAACGCTTGCACGTGCATGTGAAACAGGAAAAGGGGAACCCGGGCGGACGCCCGGGTTCCCGTACCCTCACGGCCGATTCCGCACGATATGCCGTTATTGGATGCCGCGACAGGATGCACGAATCGGCCGGAAACAGGAGCGCATGATGAAAAAAGCGTGGAATACCCTGATGGCAGGCGTACTGCTGGCAACCTGTCTGACCGGATGCGCCGCACCTGCGGTGAAGGAGCAGACCATGAAGGATGACAAGAGCGGTGTGCCGTCTTCCGGCGAAACGGCTGCGGCAGCGGACGCCACGGCAGCGGACGCCACGGCATCCAATCCCGCCGGCACTCCTTCGCCGGATCAGGCCGTTCCGTCGAAGGGGCCGACCTACACCGGTTTCCGCCCCATCGGCGATGAAACGCTGATGATGGATCCTTCCCTGTGGGGAGAACTGAACACGCACGATCCGTCGATCTTCAAGGACGGCGACACCTATTACGCCTTCTCGACGGACGCCTCCTACGGCGACGTCCACAAGCCCGGCGTGCAGATCCGCAAGTCGAAGGATCTCATCACCTGGCAATACGTCGGTGCGGCCTTTTCCGATTACGGGAAGGATTGCGCGGCCGCGATCGCGCATGCCAAGCTCGATCCGGCCAAGAAGCAGGGCCTGTGGGCGCCCGATGTGGTGAAGGTCGGCGACACCTACCGCCTGTACTACTCGGCGTCCACCTTCGGTTCCTCTCGTTCCTGCATCGGCCTGGCCGAGTCGAAGTCGATCGAGGGACCCTATGTCGACAAGGGCATCGTGGTGGAATCGGAGGTCAACGCCGTTTCCGGCCCCAACTGCATCGATCCTGCGTTGATCGAAGACGGCTCCGGGCGGGTGTACATGTCCTACGGCTCCTTCTCCGGCGGTATCTTCATGACCGAGCTCGATCCTGCGACCGGCTTTCTCAAGGACAGCGCGGTCAAACCCGTCCGCATCGCCGGCAGCCGCGGTGCCCGGGTGGAGGGCTCCTATCTCCTCTATATCAAGGAAGAAGGAAAAGACGAAGGGTGGTTCTACCTGTTCGTCTCCTATGGCTCGCTGTCCAAGGACTACAACATCCGCGTGGGCCGCTCGCGCAGCGCCACCGGGCCATATCTGGATGCCAACGGCAAGGACATGGCAGCCCTCGGCGCCGGCAACGAGGGCAAGGTCGGCACCAAGCTGCTGGGCGGCTACCAGTTCCTGACCGACGCCGGCGTGACGCAGTCCAAGGGCTTCATGGCGCCGGGTCACAACAGCGCGCTCGTGGACGGGGATCGGTACTTCCTGGTACACCATGTACGGACCTATTCCCTGCCGGATTACTGGTTTACGATGCATGTCCGGGCTTTTTACCTGAATCGTTTCGAATGGCCGGTGGTCGCGCCGAACCGTTACCATGGTGAAAGCGCAACCGCCATCGTATTGCCGGACGGCGAATACGGCCTGGTGGCGCACGGTACCGATTCGAACGCGCAGGCGCACAAGTCCCGCAAGGTCACGCTGGCCGGCGGTGAGGTGACAGGTGCGGTGGAAGGAACCTACGAGGTGTACGACGGGTACCGCATTACGCTCACGCTCGACGGTACCGTGTATGACGGCGTCGTGCTCAACCAGTACGACGGGGAACGCAAGCGCGACATCATCTCGTTCACGGCCATGAGTGAAAACGGGCTGTGCGTGTGGGGAAACACGCAGATCAAGTGAAGGTCGGATCCTGGGTAGAACGTGCTCCTTCCCGGGTAGCAGGATGATCCGGCGAGAACAGGCGTCTTTCCTGATGTTGTAACGGACAGGAAAGATGCCTGCATTTTTGTTCGGATGATCGACAGGTCTCAAGCAGGATTTCCGCCTATGCCAGTCCGTACAACCCCAACGCGTCGCGACGCAGTGCCTGCGCGTACAGGCCCACCACGTCCGCCACCGGAAAGAACATGACCGCGCAATCCCCGATGTGGCCGGTACGGATCAGCCCTGCCTTGAACGCCCTGTCCTGGATGGTGTACCAGGCCTTGACCGGCGCGGTGCCGGTTTCCACGAACCATGCATCCGGCGGATAAAGGACCGTCACGGCATCCGAAGGCTTGAAGATGTCACGGACCCGCTGCGGCAGCAGATCTTCGACGTAATGCATGGCGGTGAGCCGGTAGATGTCGACGCCCAGCATCAGCGCCATGCCGCCATGGTCGATGAGGTGCTGGAAGCCGCAGGATGCCGCCTTGTCGGCATTCCGGCCCCAAGCGGCGGTGGCGAAAACGCCATCGCCGACGATCACGTCCGGCTGCAGGCGGAAGGTATCGGCGATCAGGCCCATGGCGCTGCGGGGTTCGTCGGGTGAAAGGATGCGCGCCTTGTAGGTGATGCCGAGGCGTACGTCCTCCGCGGTCTTCTGCAGGTCGGGACTGAGCCTGAGCGCGGGCATGAACAGGCTCCCGTTCGGTCCCACACTGTCCTTGAGCGCCCTGATGACCGTCTCCGCACCACCGTCCACCGGGCCGAAGCTTCTGAGTGAGCTGTGCACCTCCAGCTCCATGCCGGAACGGACGCCGATGCGCTGCATACCTTCGAGGATTTCACCGTAACCGATCATGAAGGTTCCCCTTTTCTGGATGCGGATCCGCTTGTGCGGATGCCTGTTCCCCTGTGTGGACTCATGCTTGTGGAAGCGGCCATGGCTGCCGGTGTGTTTGCGGATCTCGCCCGGGTGTATGACAATAGAATACAGAAGAGGCACAGAGGCATTTCCCGGAATGCACCAGCACATGCCTGTATTTGCTTCGCAAATACAGGATAAGAGGTGATGATATGGCCATCTCCCTGCGGCTGACAGAAGAGGAAACGGCGTTGATCAAAGCGTATGCCGCCATGAAGAACGTGTCGGTCTCCGAATTGATCCGCCAGACCATGCTTGATCGTATCGAAGAGGAGTACGATTTGCAAGCGTATGAGAAAGCCATGCATGCCTTCCGGCGCAACCCGGTGACGTACAGCCTCGAAGAGGTGGAAAAGGAGCTGGGTCTGCGATGACGTTCCATGTCGTCTTTTCCGAGGACGCGCGCAAGGTGCTGAAAAAGCTGGATCCCTCAGCGGCCATGCTGCTGCTTGGCTGGATCCGCAAGCATCTTGAAGGCTGCGAGGATCCGAGGCGCCATGGGAAGGCGCTGACCGCCAACCACCGGGGCAAGTGGCGTTATCGTGTGGGCGATTGCCGATTTCTCGCCGAAATCCGTGACGCCGAGGTCGTCATCCTGGTGCTGGATATCGGGCACCGGCGTGAGGTGTGCCGTCAGTAGCAACGTTTGGCCGTTTCAGCGCAACGACGCCGGCCTTGTTCACCCAAGCCGCTCCCTGTCCACGGGAACCAATCCCTCCGGTGTCAGCTCCAGCACCGTTTCGCACACGTCGCGCATGAAAGCGCGGTCGTGCGAGACGGCGAGAATCGTGCCCGAAAACGCCCCCAGGACCTCGCGGATCACCGGGTTCGACAACGGCGAGAAGTTGCGCGTCGGTTCGTCGAGCAGCAGCACGTTGGCGCCGTCGAGGTTCATCTTCAGGAAGAACAGCTTGGCTTTCTGCCCGCCGGAGAGCTCCGCGATGGGGCGTTCCATCTCCTCGGCGGTGAATTTCATGCTGCCCAGCCAGGTGCGGATTTTCGTCGTCTCGTCCTTGAAGCCCGTGACCGCAAGGAAGCCGACCGCCGTCTTCTCCTTCGCGAGCCGGTCCTCGTAGTTTTGCGGCATATAGCCCGCATGGATGTCGGCGCGTGCCAGCAGCCCGTCCGCAATGTGCCGCAGCAGGGTCGTCTTGCCGACGCCGTTGCGCCCGATCAGGCAGAGCTTTTCACCGCCCGCCGCGTGCAGGCGCAGGTTGCGCGCCAGCACCCGGCCGTCGATGGTCAGTTCCGGCAGGGCGAGGTCGATCACCGTCTTGCCGCGCGGCACGGGCACCGAGCCCTGGAACCGCAGCAGGATGGCGTCCTCGGTGTCCGGCATCTGCGTCATGTCTTCTGCTTCCCGTTCGAAGCGCCGTCCCATGGACTTGACGGCGTGCATCTTTTTCTTCAGGAGCCGGCCGCCGGAGGGATCCTGGCGGGAGATCGCGTGCTGCTGGTGTTCCACCTTCTGTTCGATCTGCCGGTACTTTGCCATCTTCCGGTCGTACTCGTCCTGTCCCTTGCGGGCCAGCTGCTCCTGCCGCGCGAACGCCGAGAGCCGTTCGTCGATGTACTGCCGGTAGGGCATGCGGGCGACGGTATGGCGCGGCACGGTTTTCTTGCGCACCTTCTCCAGATGGATCACGACATTTGCAACGCGCTCGATCAGGGTTTCGTCGTGCGAGACAAACAGTACCGGGAGAGGGCAGGCGCCGAGGTAGCGTTCCAGCCAGCGCAGGGTGTCGATGTCGAGGTCGTTCGAGGGCTCGTCGAGCAGCAGCAACGTCGGCTTTTGCAGCAGCACGCGGGCCAGCTGCGCCTTGATCTTCTCCCCTCCGGAGAGGGTACCAAGCGTCTGGTCGGAATAAAAGAAATCCACCGTCAGTCCGAACGCGCCAGCCATGTCGGCGAGGTCCCGGGGGGATGCGTCCGAAAAAAAGGGAACCTCGGAAAAGAAGGTGTACAGCGTCTTTTCACGATCTTCCTCCGGCAGCTCCTGCGGCAGATAGCCGACGACCTCGCCCCGCAGGCGGATGTCGCCCGCATACTCCGCATACGCGTCCACGAGCGCCGGGTCGACCAGCAGCTTGAGCAGGGTGGACTTGCCGTTCCCCTCCTCGCCGACAATGACGGCCTTGTCGCCGGGGTTCAGGACGAAGGAGAAATCGCGGATGAGATCGGTCAGATCCTTCTTGTGGAAGATGGAAAGGTGCTGGATTTGCAGCATGAAGGCGGGTCACCTCGTTCCGGGGAAAGCGGGCGCGTCCTGAGACGGACAGGCGCACCATGATGCATTCAGCATACCATGGGGGCATGCGGCCGGAAGCGGTGAAAACGGGTCATACGGAAGGATGCCGCATGCGTCTTGGTATCGGGGGCGATCGCAACATCCATGCGGCGCGCGGTTCAGTCGCCGCCGGCTCGCAATGCCGCTGCTGCCCGCAGGGTCAGCCACTTTGAGGCGTGCCCCTTCTTCTCGATATCCACCCGCATTTTCCCGTTGAAGGTGTTCTCCATGGGCCAGCGGAAGTCCTTGCCCTGTTTGGCTTGGACAAGCGCCAGTGCGTCATGCATCCGGTCGTCCCGCATGCCGAGCGAGGCCAGGATGCCGAGCACCTCCAGCGCGTCCGACTGGTACATCAGCGGGAAGCCGAATTTCATCCATCCCGGCCGGGCGACTTGCCCGGGCGCGTGGCTTTTCTTGTAAATACGGTGCGCCAGCATGTATTCGGCCAGCTCTCCGAGCTTGGCTGAAACGGCTGTGGAACGCTGTTCCGCGGGAATGGCCGCGAGCGCCTTCATCGCCTTGACCACGCCCATGTGGCAGGAGTGGTTGCCCCAGCACATGTCGTACCGGTTGTAGGGCCATGCCTTCGCCCAGCCCTGCGGCAGGCCGGCCGTGAGGCCGTCACCGTCATCGCAGCGCTGGAAGCGGCAGATCCAGTCGATGCCCGCCTGGGTGCGCGGATCCTCGAGAAAGCCAAGGCGGACGAGACTGTAGACCATGTTGCCGGTCAGGCAGGGAACCACTTCACTGGCCCGGCCGCCATGCTCCCTTGTGCCGTTGACCGAGAAACCACCGCTCGTCCGTTCCTGCGAATGATCGAGAATGAAACGGCATGCGGCGCGGACCCGCTCGTCCTGCGGGTC
>JAEXRM010000035.1 GCA_023440865.1 Bacillota bacterium
CAAGGCGGAGTGGATGAAGGGAAAACGGGCCGATGCCTGTGTCGATTGCGGCCTGTGCGAGGAGAAGTGTCCCCAGAAGATCGAAATCCGCCGGCAGCTGAAGGAAACAGCGGCCATACTGGGTTGAGGGGGAGGATGACATGGCGGACATCATTCATTCGGTTGCGTTCACATTGGTCCATGAACCCGGCTCGGCGGGGGAAGAAGCCTTTCTTGCCGACGGGCGGCGCATCCTGACCGGGATTCCGGGTGTGCGCGATTTTCAAGTGTTGCGGCAGGTGTCCGGGAAAAATCCATACCGGTTCGGCTTTACGATGCGGTTCGCGTCCAATGCGGCCTACGAGGCCTACAACGCGCATCCGGCCCATGTGGCCTTTGTGCGTGATCGCTGGCAGAAGGAAGTCGCCGCGTTCCTGGAAAATGATTCCTTGGAGCTGCCGGCCGGGGGGGGGTCAGCCGGGCATGCGCCGGATCAGCTCCTCGCGCAGATGCGCAACCACCAGCCGCAGGCGGGTCATCTCGGCTTCTGGTGGTTCGGACAGATGGGCTTCGGCATCAAGCTGGCCGGCCGGCTGATCTTCCTGGACGCATTCCTGTCGCCGCATCCCGGTCGCAACATTCCTCCGGCTGTCGATGTGCATGCGGCGCAATCCGCCGACATCATCTTCGGCACCCACGATCACATCGACCACATCGATCGGGACGCGTGGCGCCACATCGCGCGTGCCAGTTCTGCGACCCGCTTCGTGGTGCCCCTTGTGCACCGCGCTGGTGTGGCGGCCGATCTGGGCGTGCCGGAAGACCGCGTGATCGGCGTGGATGAGGAGCGGCCGGCAACGGTCGACGGCATCACGATTCGCGCCGTCGCTTCGGCCCACGAGTTTCTCGACACCGATCCGTCCACCGGACTGCACCCGCACCTCGGGTTCGTGCTGGAGGCCGACGGACTGCGGCTGTACCATGCGGGGGACTGCTGCATGTACGAGGGCTTGCAGGCAAAGCTGCGCGCTCTCGGGCCCCTCGATGCGATGTTCGTGCCGATCAACGGGCGAGACGGTGTCCGCTACCGGCGGCATCTGATCGGCAACATGACGGCGCAGGAGGCGGTCGACCTTGTCGGTGCCATCCGGCCACGCCTCGCCATCCCCGGGCACTACGAGATGTTTGACGGCAACCGGGGGGATCCGGGACTGTTCGCGGATTACCTCGACGCCAAGTATCCGGGCCTCGCCTGCTGGGTTGGACCGCATTTCGTGCGCGTCGACCTGTAGGGTGTCGGAGCCGGCCCGCCTTTTCCGCCATGGCTTCGGAGCGGCACCCGCGTCCCCGGCATGGCTTCGGAGCGGCACCCGCGTCCCCGCCATGGCTTCGGAGCGGCACTCGCGTCCCCGGCCGGGACGAGGGAACGCCCGGCAGGATGCCCTTCAGGCCGACGGCGCCTCACGCACCGGCAGGTGCTTGCGCAGGATGTCGGAAAGCGTCTGCAGGTTGACCGGTTTGGGTATGTAGTCGTCCATGCCGGCGGCCATGCAGGCATCGCGGTCTCCCTGCATCACATTGGCGGTCATGGCGATGATGGGCGTTTTGAGATTCACCGGGCAATTCGAACGGATGCGGCGTGTCGCCGCAAAACCGTCCATGACCGGCATCTGGCAGTCCATGAATATGAGGTCGTACCGCGTGTTCCGACAGGCTTCCACGGCGTCGGCCCCATTCTGGGCAATGTCGCAGGCATGGCCGAGCTTCTTGAGCATCATGACCACCACCTTCTGGTTGGTCACGTTGTCTTCGGCCAACAGCATCCGGTTCGCGGAAAGAAGCCGCTGTTCCTGCACCGCATGCCGCGTGACGAGCAGTTCGGGCCGCTCTGTCAACGGCGTCCTGGCGAGACTGAGCGTCATGGCCAGGCAGTCGAGCAGCTCATCCAGACGCACCGGTCGGGTGATGTAACCGGCATAACCCTCTTCCCGCGCCATCCTCGAATCGCCCTTGTTGGCAACGGATGTGAGCAACAGGATGGGCAGGTTCGCACATGACCCGATCGCATGCACGGCTGCCGGAAATGCATGCCTTGCCGGGCGCGTCGGCGCACCGGCGTCGTCTTCCCTGTCACGTGAGTCGTCCCGCAGGGCGCCGATGTCGATGAGTACGACCGAAAAGGGTTTTGCCCGCCCTTTTTCCTGACGCAGCAACGCAAGCGCCTCTTCGGCCGATGTGACGCACGTCAGCACGCATCCCGCTTCCGTGAGGTATTGCGCCAGAATCTGGCGCTGGGTGGCGGCACCCTCGACCACCAGCATGTTGCGGCCCGCCAGCTGGGCGCGTGACAGGTTGACGGTTCCGGGTATGTTCGGCAGCACAGGGAACCGGCCCGTGAACCAGAAGCGCGATCCTCTTCCGAAATCGCTTTCCACCTCGAGACGCCCCTGCATCATTTCCACAAGCCGGCGCGAGATGGCCAGACCCAGCCCTGTGCCACCGAAGCGCCGCGTCGTCGAGGTGTCGGCCTGGTCGAATGCCTCGAAGATGCGTTCCAGGTGCTCGGACCGGATGCCGATGCCCGTGTCCTCCACGGAGAAGAGCACCTCGTCGGTGGCTGTCGGGGCGGGAACCGCCGTCACGATGACCTCGCCGGTCTTCGTGAACTTGATCGCGTTGCTGACGAGGTTGCCGATGACCTGGCGCAAGCGGCCGGGATCCCCCAGTACCTGATCCGCGATGCCGCCATGGATGAGTGAATGGATGGAAAGCCCCTTTTGCTGGGCCTTCGGCGCATTCATCACCACGGTGTCCTCCACGACCTGGCGGATGCTGAACGGGATCTCCTCCATTTCCAGCTTGCCGGCCTCGATCTTGGAAAAGTCGAGGATGTCGTTGAGCAGGTACAGCAGCAGGGAGGACGCATTGCGCGCCTCCTGCGCGTACGATCTCTGCACTTCGTCCAGCCCCGAGAGCATCAGCAGGTCGAGAAAACCGATGACTGCGTTCATGGGGGTGCGGATCTCGTGCGACATGTTCGCCAGAAAATTGCCCTTGGCAAGGCTCGCGCTTTCGGCCGCCTGCATGGCGGAACGCAGCAACGCATCCGCGCGGCGCCGCTCGGTGATGTCACGCGAGATCACCAGCAGGCCGATAGGCTCGCCCCGTGCGTTTTTCAACAGGCCGCCGTTGGACTCGATCCAGAAGTGCGCACCATCCCCGCGGCGCGCCTCGATTTCCTGCACGCCGATCGTTTCGCCCTGCAAGGTGCGCCGGATGCTGGCCATGGCTTTCTCCCGGGAGGAAGGCGCCACGAAGTCGATGAGGTTGAACCGCCGGATGTCGGTGGCGGGATCGCAGCCATAGATCCTGTAGCCTGATTCGGACATGCTGCTGATGTTGCCCTGGAGATCGGTCAGGCAGATGCTTTCGGGCGAATGCTCGAAGATGGCGTTGAATATGCCCTGGGTCTCGTCGAAACGACGCTTGAGCGAGGCATGGTCGGCCAGGTTGGCCGACAGCGTGTCGAACAGCTGCAGGAACCCGTCTCTCAGGGCATCGGCGCAATCGCCGCCCGCCGGCGGGGATTGCGCCGCCAGGGTGCCGAGCCGTGCAAGCCGGTCTTGAAGCACCTCGAGTTGCGCGCTGTTCCATTCCTCCGCCATGAGTGCCTCCTTGGCCGTATCCGGGTGAGTGGGCGACAGGGTGTATTTACCCTGTTCGGGCGCGGAAACATACATGCGTTTGGCGGCCAGGGCGGAAGCTGGAGAGCCCGAAACGCATCCGGATGTGCTATAATGGTTCTGCCCCAAGCCCACATGTCCGCATCACGCAGGCTCCGGGCCGGCATGACAGGAGGTGGCCGTCCGTCAGGGATGGCAAGACAGCATGATTCAAACGACCGGCGTGTCCCTACGCTATGGGGACAAAAAACTGTTCGAGGACGTCAACGTCAAATTCACCGCAGGCAACTGCTACGGGGTCATCGGCGCCAACGGGGCCGGGAAGACCACCTTCCTCAAGATTCTCGCAGGAGAGGTCGAGCCCAACGAGGGCGATGTCTCCATGACACCGGGCGAACGCATGGCGGTCCTCAAGCAGGACCACTTCGCCTATGACGCCTTCCCGGTGCGCGAAACCGTCATCATGGGCCACCAGCGCCTGTATGAGATCATGCAGCAGAAGGACGCGCTCTACGCCAAACCCGACTTTTCCGATGAGGACGGCATTCTTGCCTCCGAGCTCGAACACGAGTTTTCGGAACTGGGCGGCTGGGACGCCGAGACGGATGCCGAGAAGCTGCTCATGGGTCTTGGCATCGGCCGGGAGCTGCATGAACGGTACATGTCCGAGCTCTCCGGCGCCGAGAAGGTCAAGGTGCTGCTCGCGCAGGCGCTGTTCGGCAACCCGCACAACCTGCTGCTCGACGAGCCGACGAACCATCTCGACTTCAAGGCCATCAACTGGCTCGAGGAGTTCCTGATGGACTACCAGAACACCGTCATCGTGGTGTCGCACGACCGACACTTCCTCAACAAGGTCTGCACCCACATGCTCGACATCGACTACGGCAAGGCCACCCTCGTCACCGGCAACTACGATTTCTGGTACGAGTCCAGCCAGCTGGCCATCAAGGTCCTCAACGACTCGAACAAGAAGAAGGAAGAGAAGATCAGGGAACTGCAGGCCTTCATCCAGCGCTTCTCCTCCAACGCCTCGAAGGCCCGCCAGGCCACGTCGCGCAAGAAGCTGCTCGACAAGATCACCATCGACGACATCCACCTGTCCTCGCGCAAGTACCCGTTCGTCGGCTTCACGCCCACCCGCGAGGCCGGCAAGGAGATCCTGACGGTGGAGGGCATCTCGAAGACCATCAACGGCGAGAAGGTGCTCGACAACGTCTCCTTCCGCGTGGAGAACGGCGACAAGATCATTTTCCTCTCCCGCAGCGAGGTCGCGCGCACCGCCCTGTTCCAGATCCTCACAGGCGAAATGGAACCGGACGAGGGCACCTACAAATGGGGCATCACGACGTCCCAGGCCTACCTGCCCAAGGACAACAACGCCTACTTCGACGGCGTGGAGCTGTCGCTGGTGGATTGGCTGCGCCAGTTCTCCACCGAGAAATCCGAGCAGTTCATCCGCGGATTCCTCGGCAAGATGCTCTTCTCGGGCGACGAGCCGCTGAAGATGGCCCATGTGCTCTCGGGCGGCGAGAAGGTGCGCTGCATGTTCTCGCGCCTGATGCTCTCCGGGGCGAATGTGCTGCTGCTCGACGAACCGACGAACCACCTCGACCTCGAGTCGATCACCGCGGTCAACAACGGGCTCATCGCGTTCAAGGGCACCATGCTGTTCTCTTCGCATGACCACAAGTTCATTGAAACCATCGCCAACCGCATCGTCGAAATCACGCCGAACGGGTTGATGGACCGCCGCATGGAGTTCAACGATTTCCTGGAGGACGAGGCGATCCAGTCCCAGATCGACGCCATGTACGAGGGGAAAGCATGAAGGAATGCATTTGTTCCAGCTGTGGCCATTTACATGACGTGCTCGGGGAGAACGGACCGACCGGTGATACCGAATGCCGGTACGGCTACCCGGGGGAAGCCTGCGAATCGTGCGAGACGGGCGAATGCGACCTGGCCTGCCCGCACTGGCTTGACGCGGAGCTCGGCGCAGGCGTCACCATCGTGCGGTGCGCCGATTGCGGCAAGGAGATCGAGGCGGACGTCGACGACGAGGCAGAGGGCAGCGTGTACTGCGTCGCCTGCTACCTCAAGCGTGAAATCAATTGAAGATTGCCAGGCGGCATAACCGGCGGGCCCGGCAATGAGGGCGCTCCGGCACGGGACCGGCATGCCGGCGTGTCCGTCCGATGCGGTACGGCGGTTGAACAGCCATGCACATCAGACCGGCACGGCCGGACGGAAAGAGGATGCACACCCATGGGAAGAATCGGTGATGAGATTGCGCGGATGCGCATGACTAAGGGCTTGACGCAGAAACAGCTCGCCAAGCAGGCGGGTGTTGCGGAAGCGTTCATCCAGGAAGTGGAGTCCGGCAAGCGGGTCATGAACGACCAGTTGGCCACGCGCATATCCAAAATCCTCGGCGGACATTTCGGCACCGAGGCGCCCGATACGACGGAGTCCGAGCCGGCCCGGCCGGCCACGCGCGTTGTGCCGGCCGCGAAACCTGCGGCGGGCGGCCGCTCGATGGGCGAGGTGGTGTATTCCACTGCCGCGGGCGATGCCGCCAAGGCCACAACGGCACCGGCGGATACCCGCTGGAGCGACGCCTTCGGACAGATGCTGCGTGATGTGCCGGTGTTCGACGCGGTCATGGCCAGACAGACCGGAACGCGCACCATGGCCGTTGTTTCCGGGAAAATCGAGGGGCAGCCGAGGGACAAGGTCTTTTGGCTCGAGGCGGCCGACAACGACATGATCGGGTACCGCATCGTGCGCGGTGATCGGGTGTTCGGCGTGCAGGCCGCGGCCATGGCCGAGGACGGCTTCTACCTCGTCGAATGGAGCGGCCAGCGGCTGATGCGCCACCTCAAGGCGCTTCCGGGCGGCATGGTGCAGATATCCTGCCACAAGGGGGCGCCCGTACGCGATACGGCGCCGGTGTCCATGATCCGCGTGCTGGGACGGCTGCTGCGCGTCGAGGTCCTGCTGCCATGACCATCCACCTCGCCGAACTGGCCGCCCAGATGGGCGTCATGCTCCTCATCGTGGCCGCCGGATACCTGTCCCGGCGCTACCGATGGCTGGATCCGGCCGCGGACGGTGCCTTTTCCCAGATCATCGTCCGCATGACCGCACCCTGCCTCGTGTTCTACGGCATCATCGGAAATCGCGAGAAGCTGCTGTCTGGCAGCCTCCTGCAGGTGGTGCTCGCGGTGGCCGGGGTCGTGGCGCTGGCCGGCGGTCTGTCGGTTCTGCTCTTCCGGGGCAGACATCTGCGCGCGGATCATCGTACGGTGCTTCGTGTGGCCACGATGTTCGGCAACGTTTCCTTTCTGGGTATTCCGCTGTGTTACGGGCTGTTCGGGCAGGAGGGCCTGATGTACGCCTCGCTGTATGCGGCGGCTCAGGATTCGCTGTACTGGTCCGTCGGCGTCGCGATGATGGGCGGCGGTCAAGGCAGGCTGGACTGGAAACGGTTGCTCAACCCATCGCTGATCGGCATTGCGCTTGCGGCGCTGCTTGTTGCGACGGGCATACACGTACCGGCTTTCATCGTCAAGACGGCCAGCACGGTCGGCGCAGCCACGTTGCCGTTGTCATTGCTGGTTGTGGGTGCGGGCTTTCATGGCGTGAAGCTCGATGGGAGGACGTTGTCCGGCCTGCTGCCGGTTGCCGGTTTGAAGCTGGTCTTTGTGCCTGCCGTGATGGTGCTAGCCTTGTCGCTGGTACCGATGGATCCGGTTGCACGTGCCGTGCTGGCCATGGAAATGGCGATGCCCTCCGCGGCGGCTACCGTCGCATTGGCCCGCACGAACGGACAGGACTGGCAGTTCGCAGCGGGCGCCGTCATGCTGACCACGCTGCTCAGCGCGGCAACCGTGCCGCTGATGGCCTTGATGCTCAACCGGATCGGGATGTAAGGGCATGGCCCCGCGTGAACGAACGGGCAGGTGCCCGCGCGGACGATATGGGCAGATGCCCGTGTGGACGATATGGGCAGCGTCCCGTGTGGACGATGCGGGTAGATGCCCGCGTGGACGAAACAGGCAGTTCTCCGCGTTCACAATGCGCGGGCGTGGCTGCCGCCGTCACGCGTGGGGACGGAAGGATGGGTTCCGGTCGGATGATGCGGGAAACGGGGAAAAGGGACGATGCAGCGGTGAATGGAGGGAAGCGCGGCCGGCGCGAAGGCCATGTGGACGGCGGGCGACCGGCGCCCTTGCTGGCGCATGCCGTGCGCGGGTTTTTGCGACTGTGGTTCCTGCCGTACCGCCTGCATGTCGACCGGACTGGCATCCGGGGCCTGAAGCCCCCTTATATCC
>JAEXRM010000132.1 GCA_023440865.1 Bacillota bacterium
CGCGCTCTACGAGGCGGCGAAGGTGGATGGTGCGAACAAGCTCCGGCAGATCGTCCACCTGACGCTGCCGATGCTGCTGCCGACCGCCGTCGTGCTGACACTGCTCTCGATCGGCCGCATCTTTTTCGGCGACTTCGGCATGGTCTACGGCATCGTCGGCAACAATCCGGTCATCAGCGATGCGGTCACCATCATCGACACCTATGTGTACCAGGCCATGCGCACGCTGGGCTTCTCGTTCTCGACGGCGATCGGCCTGTGCCAGTCGATGATGGGCTTGATTCTGGTCACCGGCGCAAACTGGGCGGCCAAGAAAATCAATGACGGGGAGGGACTCTTCTGATGAAACAGTCGAATGGGGACCGCGTCCTGACCTTCTTCTCCAACGGCTTCCTCATCCTCTTTGCCTTGTGCTGCCTGTATCCGCTCGTACTGACGCTTTCGGTCTCCGTCTCCTCGGAGAGCGCCATCGTGCGCCAGGGCTACTCGGTGATTCCGCAGGAGTTCACACTCGACACCTACCGCTACATGTTCATCAACAGCGGTACAAAAATCCTCAAATCCTACGGGGTCACGACGCTGGTGACCGTGCTCGGCACACTGGGCGCGCTGACGGTCACCTCGATGATCGCGTATGCCATCTCGATCAAGACGCTTCGGTATCGCAACTTCATCGCCTTCTTCTGCAACTTCACGATCATCTTCTCCGCCGGTCTGATCCCCTGGTATGTGGTCTGCGTGAACTACTACCACCTGAGCAATTCGCTGGCCGGACTCATCCTGCCCTCGATGCTCAGCGTCTGGAACATCTTCCTGATGCGGACCTATTTCTCGGCCATATCCCCCTCGCTGTACGAGGGCGCACGGATTGACGGCGCGAACCATTTCCGGATCTGGTGGTCGATCGCCATGCCGCTGTCGAAGACCGCGTTGCTGACGGTGGGCCTGATGTACGCGCTGGGTTACTGGAACGACTGGTGGAACGCCCTGATGTTCATCACAGACAAGAATCTGTTTCCGTTGCAGTACTATTTGTACTCGATCATCTCCAATGTCTCGGCGATCAGCTCCGGGCGCATTCCTTCCGGAGCGGCGGGCGCCATCAAGCTGCCGGCCGAAACGGTCAAGATGGCCGTCACGGTGGTTACCATCGGTCCCATTCTCTTCCTGTATCCCTTCATCCAGAACTATTTTGTGCAAGGCATCATGACCGGCGCCGTCAAGGAATGACACGCCGTGGTCCGGTCCGGTGCGATGCGTTCGGTACCGCTCCCCCGGTCGCGAACGGGGATAGGTGCGAGGGCGCGCGGCGGATTGCAGATGCAGGTGGAAACACCTGACAGAAAGGAAACGGAGAGCAAACATGAAAAAGAGAAACCTGTTGGCCCTGACCCTGTCGTTGCTGCTGCTGGTGACCATGGTGGCCGGCTGCGGCGGAACGACTGCCGGAACCGCCGCGACCGACGCGGGTGCGTCGTCTGCGGCAACCGCATCGGAGGCGAGTGCCTCCCAGGAAGCATCCCCGGAGTCCGCCGGTCCGGCGAAGGACATGACAATCCTCTATCCCGGCGACATGTCCAACCGCATGTCCGAACTGCTCGACAATGAGATCGGCGCCAAAGTCAAGGCCGACTTGAACGTCAACCTCAAGATGGTCTACTCCCCCTGGGACCAGTACTGGGAAAAGAAGAGCATCATGCTCGCCGCACAGGAAGCCGTCGACCTGTACTGGGACGGCAACCCCAACCTCAACGTCATGGTGGCGAAAAAGGAATGCCAGCCGCTGGACGACCTGATCGCCCAGTATGGTCAGGACATGCTCAAGGTCTTCCCGCAGGACTACCTCAAGGGCGGCATGATCGACGGCAAGGTCATGGGCATTCCCTCCGCCAGCGCCCCCTCGTCCGCCATGTTCCAGTTCGTCTGCCTGCGCCAGGACATCCTCGAGGCGGTCGGCATGACCGAGGTGAAAACGGCCGAGGACCTGATGCAGTACTCCAAGCTTGCCAAGGAGAAGTTCCCGGACATCAAGGGTGGCGGCGAGCCGCTGATGATGCCGCTGACACGCTACTTCACCGATGAGCAGTACAATTTCGTGACGGCCAGCGACCTCGTCGTGTTCGGTGAGGAATCCGGCAAGGCCATTTCCTACTACGAGTCCGAAGCGTTCCGGAAGCTCATGAAGTTCAGCCGCGAAATGACGCTGGCCGGACAGTACACCGACGAGCTCACCATCAAGTACAACGAGCGCGACTCCCGCGTGCAGTCGGGCGTGTACCTGTGGGTCGAGGGCTCGCTGGGCAAGGATCTCGAGATTCAGGATGCGGTCAAGGCCAACGCGCCGGACGCCCGGATGGCGAACTACCTGCTGGCGCCCGAGAAGCCCCGCTATGTGACCTCTGCGGGCGGCGAGGTGCTCTGCGTGCCGTATTCGGCGACCAATGCCGTTGATGCGATCCGTTTTGTCAACTGGCTGTATGCTTCCGCGGACAACTACAACCTGGCCCTCTACGGCGTGGAAGGCAAGGATTGGAAGAAGACCGGGAACGGACGCCTGGAACGCATGATCACCGACGAGCTCTTCTACGAGTGGATGTTCCGCAACCCCAACTACCAGATGTTCGCCGCCAATGTTTCCGACGAATAC
This sequence comes from Bacillota bacterium, assembly GCA_023440865.1. Taxonomy (GTDB): domain Bacteria; phylum Bacillota; class Clostridia; order DSM-8532; family DSM-8532; genus JAEWSN01. The sequence goes on from JAEXRM010000132.1 coordinate 2,648, forward strand.
ATCGAAACCTACAAGAACTGGGACAAGGATGCCAAGATCTCCAAGTCCTTCGGCTTCCGGTTCGACAACACCCCCGTACAGACGCTTGAAGTGCAGCTGATCGAGGCGGTCAAGGGCTTCACGCCGCTGCTGACCGGCTTCGTGGATCCGGATGCCGAATATGCGAAGGCCGTGCAGGCACTCAAGGATGCCGGCATCGACCAGTACGTCGCCGAAGTGCAGCGCCAGCTGGATGCGTACATGAAGTAAGCCGCCGGTGGACTGTGCATGCGGATTGTCATGGCGGACGGCCGCCGTGTCGTCAGCTCCGTGCGCCTCTCACGGTGATCTTTGCAGACAGGGGATGAACCCTGCCGCCGAAGTGTTGGAATGGTCGTTCGGTTGCAGGTTTGCAAAAGAAAAGGGGTTGTTCCGCGTCGTTGAGACGATGGAACAACCCCCTTCGCATACGGCGGAAAATGTACGGGATTGCGTGCCGATTTCTACCGCACCGTTCCCGTATAGGTCAGCATCCGCGTCTTCGTGTCCAGGGTCGCCTTCAGGCCCAGTGCCTGCGCGAAGGCCTGGTAAGGCACGTAGACCTCCTTGCCGATGACGGTTGCGGCGGTCGGCAGGGCGGTGCGTCTGCTGCTGCGCACCAGCGCGGTATCGCCCGAGCGCACCTTGAGCGAGACGGCGCCGATCTTCATGGAGACGGATTTGGCCGTGGCGGACCAGACGGCGCTGCCGCCGAGCGCCTTGGCCATCACACCGGCAGGCACCAGCAGATAGCCGTTGCGGAGCACCGGCGCGGCGGTTGCGCCCAGACTGCGGGTGCCGATGCTGACATTCACGGCGACGCCATTGTTGAGCACGGCATCCTGCGAGCCGAACACGGAGGTCGGATCGGGATTGATGCGTGCCAGGACCTTTTCCATGAGCAGATATCCGGGCGGGACAGCCGTTGAGGGACCATCTTCCACCCGTACCGGTGCGACGGGCAGGAATTCCGCGTCGGTGCGGGCACCGTCCACGACGAAGTGCGTCCGGATCTGGATCTGGAGTTCCTTGTAGAAGCGCTTTCCAGTGTCATCATCTGTATATTCGGCCTCGCGGTCGATGATGAACTCGGCACCGGACGGATCGAGCACGGCGGCGCCAAGGCCCACAAAGCCTTCGGGAATGACCAGCTCCGATTGGTCGGGCAAGACATAACTGCGGGTTTCGGGGACCGGCATGAGCGAACGGGAAAGGGAGGCGCGTTCGGATGAGGGGACCGCCTCCAGGAACGTGCCGGCCGACTGGGGAGCCAGCTCGAGGACGGTATCGCCGGATCCGGTTGCGCCGGTCGTGCCTCCGGATGATTCGTTTGTCGCCGGATTCGGTGCCGTACGCCGTTCGATCCAGTTCCAGGTGAACTGCGCGGAGGCATAGGTGTTGTCCTTGGACGCGATGATGCCCTCCGGCAAGTCGACACCGGCATTGTTGCGCGTCAGCGTGAGGCTTGCGGTACGGGTTTTCAGCTTTTCGACCATCTCGTGGTTTGGATAGTACTCGAAATGATCGGGATACAGGGGGTCGACGGCCGGCGTGATGACCTTGTATCGGCCGTTGAAGTCCAGGGGGAAATGGGTTTCATCGCTGGCCAGCGGACCGGCGCAGCCGGAGCCCAGATTGAGCTCGACCGATGCGGTAACATCCGGTGCCTTGCCGCCCCGTGCGTTGACGAGCAGCAGCCGCACCGCGTCGACGTGCTGGATGGCTGTGGGATTCTGGGCGTCAGCCCCGTAGTGGTAAGCCTTCCGCTCCAGCAGCTTGTAGAAGGCCAGGTCGGTGTCCGCCTTGACCTGGTTTGACGTGAGCTTGAAGCCGCCCTCCTCGTAGTAGGCCGTCGCAGGCGTGCCGGGGAGGAAGTTCAGCTTCTTTGATATGGTGGCGGTCGAGGTGGCTGACCCCGTATTGTTTGAGGCTGAGGCCGAAGGGGATGGTGACGCAGTCATCGGCCCGGCCTTGTCTGTCATTTCAGGCGTGGTCATCTTGGTGCCATCCTGCAGCTGGACCCCGTTGGTGGTCAGCCCCGCGACCGTCCCGGTGCTCGGGAGGACGGATCGTGCCCCCTCATGCGCCTGTGCGGTTCGGCCGGAGAACACCGCCCACGCGCCTTGGTGAGCGTTCGCCTGGCTTGTGCTGCCGTCGGGCTGCGAGTAGGCGTCGAATACACCCAAGGTGTTGGTGGTCACTTCGAGTTCCACGGGTCCGCCTGCCATGGTCATGCCATTGGTCAGTTCCTTGGGTGGGCTGACAGTGATGATCCGCACCTTCTGGTTTTTGCAGTACACGGTCTTTTGCCGGACGTCGTCGTACAGGGTGCCCGGCAGGTCGAGCTTGTCGAGGCCGGGCAGCACCTCGCCCTTGATACGGTCGGCATAATAGTCGACGTAGTCGAGGCGAACCCCCGTGAATGGCAGGGAGCTGGGGATGTAATCGCTCTGGGCGAGGTTGTTGCCGGGGATGACGACCTTCACCCGGTCGCCCTGCTTCACCTCGAAACCGTTCGGATAGCCGGGCATCGACTTGCCCTTGAACGTGACCTGATACAGGCCGCGCGCATCGGTTCTGAGGGGGATCACCACGTCGGGCGTGCTGTTCGTGTTCGGATTGTGACCGCTCTTGTAGTAATGCAGCTCGATGTTCTGATTGGCGGCCGCCACCGTATCCGCGAACGGATCCCCCGGATTGGCCGTGTCGTTGACGGTTTTCGATCGGAAGACGGCGCCGCCGATCGCGTCCCGGTATACGCACAGGCTTCCGGTGTGGAAGACGAAATTGCCACGGTCCACCTTGCTGCGCGTGAACAACGGCATGTGCATGTCGAGCACGGAGATGCGCTTTCCGACCACCCGCACTGTCGCGATGACCGCAAGTCCCGCACCATATTGCAGCGAGCCGGCCGATGCGCTGGCGAAGGCCTCGGCGCCGAGCCGCACCTCCACGCCGAAGACGTCCATGCCGCACAGGGTCAGGGAGACGGCCGGTGTCAGATAGACGCCGAGCTGGATGTTGCCGGACGGGTCGATCTCCACGCCGGCGTACTCGTCGTGGGTGACATAGGGATTGAAGCTGGTGGGTGCGCCGAAGAAGGTGCCGCCCTTGACGCCGGTGGTGACCACCGTTCCTTCCATGGCGCGCAGCGCGAGGGTGATCGAGCCATCGATGTGGCAAACCAGGAAAAGGCCGATGTCGATGCGGCCCAGGTCGCCCGCGTTGGCGGAGATGCCGGTCAGTGGAATGTAGGCCTCCTTGTTGACGTTTGCGCCCACCAGCACCTTCATGTCCACATACTGGCCGCCGGTGATGCCGATGTTGTAACCCGAGAAGGCGGACCAGCGGGGATTGAGGTCGAGCAGCATGCCCACCTCGCCGGCCAGCCGGATGCGAATGGATTGGCCGTCGCCAAGCCAGGCTGTCAGCTCCTGCTTCGGGTCGAAGGAAAAGACCGTGCCACCCTGATCGCGGATCGATTTGGCGAGCGCGGCGAATTTCGCCGGCCGTTTGCCATCAAAGATGTCCGAGCTGCCGGAGGAACCGGTTCCCGTGGGAAGTCGCAGGGTGGCTTCCCGTTGCGGGAATGCACGCAGCCGGGCGGCGATCACCGGGTTCGTCGCCGGCAGGGTGAGTGATGTGGTGCCCGCCTTTGGGAATGGGTCCATGAC
>JAEXRM010000143.1 GCA_023440865.1 Bacillota bacterium
TCCGAAATGGAGACGAAACGCGCGTCCTTGCGACCAAACACCGTCACATGAAGATACCGTGCGTCAAAAGGGCCGCCGCATCCACAATGCGGCGGCACCCTTTGGGTTGTCGGATTGATCTCATGCCCCATTCACAGGCGCAGGGTCTCACCGGCCGCCACACAGACCGATTCGCCATCCGCCGAGATCCAAACGGGCTGGGCCGACGGGTTCCGCACCAGGGACCCGTCCACCGAGAACTGGAGATTGCGGACCGCGGTCACATAGTCGAGCACCTCGATGTTTGTCGCGAACCAGACCCCTTCGCTGGAACCGGCCATCGCGCAGAACGCTTCCATGTGACCCCAGTTGTCCTTGACATCAAACTCGTAGCTGTGACCCCAGACATACATCAGGGCCGGGTTCCCGGCCGCATTCATGCCGAAGAAGCGCGCCGCGTCCTCCATGAGGCTCTGGTCGTGATGGCAGGTGCTGTCCCATTCGAGCGGCCGGGTCGGCAACACAAAGCGGTGGGTCGCCCCGACGGTGCGGGCATACGCGAAGCCGCAGGCGGCAAGCATCTCTAGCACGTCCGGCGAGTAGCTGCCGAAGGGATAGGCGAATCCGCGGACCGGATAGCCGACCAGCGCCTCCAGGGCCCGCCGGTCTTCGACGAGCTCCGTGCGCATCGCCTCGCGTGACAGGCATTCCAGATGGGGATGCGTCAGGCCGTGCGCCGCCACCTCGTGCCCCGCGTACAGCGTCTTCACTTCCGACGCCGCGATGCGGTCGATGCGGACGGGACCGATCTGCCAGCCCGCCCCCTCGTGCAGCAGGCCGGCATTAAGGTTGAATGTCGCCTTGAGGCCATGGCGGTTGAACAGGTCGACAAGCCGGCGGTCCTGTCCGACGCCGTCGTCGTAGCTGAATGTGAGCGCCTTGTGGACGCCCCCGGGGAAACGGTCGAGTCGGATCTGCATGCGTACGTCCTCCTGAGGTCGGAATGGTATGATTCTACCACATAGACGCCGCTGCACGCAGGGTGTTCCGCAGGATGGAACACGCAGCTTGTCCGGCGCCGTCCGGGCCGGCTCGCCTTTACAACGCCGTGTTCCGGATGGTATCGTAAACGCGGGTTCAACAGCCCGTCGCAACCGCTGCACGGCATGCGTGTCCGCATCCCGGTAGCAGCGCCATGCACCCGCCAAACCGAAGCCCACCGGAGGATGACACCATGCGCACCACCCGCCTGTACAACGACCACTGGACCTTCACCAAACGCCCCCTCGACCAGGCGGAAGCGCCCATCCCGCCGGTGGAAGCCTTTCTGCCGGTTGAACTGCCCCATGACTGGCTCATCTGGAACACGCCCGACCTCTACGAGGACGGCGAGGGCCTGTACCGCAAGCTCCACCGGCACGAGCCGGATGCCTCATCCCTGGCATCGGCGGAGCGCACCGTGCTGCGCTTTGACGGCATCTACATGGACAGCCGCGTCTTCGTGAACGGCACCCTGGCGAAGGAATGGAAATACGGCTATTCCACCTTCGAGGCCGACATCACGCCCTTCCTCGCGCCCGGCGAAAACGAGATCCTGGTCCGCGTGCGGCACCAGTCCCCCAACACGCGCTGGTACGCCGGCGCCGGCATCTACCGCAATGTGTGGCTCTAGCGGACGCCGGCGGCGCACCTTGTTTCCGACGGCATCTACGCCGTGAGCGCGCCGGCTGCCAAGGCAGAGGAACCAACAGCCTTGGCGCACGCAGCGAGCGCCGGTGCAGCCGCCTGGACCGTCTCCATCGGAACGGAAGTCGCGCTTCCCCCGAGCCTGAGCCCCGCCGCGTTCTCCATCCGCCACACGCTGATCGCGCCCGACGGCACCATCGCCGCCTGCGCAACCGGCCCGGCGCTGCATGCGCCGGACGCAGCGGAGCGGGCGCGGCTGCAGGCGGAGAGCGCAACCGCGCAACTCGAGGCGCCCGCAGCCATCGACCACCAGACGGTCTCGGTGTCCGATCCGCAGCGCTGGGACATCGACGCCCCCGTCCTGTACACGCTCCGGACGGAGCTGCTGGCTTTCGGTGCGCCCATCGACGCCGAGGAACAGCCGATCGGCTTCCGCACGACCGAATTCCTTCCGGAGGAGGGCTTCCTTCTCAACGGCCGCAAGGTGCGCCTCAACGGCGTCTGCCAGCACCACGACCTGGGCTGTCTCGGCGCCGCCGTCCACCTGCCCGCCCTGCGCCGCCAGCTCGACATCCTGCGCACGATGGGCGTCAACGCCATCCGCACCTCCCACAACATGCCCGCACCCGAGCTCATGGCGCTCTGCGACGAAATGGGCCTGCTGGTGGTATCCGAAGCTTTCGACATGTGGGAGCGCCCTAAAACCGAATATGACTATGCCCGCTTCTTCCCGCAGTGGATGCCCGCGGACGTCGCCAGCTGGGTGCGCCGCGACCGCAACCGCCCCAGCCTCATCCTGTGGAGCATCGGCAACGAAATCCACGACACGCATGCCGACGCGCGCGGGCAGGAAGTCACCCGCATGCTCCTGGCCGAGGTGGAGCGGCACGATCCGATGCGGAACGCGCGGGTCACCATCGGCTCGAACTACATGCCCTGGGAGAATGCCCAGAAGTGCGCCGACATCGTCAAGATGGCCGGCTACAACTATGCGGACCGGCTGTACGAAGCCCATCACGCGGCCCACCCGGACTGGGTGATCTATGGCAGCGAAACCGCCTCCACCGTGCAGAGCCGCGGCGTGTACCACTTCCCGCTGGCGCAGTCCGTCCTCTCGGACGAGGACGAGCAGTGCTCCGCCCTGGGCAACAGCACCACGAGCTGGGGCGCGCGCACCTCGGAGGCCTGCATCCTCGCCGACCGCGACACGCCGTTCTCCATGGGCCAGTTCATCTGGACGGGCTTCGACTACATCGGCGAACCCACCCCCTACCGCACGAAGAATTCCTATTTCGGCCAGATCGACACCGCCGGTTTCCCGAAGGACCAATACTGGATCTACCGCGCCGCGTGGACCGATCCCCGCAAGGCACCGTTCGTCCATGTGTTCCCGCATTGGGACTTCTCGCCCGGCGAGGTCATCGACGTGCGTGCCGTGTCCAACTGCCCGCGGGTGGCGCTGTTCTGCAACGATGAACCCATCGGGTCCGTGGACATCGATCGCCTGCATGGCACGCATTTCGGCGGTGCCTGGCAGGTGCCGTACCGGGAAGGCGTGCTGCGGGCGGTGGCCTATGACGAAGCGGGAACCGAGGTCGCCACCTGCATCCGGTCTTCCTTCGGCGACGCGGCGCGTCTCGTGCTGTCCGCAGACAGGGAACACCTGATGGCCGACGGACAGGATCTGCTGTTCGTCACCATCGCCGCGGAGGACGCGCGGGGCCGGCCCGTCGAGAACGCCAACAACCGTGTCGTAGTGCAGGTTTCCGGCGCTGGCCGACTGGTCGGCCTCGACAACGGCGACAGCACCGACTTCGAGCCCTACAAGGGCACCAGCCGTCGTCTCTTCTCCGGCAGGCTGCTCGCCGTGGTCGCCGCCACGCACGAGGCCGGGGACATCACGGTGAAGGTCTCCTCCCCCGGCCTGCCGGATGCGGTCCTTGCGCGCCGCGCCTTTCCGGGCAACCCCATCGCGGGTGCGTCCGACACGCTGGCACACAATGATGAAGCTGCGGTGCGCGATGGCCGGTTCAGCCTCACGGGTGCCGTGCCGCCCGCCTATCCGGAGGACGAGGTGCCCGTGCGCATGATCGAGATCCGCAGCCCGTCGGGATTCGCGTTGACACCCGAGCAGCCGGCGGTTTCACTGGAGGCGCTGCTGCACCCGGCCAACGCGACCTGGCGCGAGGCATCCTGGCGCGTCACGAACGATGCCGGTGTGGACTCATGGAACGCGGTCATCGAACCCGAAGGACGCCACGCCGTGCTGCACGCGAAGGGCGACGGCACGGTGCGTGTCCGCTGCACCACGACCAACGGCAGTGCGAAGACGAAGCTGATCTCGGAACTGGCCTTCACGATTTCCGGCTTCGGCGAGGCGCTGGTCGACCCGTACGCTTTCATTGCGGGTGCCCTGTACGACCGCAGCAACAGTGAAATGGGCAACGGCAACAACCACGGCGTCGCGACACTGCGCGAAACGGAAAGCCACGTGGGCTTCTCGCGGCTCGACTTCGGCGATTACGGCTCCGACGAGGTGACGCTGCCGATCTTCGCGATGGATCCCGCCCCCTTCCCGATCGAAATCTGGGAGGGCATGCCCGGCGAACCCGGAAGCGAGAAGCTTCTGACGGAAACGTATACCCGCGGGGCCATCTGGGACATCTACCAGGAGCAGGCCTTCCGCCTGCCCCGCAGGCTGCGCGGCGTGACGACGGTCTGCTTCGTCGTGCGTCGCAAGATCCATCTGGCCGGCTTCCGGTTCACCAGGCCCGACAAGGCACGTGCGACCATCCCCGCCACGGAGGCCGCGCACATCTCCGGCGACACGTTCACCCGTACCGAAGACGCGGTTCTTGAGATCGGCAACAATGTCGCGCTCGATTTCGGGGCGTTCGATTTTGGAGAAGCGGGCGCGTCTCATCTGGTCATCTGCGGCCGTTCCGATCTGGACATCAACTCGATCCACGTGCAGTTCACGGATGCCGACGGAACGGACAGCACCCGCCAGCTCTGTGAGTTCGAGCGGGCAACGGCGTATACGGAGCGCCGCTTCGACTTTGCCCCGGTGCATGGCCGGCAGCAGGTCACGTTCATCTTCCTGCCCGGGTGCCGGTTCGACTTCCGGTGGTTCCGGTTCGAGGCGTGAAAAAGAAGCATGATTTGGTGCCGTTGACAGGGTGATTCCCATCGCATGCGCTCTTCATGAACTCATCAGTTCATTCCTTGTGAGTTCATCAGGAGCGCACTGTCACGCGTCACACCGGACGACCTGTTTACGGAGCCGAACCCATGAAATATGACAGGCAGCTGTCTTGTTGCAAGCGATACACTCAACATGGCAACGCATTGAGCCGGACAAGATGCTTCCGAACCGGGAAGCAGGCGGTTGCACATGAAGGGAGTGCGATTCGACATGAAATGCACATTGACGTATCTCAAGGAACAGAAGTACATGGGCATCAAGACAAGGATCGTTTTCAGCGAGCATGATGCGATTGACTTCCGGCAGCTGCATGCGCAGGTGGTGAACGCCGGGATCCCGAACCGCGATGACCTGGACAGGTTCATGGCCCTGGATTCCGACTGCCAGGCGGAAAGCTTCTGCTATACCCCCATGGTTCCCGTCACCGCATTCGAGGGCGAGGATTTCTTCCGTTTTATACGGCGGGAAGGCGATTACTATTGTTTTGAGGTGAACACTAAGGAGTTGGGCCCGGCATGGTTTCAGGCATGCAATGCGTACATCGGGGAACACGGCCTGAAGATCGACAGGACGTTTGACATGGAGTACTACCCCGAGGGATATATGGAGAGATTGGACTCGAAGGATCCCAGCCCGCAGGACCAAACGATTTGCGTGATTTTCAGAAAGCTGCATGAATCAGACAGCGCGATGCTGGAGCACTGACGCCATCCGACGCTGCCGTTGTGCAAGATATTTGTCGCCATCCGCCTCTGATGCAAGGATGCCAGGAGAACCCACATGAGCCTTCGCTTCTACTGCGCCCCGCTCGACGGCCTCACCGGCCATGTGTTCCGCAATGCCCACCACGCCCTGTATGGCGGTGTGGACAAGTACTTCACGCCTTTTTTGAACGCCACCTCGGAGGAAAGCCTTTCGGGGCGGGAACTGCGCGACGTGCTGCCGGAGAACAACCGGGGCGTGCCCGTCGTGCCACAGCTGATGGCCCGGCGGGCGCCGGCCTTCCTGGAAGCCGCGCAGCGGCTGCAGGCGCTGGGGTATGAAGAGATCAACCTGAACCTGGGTTGTCCGTCGGCGACCGTCGTGACCAAGGGGCGCGGCGCCGGCTTCCTGGCATTCCCGGATGAACTGGAAGCCTTTCTGGATGCAATCTTCCGCGACTGTCCCCTGCGGGTTTCCATCAAGACGCGCATCGGCATGGCCCATGCGGACGAGTTCCCTCGCCTGCTGTCCATCTACGACCGGTACCCGGTGACGGAGCTGATCGTCCACGCCCGCACGCGGAGCGATTTCTACGGTGGGCTGCCGCGCATGGACGCCTTCCGGGTCGCGCTGGCCACCTGCCGGCATCCCCTCGTCTACAACGGCGACCTGTTCGGGCGGCCGGAGGTGGCGGCATTCGCCGCCGAATTCCCGACGGTGGACACACTCATGCTGGGGCGCGGGCTGCTGTGCAACCCGGGGCTGATCGAGGCCATCCGGCAGGAGGCGTCGGCGGCTGGAGGTGACATCCGGCAGGACACATCAGCGGTTGCATGCCCCATCCGGCAGGAGGCATCCGGGGCTGCCCCCGACATCCGGCAGGGCGCACCGCCCGATGCCGCACGCCTGCGCCAGTTCCTCGATCTGCTGCTGGAGGGATATCGCCAACTGATGGGCAACGACCGGAACGCGCTGTTCCGCATGAAGGAGCTCTGGACGTATCTCATCCACCTGTTTCCCGACCACGAACGCCATGCGAAGCATATCCGCAAGGCGGAGACGATGGCGGCATACGTTGCCGCCGTGGACGCGCTGTTCCACGATCGGGCGCCGATGGAGCAGGACGGTTGGGGGGAGAAGTTCCGGCGCAAGGGGTGAGATGTCACCCTGATGGCTTGCATGAAGCCGTTCGTTGACTGATGCGGAGGTGAATGACATGACAGAATTTGACAAGGTCGGGCTTGAGATCGTGAAATTCATGCGTGGCAACTATCGTCTTGATGAGGTGCCAGGGAAATACTACGATGCAGACTGCCTGAAATTCCGCCAAGGGAGTCGAACGATCGTCACAGTCAACCTGTATGTGGATCATTATGAGATCCTGATCATCCTTGGCAAGGCGGAACGCGAAAAGTTTGAAGCCGTGAAGCAAGAGTTTCCCATCGAAATACAGCATCTTTATGATCAAGAACGAACCCTGCACGATGGCAAATGGCTGTTGATTCGTGTCGCCGATCTGCAAACACTGGATGCAGTCAAAAGATTGATCCTGATCAAGAAAAAGCCCAACCGCAGGCCGATCCCAAAGGAGAATGCCACATTCGGCAAGTGCGGACATCGTTGCGATTTGTGCGTGCACCATACGGGGATTGCCGAAGACTTCCGGAACAAGATGATTCCGCATCTGACAGCCGTATATGGCGGAACTGATTGGCGCATGACTTGCACGGGATGCGATACACCTGGCTGTCATTGTTGCGGTGATGGCACCGCGTTATGCGCGCCGTTACAATGTTTGCGCGCAAAGAAGGTCGGTTCCTGCCTCGAATGTGAACAATACCCTTGCGAAAAATCTACGGTTGGCTATCACCAGCTGGAGCACCGGCATATCACTGCAGATGATGTAACGATGGCGATTCTACCCTATGTTCCATATCAATATGAGCATGACCGAAACGTAAAGTGAAACAAACCCCGGATCGTTGTCTTGCACATTGCGCACGATCGCCGGCGAACCGGACGCCCTTATCCCTTCTCCTCTTCCAGAAACAGGTTCTCCTCCGCCCAGGCATCCATCGCTCGCAGCACCTGCAGGAAGGAGCGCCCCTTGGCCGTGAGGCTGTAGTCCACGCGGGGCGGCATCTCGTCATACGCCGTGCGCACCACCATGCCCTTGCCGATGAGCTCCTTGAGCTGCTCGGTCAGCGGTCCCTGCTTCACATCGGGCCGACAGGCAGGTTCGCCTTGTCGAGGCGGAAACAGTGAACGCGCCGATGCTGGCGGACTGCCCCGTCAACATCGAATGCAGGGTCGTCGATTCGATCGTGACGGGTGCCCACGAGATGTTCGTCGGTCGGATCGAACGGATCCATGCGCGCACGGACATGGTGGATGCAGAGGGGAAGATCGATTTCTCCATGGTCGACTGGATGTAGGATGCCCGGGCACCTCAGATCCGCCCCACCAGCCAGTCCTGCCGCCCGTCTCGCAGGAACACCGGAATGGTGTCGATGGGCGCGTCGACCGTCACCGTCTGGCCGCCGGCATACGACTTCCCATCCTTCGCACTCCGCCAGGAAGCCCCGGCCGGCAGATACACCGCACGCCGGCGTGCGCCCTGCTCCGTCACGGGTGCCACGAGCAGGTCCGCGCCAAACAGGTACGCGTCCTTCACCTCCCAGCAGGCGGGGTCGTCGGGGAACTCATAAAACAGCGTGCGCATCACCGGTGCACCCGTGCGGTGCGCCTGCCGCATCAAGTCGCGCGTATAAGGCCGCAGCGCCTCGCGCAGGTGGATGTATTTGGCCAGAATCGGCTCGTTCGCCTCACCGTAGCTCCAGATCTCGTTGTCGGCGCCCGAGTTGAGCATCCGCGTTCCGTCCGCGCGATGGACCGGTTCCGCGGGAAGCCGGTCGCCGTGCAGCCGCATGACCGGCAGGAAGCACCCGTACTGGAACCAGCGCACCAGCAGCTCCTGAAAGGCCGGATCCTTCGGGTCGCCTCCGAAGAAGCCGCCGATGTCGGTCGTCCACCAGGGAATGCCGGCGATGCCCATCTGCAGCCCCGCGCAAATCTGCTTGCGCAGTGTGGCGAAGTCGGAGTGGATGTCGCCGCTCCAGACCAGCGCGCCATACCGCTGGCTGCCCGCCCACGCGCAGCGCAGCAGGTTCACGACCTGCTCCTGCCCCGCCTCGGCCAGCCCGTCGTAAAACGTGCGGGCAAATGTCTGGGGGTAGATGTTGCCGACCTGCAGGTTCGGACCCGCATGGTACCGGTAGTTGTCGAAATCGTAGACGCCGTATTCCGGTTCCGCCTCGTCGAGCCAGAAGATGCGGATGCCCTGGTCGTAATAACTCTTGCGGCATTTGTCCCAGACATAGCGGCGGGCCGCCGGGTTTGTCGCATCGAAGAAGACGCTGTCCGCGACGAACTGCATGCAGACGTTCACGCCGCGCTCGGGCTTGACAAGCAGATTCCGGTCGCGCATGTCCTGGAAGTTTTCGCTGGTGAGGTCGATCTGCGGCCATACGGACACCATCAGCTCCATGCCCATCGACTTGAGTTCGTCGACCATCGCCTTCGGATCGGGAAAGAACTCCGGATCGAACCGGAAGTCGCCCATCTTCGGCCAGTGGAAGAAATCGCAGACAATCACGTCCACCGGCAGTTTGCGTCGATGGTACTCCCGCGCGACGTGCAGCAGCTGCTCCTGGTTCCAGTAGCGCAGCTTGCACTGCCAGAAGCCCAGACCGTACTCCGGCATCAACGGCACCTTGCCGGTCGCCTCGGCATAGGCCGACACGATGCGGGCTGGCGATTCGCCCGCCGTGATCCAGTAGTCCAGCTGTTTCGTACTCTCCGCCTGCCATTCTGTGAAATTCGCGGCGAACGTCGCGCGACCGATGGCCGGATTGTGCCACAGGAAGCCGTAGCCGCGGTTCGATAGCAGGAACGGCACGCTTGCCTGGGAGTTGCGGTGCGCCAGCTCGAGCATGCAGCCCTTCAGATCGAGCACCTCCTGCTGGTACTGGCCCATGCCATAGAGCTTTTCATCCTGATTGGCCTCGAAGGTGGCCTTCAGGGCGTAATCACCGCCGAGTATGGGTTTGAACGCACGGGGTGAAAGCTTGAGCGCGCCCCGCGAATCGATCTCCTTGAGCAGTAGACGCCCGTCGCTGTCATAAAAGGCGATTTCGCAGAATGAAACCCACTCGTTCTTGTTCGTCAGCACCGCCCGGATGCGGCCGTTCTCGATGACAGCCTCCTGCGCCGAGATCGTGAAAGTCGGGCATGTCGGAACGGGATCCAGCAGGGCCCAGCGTGTGTCGACAACCTCGCCAAGCACAGTGGACCGCACCCGCAGGCTGTTCTCGCCCCAGGCCTCCACCACCAGCGTTTCGCCGTCACCCGTCCAGACGATGCGTTGTCCCTGTATGGAAAAAACACCCATGCCATTGCCTCCCGCCATGCGCCATGCGCTGTTCACCGCCATGCGCTGTTCACCGCTATGCGCCATGCGCCGTTCATGATAGGATGATGGCACGTGCCGAACCCATCACCCGATCTTGCGCTATCAATTTCATATTAGGACGAATCGGCGCCTTTTGCTTGATGATTCGTGCGCTTGCATGCATGATTCTTGCGCATCGGCGAACACTCGTCCATCCCTTGCCCGCCAATGCGCCGCAATCAAGCATCCGCCCTGCGCCTGATCCCGCCGCGGCACCAGACAGCAACGCCGGGCGACCAGAGGGGAGGCCCCATGCAGACCATCCAGGCACCTTTCCGCGAACCCACGCAGCATGGCAGCCGCGACTTCCCGCTGGCCGTCTACCGCAGCCATCCGAACCATCATGCCGATATCCTGTTCAGCCACTGGCATGACGAAACGGAGCTGATGATCCTCACCGCCGGCGAGGCGACATTCCAGCTCGACGGAGTGCCCTGTTCAATCAAGCGGGGGGACATGCTGGTGGTCAACAGCGGCGTCATCCATGCCGGCACATCAACGGCATTCCGGACATGTGCCTTCGTGGCTGTCGTGTTCGATCCCGCCATGTTCTCGGGCTTGATGAACGCCAATGAACGGCGGATGTATCTCGAGCCGTTCCTGGCACGACAAACGGCACTGCCCGTCCGGCTTGACACCGATGACAGCACCGTTCCTTCCCTGATATCGTGTCTGGTCGGCGCCGCCGACAACTGGCTGTCGGACAGACCCGGATCCCGGACGACCATGTCCGCGGCCCTGCTGGCGTTGCTGGCCGCGGCCGCCCGCAACGCATGGTTCCTGCCGCGGGAAGGCGAGGGCCCCGGCAGCGGCGCCTCGAAACGCGCACGCATCCGACAGGCGATGCAGTACATCCGGACGAGCTGCGGGCAGGCGCTCGACATCGACCGGATGGCCGCACACGTTCACCTGAGCCGGTTCCACTTCTGCCGCCAATTTCGCGAGGTCACCGGCATGACGCCGCTGGCCTATCTGATGCACTGCCGCATGCAGACCGCGGAGGCGCTGTTGCGTGATCCGGACAGGCGCATCATGGATGTGGCACTCGATGCGGGCTTCGGCAACACCAGCTGGTTCATCACCTGCTTCCGCCGCATGCACGGATGCACCCCGGCGGCATACCGCAAAGGGCTGACTGAACGCCCGCGACAAGATTGATGACCGTCACGCCATGAACGCGATGTGCTCTCAGAAGGGCGCAAGAACAGTGGCGTATTCTCCGGAACGTGGTAACGACCGGTGTTTCGGCCACGCAGGGGGCATCACCGGAACGCATCAGGATTGGCCTGCCGAAAATCGTCGAACTGAGAGCGGAAACAGTCCTGATGACGCACAAAGCTGTCGAGAATCTGCGGATCAAAATGCTTTCCGCTTCCCTCGACAAGCGTGCGAACCGCATCCTCGAACGAGAAGGGTTCCTTGTATGGCCGACGCGACAACAGGGCGTCGAAGACATCGACCACGGCCACGATGCGTGCGCTCAAGGGGATGGCCTCCCCGGACCGATGAATGGGGTAGCCGGAGCCATCCCACCGTTCATGATGCGCGTCGGCGATCTCGATGCCTACGCGGAACAGGCTGCGTCCCAGCTTGATCATGTTGTTCTCAGCCTCGCGCAGCACATTCGCACCAAACGTGGTGTGGGTCTTCATGTGCTCGAACTCGTCCGCCGTCAGCTTTCCAGGCTTGAGAAGGATGCCGTCGCGTATGCCGACCTTGCCGATGTCATGCATGGGACTGAAGCGGACGATGTCCTTGACATAGTCATCAGTCAACCGGCTGACGTGCACATCGTCCTCGATCAGGCACCGGCACAGCAGTGCCGTATAGGCCTTGATGCGGTCGAGATGGACGGCCGTGTCCTCATCCCGGGCCTCCGCCAGCTTCGCCAGCGCCAGCAGGCTCGAGTAGAGCAGTTCATCGAGGAACAGGTTCTTCTCGATGGCGATGACGATGGCATTCGAAAGGGTCTCCAGAAAATCACAATGCCGCTGGTTGTACACTCCGGTCCTGCGGCTGGAAAAGAACATGAAGCCCAGCAGCTTGTCCTGCCTGACGAGCGGCAGCGTGATGGAGGCGCGAATACCCTCCTCCAGCAGAATGCGGTTGTACTCGGACAGGGCGCGCCCCGCGAGGTGCGCCTCCAGATCGTTGATGATGCGGGGCTGTCTGTCCCGCGAAAGTCGCTCGAGGCTGGTCTCCTCCATGGGGAAGGCAAGACCGATCATGCGCTTGGGTAAACCCGCGAACGAACCGTCCGACACGCCGATCGCCCCCTCCAGCAGGCTGTCGGCGCCCTGACGGAACAGCGCAATGCCGATATAGTCATAGGGGATGTGCTTGCGGAACGCATCGTAGACAAACTGCAGCACTTCACGGAACGACTGGGAGTTGTTGATGCTTCCGATCATGTCCACCATGTCGCGAAAGCTTGAGAGGACATCGTTCATCTCCTCGAGCACCGGGGTGATCGCCAGGGTTTCAGGTTTGAGGAACGGACCAGTAACGCCCGATTCTGTCAGTTGCACGTACAACCTGTCGAGTGGGCGGATGTAGAAGCGGAACATGCCGACCAGCACGATCAGCACGCCCGCCATCAGCAGGGAGATCAGGCCGATGAACAAACCGAGCTCCAGACGATGGCGGACGGCCATGCCCGCCAAAAGCGCATCCATGACGCGACGGCTGTAGGAGAAAACGATTTCGCTGCCGGCATTGACCTCAATGAGTGCGGTTCTGAACGAAGTGTCGATCTGGGACATGCCTTCGATTTGTACCAGCGCTTTTTTCATCACCTGCCAGGACGGCGCCATCTCCTCCAGGAGCGCCACGGTCGCGCCTTGCGCGTAGGCGGGAATCAGATAGGTCTTCCCTGCGTAATGGAAAGCCCCGTTGCGCATGCCACTCAACGTCAACTCGAACGCATCCCGGTACTCGGCAAGCCGGCTGTTCGCCTGCGTGATCTTGGACTCGACCGTCTCCGGACTCTCCACACGGTCCGGGGCGTTGACCGCCTCCAGCAAGACGGACTTGCGCGTTGCCTCCCGTGACATGGCGATGACACGCCAGCGCTGCTGACCGAGCGAATCGACCAGCATTTCCCGGATATTGTCATATCGCGATTTGTACCGGTACATCAGGAAGATAGACATAAACAAGGACAGCAGGATGATGCCGACAAGCACGAGACGGATAAAGAGACGATTGTAGAACCGCGAATGTGACTTCTTCATGCAAACGCACCGCAACCGGTATTGCCATGGGGGTTCCCGTGCCGCCGGCATCGGCGGGCGGATATCCGCACCTTCCTCCCATGGTGCCACCGGCAGGAAATGCCCTCCCGTATGGTATCGTTTTTCTTCTTACCACAAGATTGCAAGGGAGAAACATCACTCCTTGTCATCCGATACAATCCGGATGGCAAGTGCTCCATCTGCCATCACGTGTTCCCTTTTGCCAGCCATCCGCCTTGGCGCGTTCACACATCTCCGATGCTCGCCTCCACGCGACCAATCATGGCATCACGCGCGCGGATCCGTTCAGCCCAGCCATGTGAGATCCTGTTGCCGTCGACATCGTGGAGCAGGGCACCGTCCCGGTCGAGCAGCCTGATTCGCGTAATTCGCGCTTCAGGCGTCCACGTGTCGAGACGCCGCGGATTGAGGTATACGACAGGGATGCGGCCCAGGAAGCGGAATGCGAATGCGTTCTCCGGCACATCCAGTGCGGTGCTCATGCCATCCTCCCCAAGATACGACGTCCGTTCGGCCGCCCGGGTGAACATGGTGCCGGGGATCGCCGGTTCGAATACCAGCTCGAGGCCGCTCCCGCATTCCGGCGCATCCGCATGCGACACGGTCGCCAGTGCGTCCACGGCAGCGGGCGTTTTCGGCTGCCCGCTCCCCGCATCCGCCGAGGCCGGTGCACGCAACCGGAACGGCCTGCCGCCGATCACCATCAGCAGCCACATGTGCACGAACTCCGCCGTGGAACCCGACAGGCGCGCATAGTAGCCGCGGCCGTGGCGGCTCTCGTCATAAAACGCGCTTGAGCAGATGAAGGAAGCGTTCTCGAGGATGCTGCGTCCGTAGACGTGCGGATCGAGGTTGCAGACCAGCGACGTGCCGGCCGCCTCGTGGAATGCCTCGAACAATCCCTTGCGGGCCAGCTCCAGCAGGTACTTGTACGACATGTGCAGCCATATCGATTCGTTTTCCAGCCAGCCGGACGGGAACACCCGGCAGCGGCCGATCTCGAAGCCTTCCCCGTCAAGCGGGGCGTTGACCTTGAACATGTGCAGCTTGTGATCGTACAACGGGCTTTCAAGGACCGCCCGGTGCATGGCCAGCACCGCTTCCGGATTGGGCTCGCACCGCATCGCGTGCACCACGCCTTCGAGGAACAGCGGCAGCGGACGCATCCGGAATGCCGTGACCCGCACCAGCGGCTGCCCGTCGCGGGTTTCGCCCGTTTCGGTCCATTGGGTCGCCTCGTGGATGAAATACGTGCACGGCAGCCCTGTATCCGGATCAATGCCCTTACCACGGTTTTCCGCGATCATCCCGGCAACCTGGTCGAAAAAGGCCCGCAGTCCGGCTGTGGCCAAATCGGTTTCCGCTCCGTCGACGCCTGCGGCAATCCGGGCACGGTATGCGTCACGTGCCGCGCAGCGCGCTTCCCACTGGCTGAACGGCTCTCGGATGTCGAATGCCTCCGAGAGTGCAGACAAGAACTCCGCCGCTTCCACGGGCAGCGAAATCGCATCCGGACTGCCCGGCCATGACAACGTTTCCCGGAGCATGTCCATCAGCCGCACCAGCTCGGCGGTCTCGTTCGAGGAGGAACCGAACAGGCCCGGCAACGCGTTCAGGGCATCATACCAGTTGGGCTTGTTCGATTCCATCTCGATGCCGACGCCCGACGGGTCGAGTGCCGCCGCCTTGTTCAGCACCAGCACGGCCAGCTTGGCGAACAGGGTTGTCCTGTACACCTCGCCCTCCCCGTAACGCGTGCGGACGGCATAGGGCTGGCGGGTGCGCGCCTCGAGCATCCGATGCCGCGCCTTGTCTTCGGACACCGCCCCGTACTGCCGCACGCCGAGGGGCGTCAGCACATGCTTTCCGCTGCGGGGTGTGACAAAGCAGAACGTATCCTGGAACGTGTACGAACGATCCCCGAAATACAGCGCGAGTCCCCGTTCCGGATACACGGCAAGGAACCGTTCGATGAGGTCGGTGTTGTAGGTCCAGTGGTCGGTCCAGTAGCCTTCCCCGTGCCGGGCCGACTCGAACCGTTCGGACAGGGCGACCGCTTCGGCAACGAAGGCTTCGGATGGAACCCGCAGCACGATCTGCGTCGATTCGACGGCCTCGAGCAACTCGCCAGGGGTGAAGCCGCCGTGGAGCGCCGCACGGACCGCTTCAGGCGCATCCGGTGCCACACGTGAAAGAAAGGCATCGCAGGCGACCGCGTCGCCGATGAAGAACCGCGCGCCCTGAACGTCGAGCGGATTGTTCCCATCCAGCTGCAGCAGGTTCACGAACGTGCGGATCGCCGCATCTTCCACAAACGGGTGGATCAGCACGTCGTTGCGCCGGTTCTGGTTGACGTCCCGGTAGTTGCCGTTGCCCTGCGAGAAACGTGTCGGCGCGGTGCGGAACCAGTTGTAGTCGCGTTCCATATCGCCGTGCTTGCGGGAAAACAGGTAGAACAGCGCCTCCTGACCCTTCGGCCCCACCTGACACGGCAGCCCGCCGCGCAGCACGTTGTCGAGGTAGTTCTGGCGCGTGTACCCGTCGAACCGCTTGTCAGCCGAAACCGTGAGCACATCGTCCTGGATGCGCGCGATGACCCGGCGGTTTTCCGTCTCCTTCGCCGACACATAGGCCGCCACATCGTCAAGGTTCGCCAGGAAAGCATCGAGCTGTGCGCGGTCGCGCACACGACCGGCGAAGCTGGCGAACCGGAACGACTCGGATGGCGCAAGCGTCACCCGATAATGGGCAAACGCACAGGGAATGCCCTTGCGGGCGCATTGGGACTCCGGCACCGCCAACGCATCCGCTTCGAAGAAAGCCTCCGGCGAGAGGAAGGCCTCATCGGAACCGAAAACCAGCCGGGAATCCACGACTACCGGCGCGAGTCCGTCCGCTCCAAAGGCCTTCGAAACATAGAAGTTGCCCTCGCGGACGATACGGACCTCGGGCGTGTCATCCGTCGCGATGCGGATCTTGTAGAGCGGCGCATGTGTTTCGACCCCCTCGACATCGCTCCACGCCTCGGCCAGATAAGGCATGTTCTTGAGCATGAAGTTGTCCACCCCGGCGTTCGTCACAGCCGGCAATCCGTCGAGCAGCTCGATCTCCCGGCATCTGTCCGAGGTGTTGGTCAACGTGACCACACGCACGAGGGCGCCGATGTCCGCATTCGGCAGGGTAAAATAGGATATGTCCGTCCTGATGCCGGTTTCCCGGTTGTCCTCCGACAAGGCGAGCGCGTGGGCGCGTATGTCCATGCACTGCAGGACCGTTTGCCCCTGTGCGGCGGCAGGCCGTGCGAACGGCTCTGCGCAGTCCCCGCCATCGAGCTTGAGGAACGTGCGGAAGCCTGTCACAGGCACCGTCTGGTACGCGCGGCTCGCGCTCTGGAACTCGAGGATGGAACGATCCTTCGTGTCCGTCCCGAAGCAGGCGATGCCCTGCCCCCGGTTGCAGTAGAACACCCACAGCGGTATGCCCCAGACATCCGCAATGCCCGGCAGGAAGCTGGAAAACACCGGATATCGGCTGTAGTTGTCGATCGTGAAGGTGCCGTCGGTTTCAAGCGCGCAGGCATACCGCCTGCCGGTTGATTCATGCATGAAAAGTGCCTCCTCCTCGGTAACGCCGTCCTGGTGCGGCGATACGGGAACATGCCCGCTCCATCGGTAGAAACGGCATGCCTTTTTTGTGATTCCGGGCCGCCACCGGGTCGGGACAGGCGGACACGTCAATTTATACCACTCGGCACAACCCTGTTCAAGCCATGCATGACCCGATGCGCAATCCCAGGCTGATGCAGGCGATTTGCGGCATGCGTTCCTTTGCAGGGGGACGGCGGCTGGCGCACACATACAGCCCGCCATCGCCATGCAATGTATGACGAAATTGTCATTTTCGTTCCGGAACATTTGCACGCGAAGCGACGTATCTCCCCCGAAGGATGAAGCAGGGACAAAAAGCGGACATCCATGGACCGTTGGTCGCATATTGGCACGGAACTGCATCCTCACACCGCTAGGAGGCGGGACTCATCATGAAAAGGCTTATCCGGCACATGCTGCTTGCCATCGTCATTCTGGGCGCATGCGTGCTGCTGTTCTACGGCTGCAGGGGATATATCCTGTACAATGACGCGACAACGGGAGGTCAGTTCGAGCGAAAGGTGGAGGCTGTCCGAAATGCCGGCCGCTACACAACGATCCGGGAGCTCCCACCCATCTACCTCGACGCGGTGGTCGCAGTCGAGGACCATCGCTTCTATGAGCATGCGGGCATCGATCCGATCGCCATTGCCCGTGCGGCCTTCAACGATCTCAAGGCGCGGCGTTTTGTCGAGGGTGGCAGCACCATCACGCAACAGCTGGCCAAGAACCTGTTCTTTACGCAGGAGAAAAAAATCGAACGCAAGATCGCGGAGGTGTTTGCGGCTCTTGCGCTTGAAAAGCGGTATGACAAGGATGAGATCCTGGAACTGTACGTGAACTCGATCTACTACGGGAACGGCTGGTACCGCATTGCGGACGCGAGCGACGGGTACTTCGGCAAGGAGCCCGCTGCCATGACGGCAGCGGAATGCACGCTGCTGGCAGGCATCCCGAACGCTCCCTCCGCCTACGCGCCGCCGAGCAATCCGGAGCTTGCGGTCAAGCGGCAGCGGCAGGTGCTCGACAGGATGGTCCGGCATGGGTACCTGACGCGCGCCAAGGCGGACGAACTGTTGCTGCGGACGATTACAGGACACGAATGAAAGCGCGCGGCCTGCGCCCGACCGGAGCAGGCCGCCCGCAACGGGTACGCCTTCACATGACGCGGCATACCTTTTTATGGCGCGGTATACCCTTTCGTGGTGTCGATCTTGATGATGCGGTTCACAGCATCGTAATCGACGCCGAAATTGATGGTCTGGCCGATGTCCCGAAGCTTGAAGTAGTTGTTGTTGCGGATGTTGTACGCACCGAGCGTCACCGGAACGCCATTGAGCGTGATGGCAGAACCGGTGCGGCTTGCGGTGACCGTGGCCGTCAGGCCGGACAGGGAGAATTCGCCGCCTACCGGCGTGTATGCCTGTCCGGGAAGCAGGTCGATCACCTTCAGTGCGGCGCTCCATGAAACGCCGAACTGCTTGCCGGTACCGGTGATCGCCATGGCGAGGTCGCGTAGCTTGAAGTAGTTGTATCCGCCGATGTTGTAGGCCTCGAACGAAACCGGTTCCCCGTTGACCAGCACGGTCGCCGCATTGGGTATTGCGGCAGCCGTCAATGGCAGGCTGCCCGGCGAAGCGGACGGGGACGGGCTGGTGGAAGCGGAGGCGGAGGGGCTTGGCGTGGCGGACGCGGAAGGGGCGGGAGTGGCCGGAGCCGCACCCGCTGTGATCGTGAACTCTCCCGACCACGGCGATGTATACCCCAGCATGCTCACGGCGGCAACCCGGTAGGTGTATGCTGTTCCGGCGACCGCAGCCGCATCCTTGTAGGATGTCACATCCTTGCCGACCGAACCGACTTCCTGCCACGGCGTCGCCGCGTCCTTCCGGTGCACGACGTACCAGTTCTCCACCTTGCTGTTGTCCGCCCAGGTGACTGTCACGCCGTCCGACTGGGCGCTGCAGGCCAGGTTCCCCGGAGCGTTGGGCAATGTATTGGCAGACTTTTCCGCGCTGAAAGGAGAAATGCCGGTGTACCAGTTCCTGGCTTGAAGCCGGACGCGGAAATGGTATTGCTCCGCCAGGCCGGACAGCGTATAACTCGATCCGGACGGTTTGATGGTGCGCGTCGTGTAGTCGCCCGAAAAATCGCCATACTGCAGGACATACTCCGTGACATTCGCAACCGCCGGGGCGTCCCAGGACAGCACGACCTGGTCGGAGGTCGCCGAGGAGATCTGCAGGTTGGCCGGTGCGGCGGGTACCACGCCGGAAGTTGTCGCGGCTGTCACCACATTGCTGTAGACAGGCGTGTACGCCGTGGAAAACTGTGCGTACACACGGTATTCATATGTTTTCCCCGGCACATGGGTGGTGTCTTCGAAGGCGCCGATGCTGCCCGTTCCGGCCACCGCCGCAACGCTGCCGACATTCGCCCAGTCGCCGCCCGCGGCAAGCCTGCGCTCGATGCCGAAGCCCGTTTCACTTGATGCGTTGTCACGCCAGCGGAGGATGACACGGTAGTCCGTCGCGATCTCCGCGGAAAGATTCGAAGGCGTCGACAGCGTCAACAACACGCCCGGATCGATCTTGATGAACGTGCTCGCGACCGCATCCGGCGCGGCCATGGCCTGTGAGGGCAGCGGTTGGCCCAAAATGACCCCCAGAAGGAGAAGGCACGAAAGGAACAGCGGCAGCAGGCGTCTGGACATCAATCCGTAGCGCATGGGCACCTCCCGGGAAATGTTTCCTTGTCAGATGATCCCATCGTAGCACTTCACCATGTGGTCCGCAACAGTGGCCCTCACGGGCGCCCATCGCATGTTCATGCCGCATGCGCATGCGTTTCCGATCAGAGGAGCGGCACTGTCCGAACATCACATCCCCGCTCCCCCGACATGCCTGCCAGGCATTCATGTCGCATATTCGCGCATGCGTTTGCGGTAGTGCATGTAGTGCTCGAAGGAAACCTCCTCCGGCACCCCATGGTCGCAGGTCGGCAGATATCCCCCGCGGCGGCGCATGGCCGGGAGGATGCGGTCGAGCTCCCGGTCGATGGCATCCTGTCCCTCCGCCAGCACACGCTTGTCGATGCCGCCACCGATCAGGAGGGCCGGATAAGCCAGGCCCGCACGGACCACATCGCAGCCCGAGGCCACCTCGAACGGGCTCATCGAGTCCATGCCGAGTTCCCGGTACACCGGAATGGCGGGATCCGAAAAACCGTCCGTATCGACCTGGAAAAACAGGTGCCTCCCCCGGTCCAATTGCCGTGCCCGGATGTTCGACAGCAGCTGGCTGTAGTAGGGAAACAGAAATTCACGCATCATGTCGGGAGAAATCAGGGGCCCGTGATTGAAGCAGATGTCCTCGCCGATGAACAGCTCGTCCAGTGTCACCACCCGCTGGTGCCGCGCCGTGACCGCATCGGCCAGCTCGAACCAGGCACGCATGCACGCGTGGATCAGCTCCGGGTCGTCATGGACCATGTAGAGCAGCTCCACCGGCCCGATGAGGCTGCGCAGATACATGTAGCCGCCGATGAGGTGCTGCGTGATGACCTTGCCCTCGTGCGCCGCCCCGACCGCGGCGGCGGCGGCGTCATCGGCCATCGCCGCACGTGCGGCGGTTCGCGGGTCCAGCCGCCACAGGCAGTTCTCCTCCCAGCTGCGCCGATCCTTCACCGGATGGTCGACATACTCGGGCATGAACCCGCTGCGCCTTCCCCGGAAGCACAGCACCTTGCGGCCGGCCCAGTCCTGAACGAGCTCGTGCGCGCCCCGATCCTCCAGCACCTTTTCCTCGAAACGCGGCAGGAACTCGGCTTCGCACCAGCCCAACCCCCAGAGGCGGTGACGGCCGAGCGGCTCGAAGCCGAACAATGCGTCCAGATCGGTGCTGTCGTCGATATGACCTTCCCGCTTCCACCGATCGAGCACATAGAAGCCGAATTCTTTCTGGATGAGGGGCGCATCCGGCTTGCACGCATAGAAATCGCGCATGCGGACCGCCGCCGGGCTCATTTTTTCCCGCGGCGGCAGGCCATGGACGCCGTCCGACAGCAAGTCCGCCGCCCCTGCCTGTGTCTGACCGGAAACTGACTGTTCCATGGTTCCCTCCGCCTTCGTTATGGACCCTGCATTCCGCCGGCCTTTTGGACCCTGCATTCCGCCGGCCTTTTGGGCCCTGCATACAGATTATGTTTTTCCAGCAACCGAAACCATGCATGAATCGGACAAGTGCATATCATTTTCGGCAATCACTCCGTCAGAACCTTTCCCGGGTACCGTGTCAGGAAAGCGGGGATGCGATACAATGTCTGCATGGATTTCGATTGGTCTTCCGCACCCGTTCCGCAAAAGCCACCGACGGTCGCCCTGCGGGCCGTGTTCCGCGTCCATGCGGATCCCTCCTACGACGTGCCGAAAAACCTGCCCCATGTCCGGGAGTGGGTCGCACTCCGCACGTATGCGGGCCGGGGCTCCTTGACGCTGGCCGGCCGGCCGCCCCTGTCCGTGCCGCCCGGCACCCTGCTGCTGTTCCCGCATGCGGCGGTGCGCCATTATGGTTGCGCCGCGGATCACTGGCACTTCTACTGGTTCGAGTTCGACGCGGCGGACTGGCTCGACATGCCGAAACTGTCAATCCTGCAGGTGGAGCCGTTCGACCGGGAATTGGACGGTTGCGGCCAGTGCCTTTCCACCCTGCGTGGCGGAGAGGAGTCCGGACATCGGCTCGCGTCCGCACTGTTCGCCGTGCTGCTGTCGCAGTGGCTGCTGTCGCAGGAAGCATCCGCCGGTCCAAACCCGGGCAGGCAGGCGGTGCAAACAGCCCTGTGGCATATGGAGGCAACCCTCGGCCAACCGTTCAGCCTGCGAACGATCGCCTCACAGACCGCCTTTTGCGAGCGGCGACTCCGGCAGCTGTTCCAGATCGAAACCGGCCAAAGCCCCAAGCGGCACCATACGAGGCTCCGCATGGAAAAGGCGGAGGCCATGCTGGTCAGCACATCCTTCCCGATCGGCCGCATCGCCGATGCGCTCGGGTACGCCAACGCCTTCCACTTCAGCCGGCACTTCCGCCAGGAGCGCGGCATGAGCCCCACACAGTTCCGGCAGCGGGCGCGGGAACCGTGACCAAGGCATTGCCGGCAATTGTCCGCTTGCGGGCCTGTCCTGTTCATCACGCACGTTTTCTCTGCCTGCGG
Source organism: Bacillota bacterium (assembly GCA_023440865.1). GTDB lineage: Bacteria > Bacillota > Clostridia > DSM-8532 > DSM-8532 > JAEWSN01. The sequence goes on from JAEXRM010000143.1 coordinate 22,192, forward strand.
CGAATGAATTGTGGGACAACCCGCTGGTACTGTGGTAACTGCCTTGTACCGGGCAAGCCTTGCGCCGCAGCAGGCGTGCGGCACACAGACTCCGCACGGCACCGCAGGCATGTGACGCGCCGACTTGCAGTCTGGCATGACGCCCGGCAAGGAGGTCTTATGGCATTCGGCATCATCGGTCTGGGGAAAATGGGCCTGCAGCTCGCGTTGAACGCGCAGGAGCATGGCCTGTCCCCCTCTGTGTACGACATCACCCCGGCGGCATGTGAGGCGGCCCGTTCCCAGGGCCTTTCCGTCGCTTTGACGCTGGAGGATCTGGCGGGCCGCCTGACCGCCCCGCGTGTGCTGTGGCTCATGGTGCCCGCGGGCGACCCGGTCGACCAGCTGATCGCACGGCTTGTGCCATTGCTGTCGGAGAACGATCTGATCGTCGATGGCGGCAACTCGCGCTGGCAGGACTCCGTGCGGCGGGCCCGCGAGCTGGCGGACAAGCGGATCGCATACGCCGACGCCGGCACCAGCGGGGGCATCTCCGGTGCCCGCAACGGTATCTGCGCCATGGTCGGTGCGACGCCCGAGGTCTTCGCGACCCTCGAACCGTGGCTGCGCCCCCTGTGCGTGGCGGGAGGGCTGCTGCATGCAGGTCCGCCCGGCAGCGGCCATTATGTGAAGATGGTGCACAACGGCATCGAGTACGGCATGATGCAGGCCATCGGCGAAGGCTTCGAGCTGATGCGAAAGAGCGGACTCCCGCTCGATCTGGCGGCCGTGGCGGAGGTCTGGACGCACGGATCGGTCATCCGGGGCTGGCTGATGGAGCTGACGGCCTCCCTGCTCGGCGAGGATCCGACGCTGGAGCACCTGCAGGGTGTCGTCCATTCCTCGGGCGAGGGTCTGTGGACTTTGGAGGAGGCTCTCCGATTGAAGGTGTCGGCTCCCGTCATCGCGCAGTCGCTGTTCGTGCGCTTCCAGTCGGAGAACAGCGAACCCTTCTCCAACAAGGTCGTTGCCGGACTGCGCAACCAGTTCGGCGGACACGCCGTGGAGCGTGCGGAAGGAGGCAGGCATGAACCCGCTTCCTGACTGCAACCTGGTCATCTTCGGCGGCACCGGCGATCTGACCCACCGCAAGCTGATCCCCGCCATCTACCATCTGTACGCGGCCGGCATGATGCCTGTGCGTTTCACCGTCACGGGAACCGGCCGGTCACCCAAGAGCCATGAGCAATACCGGAACGAACTGGCGGCCTCACTTCGCAAGCACAGTCGCAGACCGGTGAATGAAGCAACCTGGTCGGCGCTTGCGGACCAGGTGTTCTACCATGCGCTGGACGCGTCGCGCCCGGACGACTTCCAACGGTTCCGCTCGACACTCGAGGCAAGATTTCTTGAACACGGATCAGGCAGGAACGTGCTGTATTACCTTTCGGTTTCTCCCCAGGTCGCCCCACCGCTGATCACCGGGTTGCGCGATTGCGGCCTCGTCACGGAACCCGACGGCTGGCACCGCCTGCTGGCGGAGAAGCCGTTCGGTTACGACCTGGAATCGGCGCGGCACTGGAACGCCATGCTGCGCGAGGTATTCGAGGAACGCGAGCTGTTCCGCATCGACCACTACCTTGGCAAGGAGATGCTGCAGAGCCTCATGGCCATCCGTTTCGCCAATCCCATGCTCGAGCATGTCTGGAACGGCCGCATGATCGACAACGTGCAGATCACGCTGTCGGAAACGGTCGGCGTGGAAACACGCGGGGAGTTCTACGACCAGTCCGGCGCCCTGCGAGATATGGTGCAGAGCCACATGCTGCAGCTGCTGGCGCTCGTGGCCATGGAGCCGCCCGCCTCACTGTCCGTCGAGGACATCCGGGCGGAGAAGCTCAAGCTGCTGCGGACATTGCGGCAAAGCCAGCTCGCGGGGGACCGCACACCGGTCGTGTTCGGGCAGTATCAGACCGGCAGTTCCGGGGAGCGGGCGCACCGGGGATACGCGGAAGAACCCGGCGTACGCCCCGGCAGCCGGACGGAGACCTTCGTCGCCATGAAGACGGGCATCCGCAACTTCCGCTGGGCCGACACACCGTTCTATCTCAGGACCGGGAAAAGAATGCCGGACCGCAGCGCCTTCTTCACCCTGGAATTCAAGCCCATGCCCCATCGTCTGTTTGACCAGGGAAACCCCGACATGATGCCGAATCTGCTGACCTTTTTCATCCAGCCGCGCGAGGGCGTCTCCTTCCGTTTCCATGCCAAGGAGCCCGGCACGTCCATGCGCCTGGTTCCGGTGGATATGGAGTTCTGCCAGAACTGCAGCTCCTGGAACAATTCGCCGGAGGCCTATGAAAAGCTGCTGCTCGACGCGATGGCGGACGACCACACCCTGTTCGCGCATTGGGACGAGATTGAGCTGTGCTGGCAGCTGACCGATGCCTGGCGAACCGCGGCGGTGCTGCCGCCGGAACCGTATGCCGCCGGAAGCCGGGGACCGGTCGGCGCGGATACGCTCCTTGAGCGGGACGGCCGTCACTGGTGGGACGCGTCGTCATTGATGGAGCCGGCGGAAACGGGTCGGAACAGCGGCTGAAGCAGCTTTCGCGCCTCCCCCGCAGGTGCGGCCGGTTATGGGGGATATGGCGGGTTGCTCCCGCAACCGGTGACACCGCCGGTTCAAACGTGCGGCACCGTCATATGTCGTCGTGAAAACCGATGCGCCGTTTGTCGGTGGACTCCGTTCGCAGCATGTCCGGGTCTGCCGCAGCAAGATGAAAATCGACCGCCTCGAACACCAATCCGGGCTTGGCTGCGTCTTGTCCGCCCGCTTGCGACGCCAGGCGCAGCAGCGCCTTGAGCTGCACGCGTTCTGCCAGGTTGCGGGCGAAACGCGCGTTGCCGAAATGCGGACTCGCCAGGCGTTCCGCCGGCAACCGCGCAAACCAGCCGGCTGCCTCCTCGCGGAACGCATCGGTCACCGTGCCGGCTTCACCCGCCATCGACAGGAAGATGTCGGCAAGGGTTTGCCGATCATAGGAGGGAAAGTGCAGCCGGTGAGGAATGCGGGCCGACAGTCCGGGATTCACCGAAAGAAAGCGCTCCATCTCCTCGCGGTAACCCGCGAGAATGACGATGAGCCGGTCGCGGTTGTTCTCCATCTCGGCGATCAAGGCGCCGATGGCCTCCCGGCCGTAATCGCGCCCCATGCTGGTTTCCGTTCCCACACCCAGCAGGTAGGCTTCATCGATGAACAGGACGGAGCCGTATGCGGAGCGGCAGGCGGATACCGTTTTCGGACCGGTCTGCCCCACATACTGCCCCACCAGGTCGAACCGGTTCACCTCAAGCAGCTCTCCGTTCGGCAGCAGGCCCTCCTCGCGGAACAGCTGCCCCACGATTCTTGCCAGCTCCGTCTTTCCGGTTCCGGGCCGGCCGGTGAACATCATATGGAGACATGGTGGCGCAACGGCCTGTCCGTCTTGCGCCATCTCTTTTTCCAGCCGTGTCGCCTGGGCAATCTCCAGAACCTGCCGCTTCAGGTCGTCGATGCCGTGCATCGCAGCCAGCCTGTCGCGCGCCTCCATCTCCTGCCTTGCGCCGGAAGGCTGCAGGACCGCCGCGATGACCTCCGCATCCATCAATGCCTCCGCACCGTCATGCGCCAACCCGCCCGGATGCGCTGCGGCATGCGCCAGCGCCAGCTCCTTTGCCAGATTGTCCAGGGTACGCAGGCCGTGATACCGTCCCGCGCTCTTCATGCGGAAAGTCCACTGCTGCTGCAGGCTGTCCGCCCCGTCCGGCAGCCGGAGTCCGAATGCCTTCATCCGGCTGCGCAGCAGGCTGGACAGCTGTGCGGCGTCCGGCTGCGGAAAGCGGATCAGGTCGATGGGGAGCCTGTCCGCCAGTCGCTTCCGAATGCGTTCGAGCTCCGGCTCATCGAGCATCGGCACCACGAAGACAAACCGGTTTTTGGGTGTCTGCTGCACGCACAGGTCGAGCAGACGCTGAAGCCAGACATCCTCGAACCGGTCAAGCCAATCCGACAGATCCAGTGAGAACAGGCCCGGTCCATCCTCCTCGATGGCATCCTTGATCAGCGCGAATGCTTCCTTCCGGTTATGGGCGAGATGCTCGCTGTAGTCCATCCGCATCTCCCGGTGGATGAACGGTTCGAATCCGTCCGCATCGCCCTGGAAGAGACCTGCGGCCACCAGATAGGCGTGCAGCGCGTCCATGACCGTGGAAAGGCCATTCCCGGGATCGATGGCAAACAGCAGGTGTGACACCGGAAAATGGGGTTCGGTCCGCCAGGAGACCAATCGGGGGCGGATGTGCTCCATCCGCTCCACCCACGCCTTGACATCTTCCGCACCCACCAGCCCGCGGATGCGCGCAAGAGCCTTGTGAATGCGGCTTTCGTCTTCGCTGGGCTGGTATCGGTTGACAAACTTGTCGCTTTCCATTTGGGAAAACCTCCCTGTGGTGATGCAGTTCTTGTGGGGCAGCCGGCCGGTAGTCCGGGTCTGACCGACCCCGGCATGTCAGAAGCCGAACCTGCGTACGGGTGCGCCCGCTCCGACAGACTGCGCCTGCAGCTCGGCCAGGGCGCTTTCCACATCGATCGGCTGGATTTCCAGCACGGTGGATGCAGGCTGGCCGGAATAGGCGGAATGGCCGGTCCCGGGCAGTTCCGCGACTGGAGCCGGCCTGACCGCCCGTCCCCGGCGAAGCACTGCCTTCATGCGGATCCGTTCGGTCAGATTCCGGACATACCGGGCGTTGCCGAAATCACGCTCCAGCAGCAGCTGACCGGGCAACGCCCGAAAATGACGCGCCAACAGCTCGGCGGCCTCATCGCCGACGGCCTGGCCGGATCGCAGCTGCCGGATCGCGATCCGTGCCAGCACCTCCCGGTCATACGGCTCAAAATGGAGCTGGTGCGGCACCCGGTCGCGCAGGCCCGGGTTCATCCGGAACAGCTGCTCCATTTCCTCCTTGTAGCCCGCAAGAATCACCATCAACCTGTCCCGGTTGTTCTCCATCTCGGCGATCAGCGCCCCCAGCGCCTCGCGGCCGAAATCCCCGTTGTCCCCGTCACCGTTGCCCGATGCCAGCAGGTAGGCCTCGTCGATGAACAGGATCGAGCCGATGGCCGACCGGCACAGCTGGATGGTCTTCGGCCCGGTCTGCCCGATATACTGACCGACCATGTCGAACCGGGTGGCTTCGATGAGGTCGCCCTGCGGCAGGAGGTTCTCCTCACGCAGAATCTGGCCCAGGATGCGGGCCACCTCGGTCTTCCCCGTACCCGGAGGCCCTGTGAACAGCATGTGCAGGCAGGGTGTTTGCGCGATCTCGCCCCGTTCGTATGCGGCACGCTCCAGTTGCAGTGCGCCCACCATCTCGCGAAGGCGCCGCTTGATCGACTGAAGCCCCTCCAGCGCTTCCAGCCGCTCGAAGCCGGAAGGTCCGGAGCCCGCGGACGCATGGGGGTCTGCGGGCAGGTCCGCGGCGCTGATCGTTTCCCCGCCAAGTCTTTCGGAATGGGCCCGATGTGCCAGCTTCCACAGCAAAATCTCCGTGACCAGCTTCTGCGCGGTCCGGACGCCATAGAAGCGCAGGTCGTGCCGTTCGGCACGCAGCAGGCGTGCAAACCCGTCGCCGGCACTTCCGTCCCAGCCGTAGCCGTATGTGCCGAACCGTTCCCGCGCCACCTGGATCAGCTCGGTGTCCGTGTAGGGCGGGAACTGGATGACCCGGACATTGAGCTGGTCGGAAAGCCGGTTGTGCACGCGCGACAGCACGCCCGCATCCACAAAGGGAATGATGAAGACAAACTGGATGCGATGGCGCAATGACGCGCACCCTTCCAGTATCCGGGTGAATTGCGGCGTATGCAGCTTGTCCAGCCAATGGGCCATGTGAAGGCCCAGGAGGCCCGGCGCTTCGTCCGACAATCCGTCGGCGAAGGTCTTCGTCTCGATGTCCAGGTCGGAAACGCCCGCGGACTCGTCCGGGAGCCACTGTTCCCCGAACTGCCAGTCCGTCCCGTACGCGTTCGCCTTGCCGCCGAACGGACCGTCGAGCGCCATCAACCGTGACAGCAGCTTCAGCGCCGTGGTGCACCCGCAGCCGGGCTCGATGGCGAACAGCAGGTGCTCGACCGGGCCTTCGGGATTCTTGCGGAAAGGCCTAAGCAGCGGCCGCATGCGCGCCCACTCCTCCATATACGCCTTGAACGGCTCACACCCCGCCAACCGCCTGCAATCGCCGAGAATGGTCTCCACGGTATCCGCGCGGGAATCGGAACGCAGCAGATCGCCATAACGGAAGCCCGGTGCATCGGGCCCCGGGGTGTCTTCATCGGAAGAAGTCTCCAAGTCATCCGCCTCGTCCCCGTCATCCGATGATGACCCGTGGTCGCAATCGTCGTCGTCCTCATTCTCCGATGCCGCCATGCGGACCACCGGGTCAGGGCGCGTCAATCGGTCCGCCTGCGCGGAATCGGACTTGGAACGCTGCCGTCCGGGCACATCGCCGAACTGCCGCAGCAGCGACGCCAAAACCGAATCCACATTCGGTGTCCGGATGATCTTCGCCAGATGGATGTCGTCCTCCTCCGTCGAGGGTTCCCGACCCTCGCAGAAGTAGATCACCAGCTGCTTGTCCAAAAGGGGACGGACCTCCGGATGGATGCTCGTGCACAGGACCGCATCGCCATCCCGCTTCCACAGCAGTCCATGCTCGCCGCCCGCATAGTGGAAGGCGGCAAGCGCCGCCTCGCCCTCCATCGTGAAGGGGATATGGAACAGCAGGTCATTCTCATCGTTTCGCAGGATGTCGTACTCCTGCAGAATCAGCACGCGATCGGCAAGCAGCTGCAGATCGGCCTCATCGAACGGGGGCAGGCCCTCCGAAGGGTTTGTCAGCTCAGGCATGCATGCTCCTTTCCCATGAATCGACCATTGCCGAGGCACCCGAAGGCTTCCCTAATAGCCAATGGATCGCCGGACCCGGTCGCGGTTGAGCGCCTGCAGGTCCTCCTGCGCCAGCACCTGCTCGAAGTCGGTGACCCCGATACGGAGAGGCTCCGCGGGAGCCCCTCCCTGCCGACGCATCAACGCCTTGATGCCGGTGCGCTCCACCAGGTTTCGGATGAATCGGGCGTTTCCGAACTCACGTGACTTCAGGAAAGCGTCGGGAAGCGATGCGAGGTATTCGGCGACGCGGTCACCCAGCTCGGGGTCGGGCACCCCCTTTTTCGCCGCCATGGAGAGGAACAGCATCCGCAGCTCGTCCCTGGAGTACCCCGGAAAGTCCACGATGTGCGGAATACGGTCACGCAATCCGGGATTGAGGTGGTACAGCGATTCCATCTCCTCGCGGTAGCCTGCAAGGATGACGATGAAACGGTCGCGGTGGTTCTCCATCTCGGCAATCAGCGCACCGAGGGCCTCCTGCCCGTAATCACGACTGGAACCCGCATCCTCGTGCGCCGCAAGCAGATACGCCTCATCGACAAACAGCACCGAGCCCATGGCCGCCTTGCAGACGGCCATCGTGCGCGGCCCGGTGTGACCGATGCATTCCCCGACCAGATCGAACCGGTTGGTTTCAAGCAGATCGCCCACCGGCAGCAGACCCTCCTCGCGCAGGATCTGGCCGAAGATGCGTGCCACCTCGGTCTTTCCGGAACCGGGACCGCCGGTGAACTGCAGGTGGTGGCAAGCCCTTCCCACGCCGGGCAGATCTTCCGTTCCACCAAGATCACGGGTGATCTTCATGGTCCTGACAATCTCCATGAGCCGGGTCTTGACGTCCGTCAGGCCGATCAGCGCATGCAGCCGCTCCATGCCGGAAGGCGCCGCCTGTCCCTGGGGTGCATGCCACAGGGGGGGTGTCGGACCGAAATCCATTTCCGCCGCACGCCAGACGGGCCCTGTGCCGGCATGATTGACACTGTTGCGCGCACGGGCGATCTGCAGCTCCGTGACCAGCTTCATGACCGTGACGCGGCCGTGGAAACGACCGTCGCTGCGTTCCCGGATCAACAGATGACGGAACAGCGGTTTCAGGGAGTCGTGCCACGCGATGCCCGATGCCTCGAGCTTCCGGACAGCCAGCGCCGTAAGGGATTCATCGGACGCCGGCGCGATGCGGAGAAGCCTGGTGGGGATGTGCTCGGAAAGCTGGATCGTCATGCGGTCGAGCACGGACGGATCCAGTACGGGCACGAAGAAAACAAATACGCATCGATCCGCCTTCTCGCGGCACAGCGCCATCAGTTTTCTGACCGGCGACGCATCCATGCGGCCCGGCCAGTTGTCCATCACCAGGCCGACCACACCCGACTGGAGATACCGCAGGTCATCGTTCAGATCCGTGAATGGCGTGTCTTCCGGAATGATATTGGATACCGGCTCGGCAAAGTTCCGCTCGATGAGCTGATACGTGTGGTCCTGCGCCTTGCGTCCGTTCGGGAAAAGACCGGTCTGCTGCAGGTACGCGTGCAGCAGCCTCAGCAGTGTGGAGCGGCCTTCGCCCGGATTGAGCGAAACCAGCAGGTGCCGGTTCGGAAACAAGCCCGACTTGTCCCATTGGCGGAGCTGGTCGCGGCTGGCCTCCATCTCCTGCAAAAAGTCATGAAACACTTCGAATCCGTCGAGCCGGGAGACCTCTTCCAAATCATGTTTCGCCGCCACGTCCGCCTTTGCGGCCTGTTTGGATCGATATGCCTGTTTGCCCATGGAATGCGCTTCCTTTTCGTCCTGTGTACGTTACATCTCGAATTTTGCATACGCATGCAGTCCTTCCATGATGTCACAGCAGGAAGGGACTGTCAAACAACGAAAGGCTTTCCGAGCGCCGCTTTGGACAATCGGCCGAAGCGTTTCGGAAAGCCTTTCTGCGCGAGATCCGCAAGAAATGACGGAAAGGAGCGCGGCGTGGCGCATGCTTAGCGCACGTCCACGATCTCCTCAAAACCGCGGCGACCCGCCCGCGGATACAGCTCCTTGCCCGGCACCAGGTAACCCAGCGTGATGAGCATGCTGACCTCGTAGCGGTCCGGCACATCGAACGCCTGCTTCACGGCGTCGAAATCCATGCCACTCATGGCATGGCTCTCGATGCCGAAGGTCTGCGCGGCGTACATCAGCGACATGGCCAGCAAGCCTGTGTTCGACTCCGCAAACTTCAGCTGTCGTTCAGGCGTGGTGCCGTACAGGGAAGCGGCGAACTGCCGATACCCGTCGACCTGCTCGCGGTTGCCGAACATGGCGACCTTCGCTTCCCATTCCGGATTGTCATCCCCATAGCCTTCCTTGTCGGCCAAAAGAATCAGCGTCACCGGCGCCTCCTTGATCTTGGGCTGCTGGAACGCGGCATCGAACAGCTTCTGCTTCGCATCGGCGGACTGGACCGCGATGATGCGCCAGGGCTGCAGATTGAATGCTGAAGGGGCCGTCACGGCCAGATCGACGATGTCCTTCAGGGTGCCTTCGGGCAGCGGCCGGTCCGGATCGAAGAAATTGATGGAGCGTCTGTCCGTAAAAATACTGCGTGCGTCTTTCATGTTTGCTCTCCTTTGCTCATGGAATCATGTTCATCCATGATTCCGTCACGTTGTCCGATGTCTCATCCACTCACACACACAATCCACATCACATTTGTTACGATAGGATTGTTTGTTACTTATCGTAACCTTAGTATACTATGATAACCTTTTTACTTCAAGTACTATTTTGTGATATGATGAATTCAGGAAGGCCAACCGGCTTTCCCCGACAGACAGTCTCACGAAAGGAGCACGCGCATGAGCGAATCCGGCAAATGTCCGGTCGCGGAGGCGATGAACATCCTCAGCCGCAAGTGGGCCATCATCCTGCTGTACCACCTGCTGTCCGGACCAAAGCGATTCGGCCAGCTCGAGGCGGAAACCGACATCAGCGGCCGCCTGTTGTCGGAACGGCTGAAGGAGCTAGAAGCGGCCGGCATGGTCACGCGCACCCTTTATCCGGAGGTGCCGCCCCGCGTGGAATACGCCCTGACCCGGATGGGTCGCGAGGTGGAGCCCATCATCACCGCCATCATGACCTGGTCGCAGAAGTGGCTGGCATGAACGGGAAATGATGTCGAAAGAATGATTGGGAAACATGCTTTCCGTTGACATGCCCCTCCGCCCCTTGCTACGATGAACGCAGAACACCCGGCAACGCCGGAAAAGGAGTGCACCCCGCATGGTGGTTTGGACGGTCCGCACGCAGCACTGAGGTTTTCAAAGGGGGCAGTCTGCCCTTTTTTGAGTCTCCTGCCTGCAAGGACCCACCAAAACGACAGCACGCGGCGGTGCTTTTTCATGCCCGAACCAAAGGCGGCATGCGGCACCCCGCTCACGGAGGATACCCGCCATGAGCCTTTTCTCCTTGGAAGATCTCAGCTTCGGTCACGAGGACCGCACGCTGCTCAAGCACATCGACATCCGCCTGCTTCCCCGGGAACACGCCGCCCTCGTCGGTGCGAACGGCACCGGCAAGACCACCCTGATGCACCTGCTGACCGGTCGCCTGCTGCCGGATGAAGGCCGCATCGTCTGGGCCGGCCAGGCAACCCCCGGCTACCTCGACCAGCTCGCCGAAATCCCGTCCGACTGGCGCATCCGCGACGTCCTGACCGATGCCTTCGCCCCCCTGTTCGCCATCGAGCGGGAGATCACGGCGCTGGCCGCCCGCCTGCGGGACAATCCGGAGCAACCCGCGATCCTTCGCCGACTTGGCGATTTGCAGGAGAAGCTCGACGCAAGCGACTTCCACCAGATCGACACCCTGGTGGAGCAGACGGCGAACGGCCTGGGACTCTCCGCACTCGGGCTCGACACGCCCGCCGCCACGCTCAGCGGCGGCCAGCGCGCCAAGGTGCTCATCGGCCGCCTGCTGCTGCAGAAGCCGGATGTGCTGCTGCTCGACGAGCCGACCAACCACCTCGACACCCCGCACATCGACTGGCTCGCCGACCGGCTGGCCGCCTATCCCGGCGCATTCCTGGTCATTTCGCACGACCCCGCCTTCCTCGACAGGATCGCCAACAGCATCTGGCATCTGGAATTCACGGAGATCACGAAGTATCCGGGCAACTACACGAAGTTCCTCGCCCTGAGCGCCGCCCGCCGGGAAGGAAGGATCCAGGCATTCGACCGGCAGCGCGGGGAGATCGCCCGCATGGAGGACTTCATCCGCAAGAACATCGTCCGCGCCTCGACGACGGGCCGTGCGCAAAGCCGGCAGAAGGCGCTCGACCGCATGGAACGGCTGGACAAACCGCAAACCCTTCCCAAACCGCGGTTTGCGTTCAAGCCGCCCGCCGAGTCCGAGCGCGTGGTGATCGAAACGGCGGAGCTGGTGATCGGATACGAAAAGCCCCTGCTTCCGCCGCTGGACATCCGGATCGAGCGGGGAGAGAAGGTCGCCATCACCGGCATGAACGGCATCGGAAAGACGACGCTGATCCGCACCCTGCTCGGACAGCTTCCGCCGCTGGAGGGCATCGCCGCGCTGGGCAGATCGGTCGTTCCGCTGTATTACGAGCAGGAAAGCCGAACCGGAAGGGATCTCTCGCCGCTCGACCTTGTCTGGCGCCAATTTCCGGGCATGCAAAGGCGCGAGGTGCATGCGGCCCTGGCCCGGTGCGGACTGACCCCCGACCACATCCTGCGGCCGATGGCGGCGCTCAGCGGCGGCGAGCAGGCCCGCGCACGGCTCTGCGGCCTCATGCTGCATCCCGGCAACCTGCTGGTGCTCGACGAGCCGACCAACCACCTGGACCGGAACGCCCGCGATGCGTTGAAGGAGGCTCTTGCCTGCTTCACCGGCACGGTTGTCGTCGTGTCTCACGATCCCGGCTTCGCGGCCGGCTGGACGACCCGAACGATCGACCTGGGCTTGCTGCGCAGGCGACGTTCTCTTCACAATACGGTGATATCCTAAAAAGACCGTCCCCGCTTCAGGCGCGGACCTGTCCGGAGAAACCCGTCATTGTCCCGCGGGTCTCATCATACAGCTTCCACCGCAGGCTCGAAAGACTCGACCACACCGTCATGCCGGGAACCTGCGCCAGCTCCGGCACCTCCCGCTGGCATCGCCCGAGGCGGTAGTTCGGAATCAGCGGATTCAGATGGTGGATGTGATGATACCCGATATTGCCCGTGAACCACCGCAGAACCGCCGGAAGCCGGTAATACGAGCTTCCCTCCAGCGCGGCGCGAACCAGGTCCCATCCGGCGTTCCTCGACCAGTAGGCGGTGCGGAACTGGTGCTGCACATAGAACAGCCAGAGACCGCAGCCGGAGGCCACATACAGGATCGGCAGCTGGATGAGCGCGTAGTACCGGAAGCCGAGCGTGAAGGTCACCAGCAGCAGCAGGGCAAGGATGCCGGCATCGGTCAGCAGGATGCCCAGGTTCTCCTTCCGGCTCCGGTGCACGGTCGGGAACCGGTTCATGACGGCGAAGAGGAAAAACGGCGCAACAAGAAACAGAAAGACCGGATTCCGGTACACCCGGTACAGGGCGCGCTTCCATGAAGGACTCGCCCCGTACTCCGCCACTGTCATCGTCCAGATGTCCCCGGTTCCCTTGCGGTCGATGTTTCCGACCGTTCCATGGTGGACGAGATGGGCCTTGCGCCACTCGTCGAACGAGGTGAACGTGAGGATGCTCGTCAGATAGCCGATGATGCGGTTGCCCCGCTTCGAATGGACGAACGAACCGTGCGCGCAGTCGTGGAACATGATGAAGATCCGGATGTAGAATCCGGCAGCAAGCAGGGTAAGTGGGATCATCAGCAGCCATGGGAGGAAATCGTATCGAAGGACCAGGAACAGCGCCACCAGAACAGCGCCGTAGGGAAGCAGCGTGTCGACGAGTTGAACGGATGCCCTGACCGCATTGGCGTCTGCGTATTTCTTCAGGTTCGTGACCCATGCCGGTCGGTTCATGCCATCACCTTCTTCCTCGTTATATACCCACCTTGAAGGAATGGCCACCATATCCTTCGCTGCGTTTCGCGGACGGAACGACACGCCGGCCGCCCCATCCCGCCGGGTGGCACGCGCACGCCGGATGCGCCGCCGTTCCGGATGGCCTTGCCGCGCTGTGCAAATCGGCGGTTGCGCGGTATGATGAACAGGAAAGCCGTACGGGGCGCAAATCCACGGCGCCACACAACGGGAAAGCGAGGTGCATCGTGCGCATCAGCGAAGCCAAGCAGTGCATCAAGGAAATCGCCCTGCATACGCAAAGCGTCACGGCGCTCGTCAGCGAGCGCGGCGTCGGCAAGACGTCGGCCTTCCGCCAGTGCGCGGACGAGCTGGGCATCGGGTATCTGGGGCTGTATGCCGCCGCGCTCGAGGGCCCGGACTTCATGGGCTTGCCCGACAAGGACCGGGAGAAGGGCATCACGCGCTATCTCGCGCCGCAGTTCCTGCCGACCGTGCAGGCCATCGGCGAGGGCTTGTTCCCGGAACGCGGCCTGCTCGTCCTGGAGGAAATCAACCGCATCCCGAGCGACACCGTGTCGGTGCTCTATCCCCTGCTGCTCGACCGCCGCATCAACCAGCACGCGCTCGCCCCCGGGTGGCGCATCGGCGTCACCATGAACCCCGACACGATGAACTACGCGGTCAGCTCGCTCGACGACGCCATGATCGACCGCTTCGTCACGATCACGGTCGACGCCCACCTGGGCGACTACCTCGCCTGGTCCGCGGACAACGGGCCAAACGGCGATGTGCTCGACTTCCTGTCGGCCTTCCCGGACATGCTGCTGGTGGTCCGCAAGGCGGCGGACTCGACCGCCGTCTCGAAGGCGCCGACCCCGCGCGGCTGGACGAAGGTGCAGGAGCTGCTCAACGGCTGCGACCTGCCGGATCCGCTTCTGCTCGAGCTCGTGTCGGGCATCGTGGGCACCGAGGCCGCCGCGGCCTTCTTCGGCCACCGCCGGCAGAATGGCGGGTGGCAGCTGCCGGCCGCATCGGATATTCTGAATGGAAGCGCCAGTGCCGCACCGGCCATCGCCTCGCTGAAAGCGGCGGGGCGTCTGGACCTGCTGACCCGCCTCGTCCAGAACGTGGTGGACGCCTGGAAGGGCGCACCCGCCCAGATGCCGGCCGCCGACGCGTTCTGCCTGGATTTGCCGGACGAATGGCGCATCCTGTTCTTCCGCAAGCTGTCCGTCCTGCTGGGGGACCGGTTCGCGGAAGCCGTCGGCGACATGGGGAGCCTCTCGTCCGTAGCAGACAGCCTCTAGGCCTGCGAAGGCCGGAAGGGAACCGCGCATGGACCTGCACGCCACCGTCACCGCTTTGCTCCTTGATGCCCCGTTTTTCGGCGTGGCGGCCACCGGTGTGACCCTTTCGCAAACGACGGCGATTCCTTCAATCGGACTGGCCGGAGGCCTCGCGCCCGGCATCCGGGTCAACCCGGAATGGTTCGCTTCCCTGACTCCCGAACAGGCAAAAGGGGCGCTCGCGCACGAGCTGCTGCACCTGCTGCTGTTGCACCCGCTCAGGAAAGGCGACCGGGAACCGGCCCTCTGGACCGTCTGCTGCGACCTTGCCGTCAACGAGCAGCTGCCGTCGTCCTGGCTGTCCGCCGAGGCCGTCACCGTGCCGTTGCTGATGCGGGAAACCGGCGGCAGCCTGCCCCGGGGAAAATCTGCGGAAGCTTATTACGGTCTGCTGTATGGAACCGAGACGATGCCCGCCCTGCTGGAGCGCGAGGGCCAGATCCGCCTCATCACGCGGGACAACCGGGAACACGCCGCCGGCGACCTGACGCTGTCCGATCCGGACAACTGGGACGAGGGCCATCTAGCCGCCCTTCTGGCGGAAACGGTCCGCAAGGCGTCCCGTGACGCACCGGTGCCGGACACGCTCGCCGCCGAGCTCGAAGCGGTGCACCGCCCCGCCTCCATCAACTGGCGGAGCGTGCTCAAGCGCTTCATGAGCGGCCGGGGGCACATGGCGCAGCATGCCAGCTGGAAACGGGAAAGCAGGCGACACGAGGGCTTTGCAGGCACCCGTCGGACCGAGGGGATCGATTTGCTGCTCGCAGTCGATGAAAGCGGCTCCGTGAGTCCGGCCGCCTATGCCGTCTTCTTTGCCGAGGTGCAGGCACTCTCGCGGCTGGCACATGTCAACGTGCAGATTTCGCGGTTCGACACGACCTGCTCGCCGCCGGTCGGCATCCGCGCCTACCTGGATGACCGCAGCCGGAGGAAAAGCGGCGGCACCGACTTTCGTCCCGTGTTCCAGATGGCGGACCGCGTGCGGGCACCCCTGCTCGTGATCTTTACGGACGGGGACGGGCCGGCGCCGGAAACCTGCAACCAGAAGGTGCTGTGGG
>JAEXRM010000149.1 GCA_023440865.1 Bacillota bacterium
TCCTCATCCAGATGCAGGGACGGGGCATGGGCGGAACAGGGGGCGGGGCATGAACCTCATCCTCGTCGGCGTCATGGGCTGTGGCAAGACGACGGTTGGCCGCATGCTCGCAAAGCGGCTGAACATGAGGTTTGTGGACATGGATTCCGAGATCGAGCGTGAGAACGGACCGATCACCGGCATCTTCGAGCAGCTGGGGGAGGAGGCATTCCGCGACCTCGAGACGGCCATGGCCGAACGGCTTGCGGCGGAAGACGGACTGGTCGTCTCCACTGGCGGCGGTGTCGTGAAGCGGCCCGGAAACATCGGAGCGCTTCGCCGCAACGGGTTCGTCGTCTTTCTTGACCGCCCAGCCGCGGAAATCCTCAAAACACTCCGGACCGATACGCGTCCGCTGTTGAAGGACCATCCCGAGCGGCTTCACACCATCCTGGCGGAGCGGTACCCGCTGTACCTTTCGCAATGCGACCGGCGCATCGACGCTTCCGGCACGTTCCGCGCCACGATGTCACGGGTCATCTCCGCATGGAACCGGGCAGCACGGCCGTCACGGGCGTAGACAGCCGCATGGAACCGGGCAGCACGGCCGTCACGGGCGTAGTCAGCCGCATGGAACCGGACATTCCGATCCGCGGAAATGAAGAAGGTCGCATCGATTTCGTCATTCCTCATCGTCCATCCTTTTGCAACACCTCCGTGCGACATATCCCGCAGCGTTGCACGGAGGCTTTGTTTCATCCGGTTTCTCCCCCCATGTCCCAGAGGCGCGTTCATGCGACCCCGGATCGGATGTTGTGCAATATTGAATCGAATAACTTGCAAACGTGCGACATACCCTGTAAAATGGACATATTGGGCCGCCGACGGCGCCCTTCCTTGAGAATCATCTGCAACAGCAGCCGACGCTGGCTTCCCGCGCATCGCCCACCCGGGGCGGTACCGCTGGTGGCTGCGTCCCAGCGGGAGGAAGAACATGCCGAATTTCACCAAGTCACAGGAACAGCGCGCCGCCGTGCAGGCCGCTTACGATGCATTCAAGGCACAGGGACTGAAGCTTGACATGTCACGCGGCAAGCCGTGTCGCGAGCAGCTTGACCTCTCCGATGGCATGTATGTCGATTCCATCCAGCTCAAAGCAGCCGACGGTTCCGACTGCCGCAACTACGGCACCGTGGAGGGCTTGTGGGAAGCACGCGTGCTGTTTGCGGAGCTGTTCGGCATCACACCCGAGCAGGTCATGGTGGCAAACAATTCCTCGCTCAACCTCATGTACGACACCCTGTCGCGGGCATACAACCATGGTCTTGCAAACTGCGACACGCCCTGGTGCCGCCTGCCTGTCGTGAAGTTCCTGTGTCCTGTCCCCGGCTATGACCGTCATTTCGCCATCTGCGAGCTGTTCGGCATCGAGATGATTCCCGTGCAGATGTCGTCCGACGGCCCCGACATGGACGAAGTGGAGCGTCTGGTGGCGGAGGATCCCGCCATCAAGGGCATGTGGTGCGTGCCGCTGTACAGCAACCCCACCGGGGTGAGCTACTCGGATGAAACCGTTCGCCGCCTGGCCGCCATGCGGACGGCCGCGCCCGACTTCCTCATCTTCTGGGACAACGCGTATGCATTCCATCATCTGTACCAGACGGCGGACGCCATACTCGACATTCTCACGGCATGCCGCGACGCCGGTTTCCCCGACCGCGCCGTGATGTTCTCCTCCACATCCAAGATCACCTGGCCTGGTGCAGGCATTGCCATCATGGCCGCCAACGTCGGCCAGATCAACCGCATCCGGAAGCTGATGAACATTCAGACCATCGGACCCGACAAGGTGACCCAGCTGATGCATGTGCGCCTGATGAAGGATTCAGCCCATGTGAAGGAACACATGTCCCGTCATGCCGACATCATCCGGCCCAAGTTCGACATGGTGCTCGACAAGCTTGAAAACGAGCTCGCCGGAACAGGCCTCGCCACCTGGAACAGGCCCCGCGGCGGCTACTTCATCTCGCTCGATGTGGTTCCCGGCACGGCGAAGCGGGTCGTGCAGCTGGCGAAGGAGGCTGGTGTCGTCCTGACGCCTGCCGGAGCGACCTGGCCCCTCGGGAAGGATCCAGAGGACCGGAACATCCGCATCGCGCCGACCTTCCCGCCGCTGGAGGAACTGCGGACCGCAATTGAGATCCTGTGTGTCTGCGTCAAGCTGGCGGCTCTGGAAACAGCATGATGCATATCGGGTGACAGGCACGCGCCAAGGCCATCGTGTTGCGAAGCGTGCGAATCAACGCAGGGAGCCGGAGCGTGCCACAACGGCATGGCCATGGCACCGGCGGATCAGCGCTGGCACCGGCCGGCAAGCTACCGGACACAAAGGGCGGGAAGGCCGATGGGGGCCATTTCCGCCCTTTTTTGTCCTCCATCCGATGCAAAAATGGGTCTTGGGTCCTACTGGATTTTTGGTTTCCCGCAGTATATAATGGTGCTTGCGCCAATTGACAACGACATTTCGTGCGGACATTATCACGTCATGACGTGACAACGGAGGTATGCCTTGAGCAGAAACGTCTATGAAAGTCCCTTCAATGCCCGTTATGCAAGTGACGAGATGCAGTTTCTCTTCTCTCCGGACAAGAAGTTCCGTACCTGGCGGCGCCTGTGGATCGCCCTGGCGGAGTCGGAGATGGAGCTTGGTCTGGGCGTCACGCAGGAACAGGTCGATCAGCTGAAGGCTTTTCAGGACGACATCAACTACGAGGTGGCTGAAGCTTTTGAGAAGGAAACGCGACATGATGTCATGTCGCACGTGCATGCATTTGGCGCGCAGGCGGATCTGGCGCGCCCCATCATCCATCTTGGCGCCACAAGCTGCTATGTCGGCGACAACACCGACATCCTCATCTATGCCGAAGCACTGCAGCTCACACGTCGCAAGCTGGCCGCCGTCATCGCGAAACTCGCCGCTTTTGCGAAGGAGCATGCATCGCTGCCAACCCTCGGATTCACCCATTTCCAGCCCGCACAGCCTGTCACGGTCGGCAAGCGCGCCTGCCTGTGGATCCAGGAGCTCCTGCTCGACCTCGAGGAGCTCGACTTCGTGATCGAGCACCTTCGTTTGCTTGGCAACAAGGGGACCACGGGAACCCAGGCCAGCTTCCTTGAGCTGTTCGAGGGCGACCATGAGAAGGTCAGGGAACTGGAAAGGCGCATCGCCCGCAAGCTCGGTTACGCACAGGTCATGCCGGTGACCGGCCAGACCTATTCGCGCAAGCAGGATGTGCGCATCCTGAACGCGCTTTCCGGCATCGCGCAGAGCGCCTGGAAGTTCAGCAACGACCTGCGTCTGCTGGCCAATCTCAAGGAGATGGAGGAGCCCTTCGAAAAGAAGCAGATCGGTTCCTCCGCCATGGCATACAAACGCAATCCGATGCGCAGCGAACGCATGTCCTCTCTGGCCCGCTATGTGGTTGTCGACGTGCTCAACGCCGCCATCACCAGCGGAACGCAATGGTTCGAACGTACGCTCGACGATTCCGCGAACCGCCGCATCAGCCTGCCGGAGGGTTTCCTCGCCGTGGACGCCATCCTCAACATCTGGATGAATGTGGCCGGCGGTATGGTTGTGTATCCGAAAATGATCGAACGACGCCTCATGGAGGAGCTGCCTTTCATGGCAACCGAGAACATCCTGATGGCGGCCGTCAAGCGGGGCGGAGACAGGCAGGACCTGCACGAGCGCATCCGGGTGCATTCGATGGACGCCGCGCGCACCGTCAAGGTCGAAGGCAAGCCCAATGACCTCATGGAGCGCATCGCCGGGGATCCCGCATTCGGACTGGGGGCGGAGGAGCTTGCGAAGGTGCTTGATCCGGCCCTGTATGTGGGCCGCAGTCCCGAACAGGTGCATGAATTCATCCGTGACCATGTCGAACCCGCGCTGGCCCCTTATGCAACCGAACATCTCGAGGTTGAGCTCAAGGCCTGATGGCCGGCATGAAGAACCCGTTTCCACGACCTGTGTCCTTGAAGAACAGCGGAACGGTACGCCGCATGAAAAACCCCGTGCCGAAATTCGTCCGGGAGGCCTGGCTGATGACGACGATCAACAAATACAGCAGTGTGCCGCTGTACTATCAGCTCAAGACCATGATCCAGGAGAAAATCGAGTCCGGGGAATATGCCGCCGACTCGCAGATTCCGTCCGAACAGGACCTCTGCGAGGAATACGACATCAGTCGTCCGACCGTGAGGCAGGCCATCAGCGAGCTGACTGCCAGCGGACACCTGTACAAGCTCAAGGGCAAGGGCACCTTCGTGTCCAGGCAGAAGACCCTCATCAGCATCAAGGATTACAACGGCTTCACGGATTCGATTCTCGACAGCAAGAATCCGGCGGCCAACAGCTTCCTCGCGCTCGAGCAGACGACCAATCGGGCCTTCGCCAAGCTCAACGAGGCGTTCGGCATCCGATCGGACGCGATTGTCGATTTTGCGCGCATCACCTGGGTGAATGTGCAAGGCGAGGAGGTCATTTCGCTGAATGAGTCCTGGATCCCGCTGGCGCTCTTTCCCGAGATCATCGAGGACCTGAAGGCGGGGAAAACGAGCCAGGAGATCGTCAAGGGCAAGTATCCGCTGCTGCCGTATCACGCCCGCAGCACGATGGACATCATCCACACGGACCAGCTGGAGGCCTCCCAGCTTCATGTGCAGCCCGGACAGCCGCTCATCCGCATTTTGAACACCCTGCACGCGCGCGACGGAAAAACGGTGGAGATGGTCGTCACAAAATACCGTGCCGACAAGTGCAAGCTGCTGTTCGAAAGCCATCGCTGAGCGGCGCTGCAGCTGCAAGGCCATAGCCGGCAAGGCCATAGCCGCGCGAACCAGCCGTTTCAGGGGCATCACCGCATGGAACGGCAGCATGCCGGCCATCATTGCGAGGTTCGCGGAATCGTGGCACATCCTGTGCCAGGCGGTTCTTGCAGCATGCGGGATTGGCGATGCGCTTCACGGGACAACCAATATCTTTGCATGATCCACCATTTCGTGTAAATGCCCATAACCCGCATCAAACAAGCGTTTTGGCGAATTCCACTTGTGTTTGGAAATTGCCAATTTCATGTTTTGCATTAAAATCCGCATTTCTTTGTTTTCGAATATGCATGCTGTGATATACTCAAACATGTATGACAGGGAGTACAAGCGCAAAAACAACCGACCCGATGCGCGAAATCTGCTCCCCGATCTTGACACGGGGGTGAACCATGCAATACGAACATGACGAGAACACGCTGAACGACAACATCTCCGGCATGCCCGACGAATCACCCGAAGCATCGCAGGCGGATCAGGGTGCAGCAAGCGCCGTTTCTCCGAAGACTGCAAAAAAAACCGGCAAAAAAGAAGGAAAAGCAGGCGGCAAGTCTAAGAGATCCGCTGCCTCCGCTGTCGAAACCGATGCCGTTGAAGCAACCAGGCCAACGGCGGGCAAACCTGTCGGCACGAAGGCCTCCAAGAAGACGAGTACGGACAGATCGACGGCGGTCAAGACAAAGGCCGGTTCCCGCCGCACGGTCAAGCGTGTATCCAAGGCGCCGGCCGCACAGGCATCCGCTGCATCGGAACGGCCCGAAACCGTTGTGACGCTGCCGGCGATCGAAATGGTGGATGATGTGCTGGTCGACGTCACCATGCCCGCCGCCGATGCGATGGCGAACGAACCGGCAGCCGCGCCGGCACCGAAGAAGCGCGGACGCAAGTCCAAGGCGGAACTCGCCGCACACGCGCTTGCAACGACGGAGCCGGCACCCGCGCGCCGCCGCGGACGGCCGGCCGGCAGCAGGAATCAGGCCGGCAAGCAGGCCAAACCGGTTCCCGCCAAGCGCGGACGCAAATCCAAGGCCGAGCTCGCCGCCATCGCGGCCGAAGCCGCCCGGGAAGCGGCCAAGCTTTCCGAGAAGCTCTCCTACAAGGTCGGCAGCGCCTGGGAGGACAAGAACCTCAAGCGAAAGGCCGTGTTTGATTTTGCAGACGACTACAGGAGCTTCCTGAACAAGGCGAAAACCGAACGCGAGTGCATCCGTGAAGCCGTTCTGATGGCCGAGCGCAAGGGCTTCCGCAACCTCGACGCCATGGCGGAGGACATGCGGCTTGTGCCGGGCGACCGCGTATACCGCGTCGTCAAGAACAAGCTCATCGTGCTGGCGGTTGTCGGCACAGAATCCGTCGGGAACGGCGTGCGCATCCTCGGCGCCCATGTCGACTCGCCGCGCATCGACATCAAGCAGAATCCGCTGTATGAAGCCAACGACATGGCATTCCTGAAGACGCACTACTACGGCGGCATCAAGAAGTACCAGTGGACGGCCATCCCGCTTGCATTGCACGGCGTGTTCGTCAAGACCGACGGCACGACGGTGGATGTGGTGATCGGCGAGGACGAGAAGGATCCGATCTTCACGATCACGGACCTGCTGCCGCATCTGGCAAAGGATCAGTACGAGAAGAAGCTGGCCGACGCGTTCGCCGGCGAGTCCCTGAACCTGTTGATCGGGTCCGAACCCATGCAGGGGGAGGACACGAAGGAGAAGGTCAAGCTCAACATCCTGCGGATGCTCAGCGAAGCCTACGATGTCAAGGAAGAGGATTTCCTCTCCGCCGAGCTGGAGATCGTACCGGCATTCAAGGCGCGCGATATCGGCATCGATCGTTCGATGATCGGCGCGTACGGCCACGATGACCGCGTGTGCGCGTATCCCGCGCTGATGGCCGTCCTGGAGACGGAGGATCCGCAGATCACCTCCGTGTGCGTGCTGACCGACAAGGAAGAGATCGGCAGCGTGGGCAACACGGGTGCAGAATCACGCGCATTGGAGAACTTCCTCGCGGACCTGTGCGCGATGTCCTCCGTCACGCCTTATTCCGACCGAATGCTGCGGCGCTGCCTCGATCGCTCCAAGATGCTCTCGGCGGACGTCACGGCTGCCGTTGATCCCAACTACGAGGGCACGCACGACAAGCTGAACGCATCCTATCTCGGCAAGGGCATGGCCATCATGAAGTACAGCGGCGCACGCGGCAAGAGCGGCGCATCCGATGCGCATGCCGAGTATGTGGCCGAGGTGCGCAAGATCCTCAACGATGCCGGCGTCATCTGGCAGACCACGGAGCTCGGCGCCGTCGACAAGGGAGGCGGAGGCACCATCGCCATGATGATCGCCAACCTCGGTGTCGACGTCATCGACTGCGGCGTACCGGTGCTGTCGATGCACGCGCCGTTCGAGATCGTCAGCAAGGTCGACCTGTACAACACCTACAAGGCGTATGTGGCGTTCCTGAAATAAGGCGCATCGACGCGTGACCCGCAAGGCGTATGTGGCGTTCCCGAGGTACGATGCATCGACGATTGACCCGGTTGTGCATGCCTGCGATGCGGTGAATAGCCGATAATCGGGCTGGAGGTCGACAGAAGCCCTTCATGCGATGGATCATGGGGATGAACAGCATGTTCATCCCCATTTCGCGTCTTTCGCATCACCGGTGCCTTTGCGTTTTACCCTTGATCGCGTCTTCCTGTCAGGCACCGATGGTTCCAGTTCCGCTAGCGGGTTGCTTTCAACCGCTTCCCGCAACCGCTTGTCATCGAGGTGCGTGTAAATCTCGGTCGTCGAGATGCTTTCATGCCCGAGAATCTCCTGCAGCGCCCGGATGTCGACATTGCCGTGCTTGTACATGAGTGTGGCCGCCGTGTGCCGCAGCTTGTGGGTCGTGTACTTCCTGGTGTCCAGTCCGGCTTCGCCGATGTGCTTTTTGACGATATGTTGTACTGTCGTCTTGGCGACACGACGTTTTCGATCGCTCAGGAACAAAGCGGCGGGATCCAGAACACCTTCCTTGGGACGAACCTTCAAATAGGCATCAATAGCGGCTTTGCAGGCTGCGTTCAGATAGACCGTGCGTTCTTTTCCACCTTTTCCCATAATCGTCAGGCGGTTGTCGCGCATGTCCTTGAGGTTGATGCCGACCAGCTCGGACAAGCGCATGCCGCAGTTGAGAAAAAGCGTGATGATGGCATAGTCGCGCTCGTAGTTTCTGCCGTCGATGGCGTCGAGCAGCTGACGGCTTTCGTCCAGGTTGAGGTAGCGGGGTTGCCGCTTGAGGATCTTGGGGCTGTCGAGTTCCCGTGTGGGATTTGCTTCGATGAGTTTGGCCTTGCCGACAAGATAGTTGAAAAACGACTTCAGGCAGGCGACCTTGCGGGCACGGGCGTGCGCCTTGTTGGCGCGGTCGCGTCCGACGTACGACAGGAAAGCGTACAATTCGCTCAGATCGACGTTGGCAAGCGTTTCGGCGTTGACACCGGTAATATCGATTGCATGGAAGGCCTCGGGCGAGTCGTCACGGACGGCGGCGATGCCGCGGTCCATCAGAATGAATCGGAACAGCATGCGCAGGTCATACTGATACGCGCGCAGCGTGTTGTCTGATTTGCCCTTGATGGCGGACAGGTAGTTCAGGAAGTCCCTGAGGATCTCCGGATCGTTCGCGGATGCCTGTTCGGCGGCAGCCATGGCGGCTGTCTGCGGTTGGTTCCCGGGTTTGGACGCATTCATGGCTTCATCTCCTGTCATCACACACAACATTGAACGAAATTTTTATTTCGTTCAATGTTGGGTTTCATGTGGCAAAACGTATCATGGCTTCCCTGCAGGCAAGATTCTGGCATAAATCATGACTGTTCCAGCAGCCAGGTGATCAGGTTCACCTGGCGGATTCCTTGATGATCACTGCCGCTGCCGATCTCGTCAAGCGTGATCAGTGTCTTGGGGTAATTGTCATCAATCTTTCGGAGCGGATCCAGTTCATGCTGGAGTGTGTCTTCATGCAATACAGTGGCGGCTACCTGAAAATATGCATAGCCACTGGGTCCTTCGACGATGAAATCAACTTCTTGCGGTCCCAGCTTGCCCACATGGATGCGGGTGTAGCGGCGGCGCAATTCGAGGTATACGATATTCTCGATCAGATGTCCCATGTCGGTGCTGCCTTGTGCCAGTAACAATTGCCGGATTCCGGTATCGACGATGTAATATTTGCCCAATGTCTTCAAATGCTGCCGACCCTTGATATCATATCGATCCACACGATAGTAAATAAAACTGTCAGTCAAGGCGCGCACATAGTTGTCCACCGTGTTTGCCGAAATGCTTCTGCCGGCTGATGACAAGGTATCGGCGATTTTCTTTGTGGATATGGGACTGCCGATTCCGCTGGCCAGTATTTTCACAATGCTTTCCAGTATGGATATGTCCTTGATGCCCTGCCTCATGGCGACATCCTTGATGAGGATCGTGTTGTAGATGCCTTCCACATAGGGCCTTACCATGACTGTGGTCTGCTCCAGCATCGCGACATGCGGGAACGAACCCAGGGTAAGGTATGCATTGAAGTATTGAGCGAGCGGTTTTTGATCAGATGCATGCAAGCCCATGTATTCGCCGAATGAAAGTGGCAGCATCTCGATCGTGATGTACCGGCCCGACAACAGGGTTGCCAATTCACCCGAAAGCATGTGGGCATTTGAACCGGTGATGTACACATCGACGCGATCACGGATGAAGAGACTGTCGACAGCTTTTTCAAATGATTCGCATTGCTGGATCTCATCAATGAATACATAGGTGTATCTGTTCTTGCACAGCCTCTCCCTCACATGCCGATATAGGGATTTATCGTCGAGTAAAGCATCATTCTCAAGGTCTTCGAGGTTGATCGCAACAATCTGATCATCATCGACACCGGTACTTCTCAGGTAATGCTGGTATAGTTCGAACAAGGTTGATTTGCCGCAACGGCGAACACCTGTGACAACCTTGATGATTTTTTGTTCGCGATGCGCGATCAGCTGCTGGAGGTATATCGGCCGCTGGATCATCTGAACACCCCACTTTTATGTTCAGAATATCATAAGTGATAGATAAATAAAAGTTTTTTCTTAAAAGAGCAAAAACTATATACAATCATCACTTTTATCATTTTTCAGCATGATTCGATATGTCAAATCATGAAACCAAGTGAATGTCTCTGGCGAGTCGGCGACTGACAATCGCTAGAGTACGGTCATTATGGCATGCTTGCAAGGATGAGCGGGTGCAAAACGTATATGAATAAACAGCTGTGTCTTCATCGTTCAAATCAGCGAAGCCGGGCGCCGGAGAGCAGGGCAACCGGCATACCATGATCCACCAAAGCGTAGCGTAGCATACTCCACGTAAGCGGAGCGGAGAAAACATGAGCAAACGCAGGCCAACCCGCCATCGCCCCTTTCTGCTGATTGTCCTGATGTTGGTGTTCTCGCTGTATGCGGTTCCCGCCACCTTGCTGCGCCAGCACTTCGAAGGCCTGGTGAGCAAGGAGCTCGGTCACAATGCGACGAGCACGGCAATCGCCATCGCGCGCTTTCTGGAGCAGGACATCGCATCCTACCGCGCCTTTCACGACCTTGCAGTCTACAGTCCCGATGCAGTCGATGCCGCATGGTATGCGCATACCTGTGAGACTCTCCGGCGGATCAAGCAGGAAACGGGTGCCGACTTCGTTTTCACGGAAAAGTGGCTGGATGGGGAGAACATCGTCTATCTGCTCGATGCCGAAGAGCCGGGCAGTGAAAACTACTCCGCACCCGGCACCACCGACGGCATCTCCGAACCGGAACGCAAGGCCTTCGTCGAGGGAGTCAACACCAACAGCGGCTTGATCCGGGACCCCGTTTGGGGGAATTACCTGACAGGCTTCTCTCCCATATTCGACCGTGAATCCGGGCGTGTGCTGGGACTTGTCGGCGTCGACTATTCGGCAGGCAAGGTGCAGTCCCTGATGGGCAGCCTCACGCGCCTGATCCTGTTGGGTACGTTGCTGCTGACGCTGCTGACCACGATTCTGATCGTCTGGCTGGCCGACATGCGGTATGTCGCCCTGGAGACCGATTATCTGACCGGCCTGTACAGCCGGCATTATCATGACAAACGGCTTGCCGCCCTCCACCGCAGGGCGCAGCGCGGCCAGTCGCCTTTTTGTCATGCGATCATGGACGTGGACTATTTCAAGCGCATCAATGACGAGTACGGTCATCAGGAAGGCGACGAGGTGCTCAAGCAGGTTGCGCGCATTCTGGAACGAACCGTTCGCGCGTCGGATTGCTGTGCACGCCTTGGCGGCGATGAGTTCGGTTTCGTGTTCGGCAATACAGGCCGTGAGGATGCGGAACGCATCCTGGAGCGGATCCGCCAGCGTGTCGCAGAGGCCGATATTCGCACACGCGACGGCCATTCGCTGCAGGTCACGCTCAGCATCGGCATGGTGACCTGGAGGCCGGGGCTGGACGTCGAAACGATGCAGAACCAGGCGGACAAGGCCATGTACGCCTCCAAGCACAATGGCAGGAACCGGCTGACGGTGGCCGAGGCAATCTGAAGCAATTCCCTCACATCGAATCGAGGATCAGCCTGGCGGCCTCCTCCCCCATCCGGATCGCATAATTCTGTCCGCGATCTTCCGGGTAGATCTGTGCCATGCTTGCCAGATACAGGCCCGGAACGGGTGTTTGCATGGCGGGAATCCTTTCGCCGTGCCGGAGTCCGACCACCGGCTGTGCATCGCGCTCGCGCACGAGATGGAACCGCCTGACGGAGGTGCGCGAGAATGCGGGGAATACCGTCCGAAGCCCTTCGAGGAACCGGTCCTTGACCTCTTCGTCCGTTGCCGTGAACAGCGGGTCTGAGGCGTCAAGGTATCGTGACAGGTAGACCACGTGCGTTCCGTATGCCGAAGCCGGTACAAGGCGGGTGTGTTCGATGACCAGCACGAACGGAATCCCCTCGTCGGCGACGGTGACCCAGTAATACGGGGACAGGGACACATCCAGCTCGAGCATGGCGCACAGGTTTGCCTTGTAGCGCATCCGGGCGCATGCGGCCGCGTATGCGGACGCGGATGCAGGTGCGGATGCGGACGCGGATGCAGGTGCGGATGCAGGTGCGGATGCAGGTGCGGATGCAGATGCAGATGCGGATGCAGATGCGGATGCAGATGCGTACGCGGATGCAGTTGCGGGTGCGGATGCAGGGGCTTCCGCGTCCGCCGATTGCCGCATCAGGGCATCTCCTGCCAGTTCCAGCAGCTGTTCAGGCGATCCGGTCATCAGCACGCGGTCATACCGCTTCGTGACACCATTGGCCATGACGCTGATTTGGCCGCCGCCCGCATCGGGCACGATTTCTTCAACCCTCTCCCCGAGCCGAATTGCGCCACCATGCCTGCGAATGCGCTCCGCGAGCGACTCGTAAAGTTGTCCGAAGCTGCCGTCTAGATACCCGAACGATTCGGAGGAAACATCCTTCCCGCGGGTGGAGCCACGCAGCTTGAACTTGTTCCAGATCCAGACGGCCGAGATGTCGTCGGCATCACGGTCGAACTTCGAGCGGATCAGCGGTCCCCAGATGCGGTCGTAAACCGTCTTACCGGCATGCCGCACCAGCCAGTCGCGGGCACGCACATGCTCCAGCGGCCGCCAGTTGCGGATGAAGCGCGCACGCAGCACCAGCAGTCCCATGGAAATGCGCTGGCGGAAGGGCAGCGCGCCGAAGCGGAGCAGGTCGAGGGGACCGGAAAAAGGATGCAGGCGGTTTTGCAGGTAGATGCCGCTTTTCGGGGTGTGCCAGCGCATGGATTTGTCCAGCTGCAAGGCCTCGAGCAGATCAAGCACATGGCGGTCGCTGGTGAAGACATGGTGATAGATGCGTTCGATCTGCGTGCCGCCGATCGGGACGGTTCCCGTGAGCCCTCCCACTGTTGTTCGGCCGTCATACACGTCCACCCGATGTCCCGCCGCAGCCAGGCGGTGGCCCGCTGTCAGTCCGGTCGCACCGGCGCCGATGATGGCGATGTTCATGTGCTCACCTCGCATACTTGTCGGACATCTGTCAGAAGCGCCCATGCCTCCCGGCTCACCTCGCGTCCTCATCGGGCGCCTTCCCCAGCTGATGGAAGCTGAAGGACTGCACGCGCTCCTGCCCGAGGAACAGGAACCGGACCCGCGCCCTGCCCTTGCGCTTGTCGACGGAGACGATGTGCCCTTTGGCGGAGATGAGCGCGAGCGGCCCGCTGGTGAAGACGACCCGGTCTCCCGCCATGCAGGCTTCCGACAGGCCGATGGTGTCGTTCTCGTCGAGCCACTCGAAGAGCTCCGACACTTCGCCGTCCGGGATGGACACCGGCTGGCAGTCCATCTTCAGGACCTTGATCAGGTCGGGCACATACCACATCTTCATCAGCGTCTGGGGTGTCATGTCACCACGCAGCAGCACGTAACCGGGAAACAGCACCCGTTCCTTCTCGTGCCAGATGCCTCCCTTGAGCTCCCGAAGCAGGCATTTGGGGATAAAAACCTCCAGCTCGCCCTGAAACCGGTAATCGAGCCGCGCCTTCACCTTTTCCTCATTGCCGGTCTTGACGAAGAGTGCGTACCATTTCACGAGGATTGCATGCCCTTTCTGGGGAATCAAACGGCCAAGCAACGTGTCAAGCGAACACGCTGCGCTTGGCCGCCGAATCGTGTCGCATCGGTTTCATGGCAATGTGGCACCCGCACATTATACCATGCCGGTGATTTGGCATCATAGACGGATCTCTGCGGAAACGGAACCCTCCGCCATCCGCAATGCATCCGCACGCGGATGGAACATGGAAAGGGGTTGTCTTCTGTCACTCCGGTGACAAAGGACAACCCCTTCGATGTTGTGTCAGCCCGTATTCACGGCAAGCAGCCTACTTCTTCTTGTTCATGACCATCTTCAGCGTTGCGCCCACGCCTGTCAAGCCAAGGCCCAGGCCCAGGAACAACTCGACAGGGAAACCAGCGGTTTTGGGCAGGGTCGGAGCGCCCTGCGGCACTTCCTGCGTCAACATCAGTTCCTCAACGGGAGCATCTTGCGGTGCGCCTTCAGGCGGCAAGGTCGTTGGGATTTCAACGAGAGTGGTTGTGGTCTCAGGCACTGTGGTGGTTGTGGTCTCCGGCACCGTGGTGGTCGTGGTGACCGGTACCGTGGTGGTTGTGATGTCGGGAACCGTGGTGGTC
>JAEXRM010000171.1 GCA_023440865.1 Bacillota bacterium
TGAGGCCGGCATTTGTCTCGCCGAAGGCGGACATGTTGTGATACGATGGCGTTGCGGACAGCGATTCCGTCAGTTCTCGGCAAATAACGCCGTCAATTTTCGGTCATGCTGCGGCGTCTGTAACAACTATCCATATTAATGCAAATAGTGTATTCGTTACCTATTTTCTCAAACACAGTATTCACTTTTGTATGTGGCTTACAGTATTTTGAGCAGTTTTCTACAAGGAGGCAGATAGCACTTCGCATCGTATAGAAATGGATGTATGCATCATCAAAACAAGGGAATAATTCATATGTGATATTTTTCTCTTTTAACGTAACATCAAATATGTAGAAGGCCATTTGCATCAGCGAATGAAGTCTACAGTAAGTATAATCTGCATTTGTAAAAACCATATCATCGCGGAGGAACACAGAGATATCAAACTCAAACGACATCTGCTCGAGTGATTTGTGTAATGCAAGTATCTCTGCAGACATGATGTCTTGTTTTTGGGTGATCATTTGTGCAATTTTGCCTCTGTCGATTTTTCCGCTATTATCTGCATCGAGTAGTTCGTCGAGCCTACCTTTTACAGAACGAGCAATATTTCTTGCATTGTGAAAAGACGTTTGATGAATCTCCTCATATGTTGTTTGCTCAGTATTTCGAACGGATATAAGGTGTTTGAGCGATTCAGCAAATAATACAGCTAGATGTTTTGCTTTTTTTTTGTTGTTGTTGTCTGACAAGACAATAATATAACCATTACTGACCGGATACTTGAACAAAAGGCCTCGGCCATGTGCCATGTAATTATCATTACCTAGACCTTTGGTCTCTTTTAGTATGTTGTCACATTCAATTGAATTAAGTGTAATCCCCAATAAATGTGTTATGTGACCTGTACTGTCTATGACGATTGCTTTCATAAGCTACCTCACTATTTAGTTCCGTATAATTGAAGGATCATTGATAGAATAGTAGCTACATTAGCCCCAACCGATAATGCCTTATTTATGTAGTCTGGTTCTCCGCTCCTATTTGTACTGACTATTCTTTTTAGTTGCTTTTCGAATACATCGTAAGCCATATCTTCAGGCAGATTATTTTTATATGCATTATACGTATGTGCAACCATGTGGTTCCAATTAAAGCAAGTTAATGCTAACTCTTCGATGGCACTAGAAAAGACCTCAAGATCCCCACTACTCTTATGGATTCTTTTGTCAGTGTATGAGTTTGCCTCATGAAAATAATTGTGTGTTGATTGCGATGAATACTGTATTGTCTTCTTCTGTGGGTATTTCTTTTTTATAGATAGTAATAGATCAAGACCTTCATCTGCTTTATTTAGTGCTTTTCCAACACCACGTATATCAACACAAATTATATGTGAATCTTTTATATCGACGTCCTCAAGCGACTCGATGTCATACTTGTGTCTACATGCCCATCCGTCTCGCTTAAGATAATTAACCAAATCCTCTCTAGACTCATCATCAATGATTAATATTCTAGTCTTTTGCTTAATGTCATCTATCGAAAGATCACGTTCGGTGATTTGTCTACCCCGTTTACCAACTATCGCACCTATTTTCTTTAGTATCATATTAAATGCCTCCTCTACGTGATATAAATCTCTACACTAACCGCGATATTATTCTTATAATGGATATTTTAGTTAGGGAGACATAAAATACTTAAATTGAGATAATATACATACTCATAAATAGTAATTACTAGTATATTGTTACACATACCATTGGTGTTATGCAACAGTAGGAAGCGACAAATAAATCAAATTATAGTGTTGTGACCCAAATCCCTCTGCGAACTCCCTCAGGACCGCACGTCCAAATACCGCGGACTCCTATTCGGGGAATGTAATAACCGTATTGACACGGGGGTATGCTGTCAATAATCGGCATCCTAAAGGATATGTGCATGTTCAGTTTCTACATGCATATCCGCGGTGGGCGTGGACGCGCCGTATCTGCGTCCTGAGTTCACGGAGAATGGATATGCCTTCAGATGGCGATCATCATACTTCAAGGGGTTAGGTACTCGTTGATATGAGTTAATCGTACTTCAGTGTTTTGTTATTCGCTCGATCTGTATGTTGTCAAGTGTTTATTCTTCCCCATCTATGCACAACTAGAAGCCACAAACGTCCAGCAGGTCATAATATCTTTAGCTGGAGAAAAGGATTTCCTGGCCTGTAATGCTAATTTCAGGCTTCCGGATACACAGAGAACGCTGTAGGCACCTTACTATTGGTGCTGAAATAACCAGCCGAGGACGGACATGCGTTGGTTGCCGCGGCATTCAGCAATCCTCTCAACGCGTTAGTATGTGTTCACCTGTGTAATTTGATATTCTTTGGTCGGCACAGTCGCCTGGCTTGCAAAAGACCCAAGATGGAACTACTAGTACCAGTTGAAGGTCATATTGCTGCTCGTTCACCGGAGCTTGTTGCTAAAGGCGAAGGCCAGTCCGGTTTGTTACCCTATTTGCATACCGCCACTCCGCGCGATACACTGGAATCAGTCTTCCCGCAAGGAGTGGCGTTCCATGGCGAAATGGTGGCAGGAACGGGTCGTGTACCAGATCTATCCGCGCAGTTACCAGGATACCGACGGTGACGGCATCGGCGACATTCCGGGCATCATCGCGCACCTGGACGACCTCAAGGACCTGGGCGTCGGCATCCTGTGGCTGTCCCCCGTCTATCCTTCTCCAAACGCCGACAACGGTTACGACATCAGCGACTACTGCGGCATCCATCCCGATTTCGGCACGCTCGCGGACATGGACCGGCTCATCGCCGAGGCGCGCCGCCGCAACATCCGCATCGTGATGGACCTCGTCATCAACCACACCTCCGACGAGCATCCCTGGTTCCAGGCCAGCCGCGATCCGCAGAGCCCGTACCGCGACTGGTACATCTGGCGTCCGGGTCGAAACCGCAAGCCGGGCGACGAGCGCGGCGATCCCCCCTCGAACTGGACGAGTTTCTTTGCCGAGGACTGCTGGGAGTACGACGCGCAAAGCGGCGAATACTACCTGCACCTGTTCGCGAAGAAGCAGCCGGACCTCAACTGGCGCAATCCCGCCGTCATGGACGCCATCCAGGATGTGATGCGCTTCTGGCTCGACCGCGGCGTGGCCGGGTTCCGGTGCGACGTCATTAACATCCTGTTCAAGACCTCGCTCGAGGACGGCAAAAAGAAGCTGGTTCTAACGGGCAGCGAGTACTACCTGTCACAGGAGGGAACACACGAAATCCTCAAAACGCTGCGCCGCGAGGTGCTGTCGCGATACGACTGCTTCACGGTCGGCGAAACGGTCTTCGTCTCGCCGAAGGAAGGTCGCGACCTGTGCCTGCCGGAACGCGGCGAGCTCGACATGATCTTCTCGTTCGAACACATGGAGACGGACCAATGGTTCGTCAAATGGTTTAAGCGCCGCTTCCATGCGGGCCGCCTCGCCCGGGCGATCGCGCGCTGGCAGGACGCGCTGCCCTGGAATGCGAACTACTTCGAGAACCACGACCAGCCGCGCAGCGTCTCGCGCTTCGGGAACGACCGCAAATGGTGGGCCGAATCCGCCAAGCTGCTGTGCGTGATGCTGCTGACCCTGCGCGGCACACCGTTCGTTTATCAGGGCCAGGAGATCGGCATGACGAACTTCGATTTCCATGGCATGGGCGAGGTGCGCGACGTCGAGTCGCACAACGTCGACCGCATGCTCAAGCGAATGCATCTGCCCGGATTCCTGCGCTGGCGGCTCATCCGTGCCACCTCGCGCGACAACGCCCGCACGCCGATGCAGTGGAATGCCTCGCCGCATGCCGGGTTCACGACGGGAACGCCCTGGCTGGCGGTCAATCGCAATTTCGAGCGCATCCATTACGACATGCAGCGCCATGATCCGGATTCCGTCCTTTCCTTCTGGAAGCGGATGATCGCCCTGCGGGCGGGCAATCGCATCCTCGTCGAGGGCGCGTTCCTGCCGCTGGCGGCCCGGCGCCGGTTCGTGGCGTACAGGCGCGACTATGACGGAGAATCGCTGACCGTCATGCTGAACTTCTCCGGCAAGTGGCTCTCCGTTCCCTGCCGGGGCGAGGTCATCCTTTCCTCGTATGGCCGGGTGTTCTTCGACGGTGTGCTCCAGCCGTGGGAAGCCATGATCATCCGGGTTGGCCGGGCGGTCACGCCCGTGCCGCTGTGGTGTCGCGTCGCCAAGGTGCGCCAGGCGGGCAGTGCCTTCCTGTGGATGGCCGACTCGAAAAAGGAGGCGCCCAATGAGTGAGGAGCAGGCGCACCTGAAGCCAGGGACGGCGGGAGCGGCCGATGTTCCGGCGGTCGATATCCGCGACGGCGTTATCCGCCTGACCACGGACCACACGTCGCTGTGGTGCCGCATCACCGCCTATGGCCACCTGGAGATGCTGCACTACGGTGTGCGCCTCGATCCGAACCAGTCACCGGTCGGGCTGGCCATCAAGCGCACCGCCCAAATCGGCAGTACGGTCGCCTATGCGGCGGATGACCCGCTCTACAGCCTCGATACAATCCCCCTGCTGTGGTCGGGCATCGGCCGGGGTGATTACCGGCATGCGCCCGCCGAGCTGAAGATGCCCGACGGCACGTTCACCTGCGATTTCGTTCATATTGAACACCGCATCCATGCGGGTTGCGTGCCGATGGAGACGCTGCCGTCCGCGTATGCGGAGGAAGCCGGGGATGCCGGCGCCCAGACCCTCGAGCTTGTCCTGCGCGATGCCTCGAACGCCGCCACCCTGCGGCTTTACTTCACCGTGTTCCCTCACGAGGACGTCATCACGCGGCGGGCCGTGCTGGAAAACGGCCAGGCGGCGCCGGGCGGCAATCCGCTGGTGATCCGCCGCCTCATGAGCCAGATGATCGACCTGCCGAACCGCAATTTCCGCCTCGTCACCTTCGACGGCGGCTGGATCAGGGAAGCGCATCGCCACGAGCGGCCCGTCTCGCCGGGCATGCATGTGATCGGGTCCACGACGGGCGCCAGCAGCAACCGGCACAACCCCGGCTTCCTGCTGGCGGAGGCGGGCACGAACGAGACATACGGACAGGTCTACGGCTTCAACCTCGTCTACAGCGGCAACCACTACGGCGCCGTCGAACTGTCGAACCTAGACCAGGTGCGCGTCATGACGGGCATCCACCCACATTGCTTCGAATGGACGCTGGCCCCTGGCGAGCGGTTCGAGACGCCGGAAGCGGTCATGACCTTCTCGGACAAAGGCTTCGGGGGCGTCAGCGGGCAGTTTCACGATTTCGTGAACCGCCGCATCGTTCGGGGCGACTGGAAGGACCGCGAGCGCCCGGTGCTCCTGAACAACTGGGAGGCCCATTTTTTCAAGTTCAACCGGAGCAAGCTGCTGCACCTCGCGCGGCAGGCAAAGCGCCTGGGCGTGGAGCTGTTCGTCCTCGACGACGGCTGGTTCGGGGCCCGCAACAACGACAAGGCGGGGCTGGGCGACTACTCCGTCAACCGGCGCAAGCTGCCTGGCGGCATGAAGCCGTTTGCGGAGCGCATCCGGCGCATGGGGCTCTCGTTCGGGCTGTGGTTCGAGCCGGAGATGGTGAACCCCGATTCCGACCTGTACCGCGCACACCCGGAGTACGCCGTCACGACGCCGGGCAAGGCGCCCACCCTGGGCCGGAACCAGCTGGTGCTCGACCTGTGCAACCCGGCCGTGCGCGACTACATCGTTTCCTCCGTCGGCGGCATCCTCGACGACGCCGGCATCACCTATGTCAAATGGGACATGAACCGGCACATCAGCGACGCCCATTCGCCGCTGCTGGCGAACCAGGGCGAGTTCCACCACCGGTACATCCTGGGGCTGTACGACGTGCTGGCGCGCATCTTCCGGCCGCGGCCGCACATCCTGCTCGAGAGCTGCTCCTCGGGCGGGAACCGGTTCGACCTGGGCATGCTGTGCTTCTCGCCGCAGATCTGGTCGTCCGACGACACGGATCCTGGGGAGCGGCTGGCGATCCAGGGCGGCCTGTCGTACCT
Source organism: Bacillota bacterium (assembly GCA_023440865.1). GTDB lineage: Bacteria > Bacillota > Clostridia > DSM-8532 > DSM-8532 > JAEWSN01. Next base: position 6,052 of record JAEXRM010000171.1, read on the forward strand.
GTATCCGCCCTCGACCATGGGCGCACATGTCTCGGAAGCCCCCCACCAGCAGACGTTGCGCGAAACGCCGCTGTCGACGCGGTTCAACGTGGCCGCGTTCGGGTGCCTCGGCTACGAGCTCGACCTCAAGTGGCTCTCGCCGGTCGAGAAGCGCGAAATCAAGAGCCAGATCGCCTTTTACAAGCGGCACCGGCGCACGCTGCAGTACGGCCGCTTCCGGCGGCACGACGCGTGGAAGGCCAACAAGGTGCACTGGCAGGCGACGGCGCCGGATGGCGGCGAGGCAGTCAGCGGATTTTACCAGACCTGGTCGAACGCGGCCGAGGGGGATGACGTGCTTCCCCTGTCGGACCTCGATCCTGATGCGCGCTACCAGGTGGAAACCCGGCCCCAGAGCATACCACTGCGGCGGTTCGGGGGGCTGGTGAAGCATATCCTGCCTGTCGAGCTCAACCCGTCCGGTTTTCTGCTGCGCATGGCGAACCGGCTGTATGCGCTCACCGACTGCGTGGAGCGGTACGAGGCCCGCGGCGACCTGCTGATGGCGGGGCTGCGGATCAACAGCCAGTTCATCGGCAGCTACTACAACGAGAAGACCCGCCTGCTGGGCGACTGCGGGTCGAGCCTGTACGTCGTGACAAGGCAGGCGGGGGAATGAAGCGCATGCGAACGATGTCCGCACGGGCGGGCAGACCGGTGATCGCATGCGAACGATGTCCGCGCGGGCGGGCAGGCCGGTGATCGCATGCAAACGGCATCCGCACGAACGGACAAGCCGGTGATCGCATGTGTCGTGGAAGGCGGTACGGACGGGTGAAATTCGCCATCATTTCGGACATTCACGGAAACTACCCGGCCTTGGTCAAGGTCGTGGAAGATGCCAAACGGAACAACGTCGACCGGTTCATTTTCATCGGCGACTACATTTTCGACTTGCCGTTCTCGAACGACGTTGTCCGGTACATTTCGGAACTGGAGCATGCGGATGTCATCCTGGGAAACAAGGAAACCTACCTGGATGGACTGTCGGGAGAAGACCAGTCCGGGTGGGTGTTTGAACAGGTGGGGGCACTCCACCAAACCTATCGGGAGCTGTCGGGGAGCGCGGTGCGCTATCTTTCCAGCCTCAGGGAGGAAGCCTATATTCCGCTCGCATCCGGACAGCGCATCTATGCCTGCCATTATCTCAAGGGCATGCCGCAGCATGCGAAGAAGGACTGCGGCAGCTCGAATTTCCGCAAAAGGATGCTTGCATGTCCTTTCACGCACGAACAATACCTGGACGACTTCCGGACCCGGATCAATCAGGAGGACGACAAAAGGCTGTACCACGAGATCGACGCGTCCGTCATCCTCATGGGACACAATCACTTGCAGGGCTTCGGCTACTGTGGGGACAAGCTGGTCATCAACCCCGGTTCCTGCGGGCAGCCGCTGGATTTCGACAACCGTGCGGCATACACGATCCTCGAAGAAACACCTTCGGGCTTTCATGTGACGGAGAAGCGCGTTGCGTATGATATTGACGCGACGATCGAAACGGCGAGGAAATCCAGAATCTACGCGTGCGGCACCATATGGTGCGAGTTGGTTTTTGTGGCGATGAGGACCGGGCGGGACCATTTTGGCGAGTTCTTCGAGAAAGCCGCTGAAATCGCTTCGTGCAAGGGAGAGCAGGACAGATTCTTTTCCAATGAGACGTGGCGGCAGACCTATCACGCGTTTGACTGCTTCAGAGGCATGGCATAATTAGCGGACGACTTGACACACCTTGTTTTTCACGTGAGAGGGAAAAAGCGGACAGGGAGGCGTACATGAGCATAAACTTGGGCAGTGGGCAGCATGGTGAGAACTCGTCCGGCTTGCATGCCGCAGGCATGCGCCAGGCGGGAACCCCGCCGACACGTGAGATGCGGCGCAACCGGTACACCTTCGGCCTGGGGACCATCGGGCGCGACATGGGTTTCACACTCGTGAGCATGTACCTGATCTTCTATCTCACGGAGGTCCGGAACCTGTCCAACACGGCGATGTGGTGGATCACCGGCATCATGCTTGTTGACCGCATCTTCGAGGCCCTGAACGACCCGTTCATGGGCGTGGTCGTGGACAACACCCGCACGCGCTACGGCAAGTTCAAGCCCTGGATCGTGTTCGGCGCCATCACCTCGGGGCTGCTGACGATCCTGCTGTTCACCGATTTCGGCCTGGGCGAGGCGGGCACCGTCGCCGTGTTCGCCGTGTGCTACGTCTTGTACGGGCTCGCGTTCACCACCAACGACATCGGCTACTGGTCGATGATGCCCTCGCTGACGACCGACCAGGCCGAACGGGAACGCATCGGTTCCATCGCGCGCATCTGCGCCAACATCGGCATGTTTGCCGTGGTGGTGGGTGTGGTGCCCGTCACGAACGCACTCGGCAAGTCGTCCGGTTCGATGGGGAAGGGATATTTCCTGTTCGCCGTCGGCATCGTGGTCATCCTGCTGCTGGGGCAGTGCGTGACGCTGTTCGGTGTGCGGGAGCCCAAAGGCGTGTTCAAGCAGGAGGAGCGGACGCGCCTGCGCGAGATGTTCGGCGTGGTGCTGAAAAACGACCAGCTGCTGTTCGTCGCCATCTCCATGTCGCTGTTCATGATCGGGTACTGCACGACGACGAGCTTCGGACTGTACTTCTTCAAGTACGCCTATGGCGACGAGGGCATGTATTCGATCTTCGCGCTCGTGCTCGGCATCTCGCAGATCACGGCACTGGTCGCGTTCCCGGCGGTGAGCCGCAGGGTCGGCCGCAAGACGCTGTACGCGGCCGCCACCGTGCTGGTGCTGCTGGGATACGTGCTGTTCTTCTTCGCGCCCATGAGCATGTCGTTCATCGCCCCGGCCGGACTGCTGCTGTTCGTGGGTCAGGCCTTCATCCAGATCCTGATGCTGATGTTCCTTGCGGACAGCATCGAGTACGGCCAATGGAAGCTGGGTCGGCGGAACGAGAGCATCACCTTCTCGCTGCAGCCGCTCATCAACCAGATCGGCGGCGCCGTGGGCAGCGGCATCGTCAGCGCGACCATCATCCTCTCGGGCATCAACGAAGCGCAGTCCGCGTCCGACGTCACCGCCGAGGGCCTGTTCCTGATGAAGATGGCCATGATGGTGCTGCCGCTGGTCTTCATCGTGTCCGGCTACCTGCTCTACCGCTGGAAGTTCCGTATCGACCGTACGTTCTACGAGAAGATCCTCGTCGATCTCGAGGCGCGGGGGGATCTCGTGCGTGTGCCGGCGGATGACGGGTTGTGACCTGGCCGTCGCAACGGGAACCGCACCATGACAATGCGAAGCGCTCCATGATCATGTGAACAGCCCGTGAAGATGCGAATCGCCCCATGATCATGTGAACAGCCCGTGAAAATGCGAATCGCCCCATGATCATGTGAACAGCCCGTGAA
>JAEXRM010000029.1 GCA_023440865.1 Bacillota bacterium
CGGATGTGTCTGAAGCGCCTGTGACCGGGCTTTGCGTTGCTGTTGCCGTCAAGCCGTATGCGGTTGTCGTCCCATATTCAAAGGTCACCGTCGTGCTTGCATTGTTGGCATTGACGGTTCCGTTCAACGTCGCTCCCATAGAGGTGACGCTGTTGGCCTCATCGGTTGTTGCTGTCGGTGCAATGGCAGAAGTCGTGAAGGTTTTATCAGAACCGAGGGTGGTTCCTCCGGCATTTGTCCCGACAACCCGGTAGTGATAGGTGGTGTTGGGCGTCAATCCGGTGATTGCCTTGCTGACAGATGTGCCCGAAGTGCCTGTGACCGGGCTTTGCGTCGCTGTTGCCGTCGTGCCGTATGCGGCGGTGAGTCCATATTCGAAGGTCACCGTCGTACTCGTATTGTTCGCATTGACGGTTCCGTTCAACGTCGCTCCCGTTGAGGTGACGTTGCCGGCTTCATTTGTTGTTGCTGACGGCAGGATCATGCTCACGTTCACTTCAACGCCATCGAAATCGAATGAATTGCCATTTCCGCCTGTGTCACCTGACAAGATCACTTTTACCTTTGTTGTGCCGATCGGAACTGCAACATTGTCAATACTGCCCTTGAACCAGCTCTGAGCACTGCCGGTATGCGTTGCAACATATGGTCCGCCCGCTATCGGGCTGTTGCCATTGTAGAATCGCACTTCGATACTTGCCGTCCCTGTTTGTTGGCTTATGTACATGTATGCACTGGCATGAAGCAGTAAGGTTCCATTTTGTATTTCCGTACTGTAATATGAAATATCTTGATCCATACTGATTTGACCAATGGCATTGCTATTGTCAAAATTATCCCAGTAGTCGAAGATTTCATCCCCGCCTCCGATTATGTCATAAGGAGATCCCCCACCCGCGAGCAGCGCACCTGAAGCGCTTGAAGCTAACCACTCGTTGCCTGAATGAATAGTCCAATCATTCAGGCTTGCACAATCATCTGCCAACAAGTTGGCGGCAAAAGATTGTCCAGACAATAAGCATACCAAGCAAAAAACCAAAACCGTTCCTTTGATGATTCTCTTCACGATATGTACCTCACCTTGCCATTTAGTGGGATTCTCGAAGTGGGTCGGTTCACAGCTGAACACTTGAATCAATGAGCTTCTTCATATTCTTTCGTCATTTCCGGACAAAGAACGGCAGTTGGCAACAAATCCCCAGTGGCTTATCTCCCTCCAATTCCATCATGAGCGAACGAGGTATGCGCCTGTATCCCATCCCTTACTTCGCCCGCTCGAATATGAACCCGCAGTTGTTGTTGTCGCTCCCGGTGCCCTGGTTCCACAGCCAGCTGATGACGGGTGTGCCGTCGGCGGTCTTCCAGCCCGAGACGTTCAGCACCTGCAGCGGGTTGACCGGACACACCAGGTAATTCATCTGCTGCCCGTCAAGGAACCCGCCCAGCCGGATTTCCCAGACATAAGCCGTGGCCTGTGTCACAAGGCGACTGCCGTTGACTGGCAGGCCGGATGTGGCGAGGTATTTGCCGTCCGTTGTCTGGATGGTGCACAGCACCGCCGTGGAACGGTCCTCGCGCAGCCGGATGCCCTTGTAGCTGATTTTATAGCTTTGCTTTTTGGTGCTGCTGAGCTCGACCTTGCCCTCCGCGTTCATCACCACATGCGGCTGCTGGCCTTTCGTGCCCAGACAGGTCCTGATGGTATAGAGGTCGCCGGTCGCCACATGCGCGACGCCGATCCCGCCATTGTCGTCATTCGACGATTTGCGGGCGGACTCATATGTGGCTTCCATCCGGTATGCCACATCGGTCCGCCATACGAAGGCCTTGTCGCAAAGCACCTTGGCCTGCTCGTAGGTACAGGTCGCGGTTGCGGCCGTGTTGCCGCCGATGCCGAATTTCGCGATGTCGGCTGCCGTGAAGTCCTGCCGGCCGCCTTCGGTGATGTACTTGTCCTCGTAAGCCATCAGTTTGGAGAGGTAGCCCGTCATCTCGCCATAGGTCAGGGGCGCGTTCGGGTTGAACTTCCCGGCGGGAACCACGCCCCAATAGGCGAGGCGGTTTTCCTGAAAGTCGCCCGTATCCGTCAGCGGGAGTTTTCCGGTACTCTTGATGGCGATCGGCAGGGTGTACTGAACGGACCAATCGCCGTAGATGTCGTACATGATGCCGACGAGCAAATCGGCCATTTCACTGCGGGTGACGGGCTTTGTCCAGTCCTGCTTCACCCCGGTCCATTCGCCGGCTGTGCCAATATAGGAACCGGTGTATGCCAGCCATTCCTTCGCCCACGGGGAGGCGACGAAGTCGGGTGTGCTCACCTTGGTGAGTCCGTCCGTCTTGACAAGGCAGTCATAACCATTCCATGTGGTTTTCGCCCAGCCGTCGGCGACGGAAGCGACGTTCAGGACGGTATTCACAGGGATTTCGCCTGCGGTCTCGCCATCAGGACTCATGCGGAACGGGATGCCGCGTGCATACTGCACCTTGTACAGCGACACGGCGGGATTCGCAGCGGGTGTTGCGGTCGCTGCGGGCGTTGCGGGAACAATCCCATCGGTTCCCGATGTTCCCGTATAGGCCACACCGGGCTGGATGACCGCCTTGCCCGCCGTGCCATCCCAGTACAGATTGAACTGGGATGCCGTGCCGCTGAGCTTCATCGCGAATTCACGCAGATTGAGGTAGTTGGTGTCGCCATCGATCAGCAGGGCGGCCGCAAACGAGAAGACGCTGTCGCCCATCTTGAACCGGGTGCCGCTGATCCTGATGTTTGTCGTGCTCTTGAGCTCCGATGCGGTGACGATTCCGCTGAACGGCTTGCCGGGCTCGATGACGGCATACTGGCCGTCCCAGCCCACGTTGAACTGCGAGACGGTACCATTGAGCAATGCCGCGATCGCGCGAAGCTGCAGGAAGTTGGTGTTGCTCACGGTGTATGCCTGTGTGACGGACACGGGCTGACCGTTCATGACAAAGCCCGTCTTGCTTGGCGTGGCCGTCGAAGTGGTGCCGGCAGCCAAGGCCGCAGTGGGGGAAAGGCCAAGTGCCATGCACATTGTCAGCAGGATGCCTGTCAAACGCCTTTTCATGCTGCATTCCTTTCGTCTGAGGTGATGTTCTCCGTACCTGACTGTCTGCCTGCTCCGTGCCTCACCTGTCCTCCTCTGCCGCCCGGAAGCCCATCAGCGCGGCCGGGATCCGGTTCCCGGGCTTGTGCAGGATGCCGTTGTATTTCTTGGCCGCCTCCCGGCAGAGCATGCGGCTCGTTTCCAGCATGCAGGCTGCAGGCTCCGCGTTGGCGCCGTCCGTCGCCTGCATGTACAAGCCTTCGTGCAACCGCAGCTGTTCCTCGAGATCGGCCAGGCTGTTCCGCTTGGCCGAAAGCTCCGCGCGGGCGCTGGAGAACCAGATTGTCACGAAGCCCGCCGCGCAGATTGCCGCAAGGATGCAAGCGAAGAACGTGGTCACATGGCGTCACACCTTTCCTTTTATGTTTATTGACAAAGTACCATGATGTGGCGCCTTGTGACTGCCGCTTGCGCCAATGGTGGTGGATTTCGGCCTCAATGGCATGCGTGGTGGTCCGGGAACACGAAAAAGGCGGTTCCGCGATGCGTGATATATAATAGAGTGACAACAGGACACGAGAGGGGCCGGAACAGGTGAAGATCGCTGTATGTGACGATGAGAAACAGGACCTGCTGCAGGTTGTGTCCCTGTTGGAAGCGTATCGGCAGGATCGGAAGGCGGAGCTTGCCTACGCGAGCTTTAAAAGTGCCGTCGATCTTTTGGCTTCCATGGAGCACCGGGAATTCGACCTGCTCCTGCTGGACATGCTGATGCCCGGTATCGGCGGCATGGAGGCGGCCCGGGAGATCCGCGGACGAGACAGCCGCGTTGAGATCGTGTTTCTGACCTCCTCGCCGGAATTCGCGGTGGAAAGCTACAGCGTGCGGGCGCACTACTACCTGCTCAAGCCCGCCACGGAGGAGAAGCTGTTCCCCATCCTCGACAGGCTGACGGCCGCGCTCAGAAAGCCGGAGGACGCCTTGCGGTTCAGAACCCAGTCCGGTATATTCAGTCTCCCGTTTGGCAAGATCGAGGCGATCGAAGTCCAGGCGAAAAGGATCTACTTCCATCTGACAGACGGCCAGACGCGCGAGGTTCCCGGCAGCCTGGCGGGTTTTGAGCAGGCGCTGCTGAGCAGGCCCGGCTTCATCAAGGTGCACCGTTCCTATCTGATCAACCTGCAATGGGTACAGGCGCTGCATCAAGGAGAAGTCGTGACCCTGGCGGGACGTCGCATTCCGGTGGCAAGGACAGCCTATCCCCAGGTCCGCACCGCCTATACGCAGTATCTGTTTGAGGAGGCCGACGAACTGACGCGGAGCAGGGGAGGGAACCATGACCGTTGAAACCGCCATCGGACTCATCCGGTTCGGTGCGTCCCTGCTCTTTGGCGTTTCGGTTTCGGTGCTGTTCGCGGGTATCGGGCGAACCCGGAGAAACGGTCATGTGGTCGGGGGCGCCTGTGTCATGCTGCTCATCGTGCAATATGCATGCTTGCGGTCGCTGGGCCTCGACCTGACATCCAAACTGTATCCGGTCATGATCCACCTGCCGATGATCCTCCTGTTTTCGCTGTTTTTCAAGCGTCCGTGGATGATCTCCATCGCCAGCGTGCTTTCCGCCTACCTGTGCTGCCAGGCGCCGCGCTGGATCGGCTTCCTTGCGGGTGAAGTCTTTGGCAGCAGCCTTGCAGACCACCTATCCTATATCGCCGCCTGCCTGCTTGCCTACTATTTCCTGAAACGATATGTGGCCGGATCCGTCCGTCAGCTGTTGGAAAAGTCCCTGAAATCAAGCATGCTGCTGGGGGCGGTGCCGGCCCTGTATTACCTGTTCGACTACGTGACCATCATCTACACCGACATCCTGTACCGGGGCGCGCGATGGGCGGTGCAGTTCATGCCCTCGGCCGTTTCCGTGTTCTACTTTGTTTTTGTCATTCTGTATTTCGCTGAAACGCAGAAGCAGGCAAGGGCGCAGCGGGAGCGTGAGATGCTCGATGTCCAGCTTCAGCTGGCGAAGACGGAGTTTGCCATGCTGCGCAAGCTGCAGGAGCATGCCGCCGTGTACCGGCACGACATGCGGCATCATTTCGCCCACCTGCAGCGTCTTGCCGTTGATGGGAATCTTGAAGGGGTCAGGGAATATCTGGGCGCCGCGCAGTCCGACATGGAAGCGATCACGCCTGTGCGCTTCTGTATGAATGAAACGGCGAATCTGATCCTTTCGGATTTCTCCGCGAGAGCGGCACAGAAGGGCGTCACGCTGTCCGTGGAGGCGGATCTGCCTGAAAAGATTCCCCTGAGTGATACGGAGTTCTGTTCGCTGCTGTCCAACAGCCTGGAAAATGCCATTGCTGCGGCAGCGGCATGCGATGCGGCAACGGCGGCATGCGATGGGACAGTGCACGCCACTTCGACTGCTGCCGGCGGTGCAACACAGGGCAGGCATGTCACACTCAAGGCGCAGATTCACAGGAACAAGCTCCTGATATCGACAGAGAATGCCTACACGGGCGAGATCGAGATCAAAGGCGGTATTCCCCGCACTTCTTCCGAAGGCAACGGCTTCGGATCACGCAGCATTGCGGCCATTGCCGAGGCGCATGGCGGACAGGCGATTTTCAGCGCGGCGGATGGCGTGTTCAACTTGAAGGTCATGCTGCCGCTCGGGGAATGAAACGCATGCCCCGTCATGCCCTCATGTTTCCGTTTGTCAAGGATCATCAAGGATAAGTATCGTGAGGGATTCAACTGGATATCGAGACGGCTTCATGAATCCTGCAGGATCATGTGGACGTGTTTCCGGAACACTCGTGCGTGTTGACCCAGGTTTCCCGAGCAAGAAGGGAGACGATCATGATGCATTTGTTGAAAAAGCTGTTGCCGATTCTTCTCTCCATCTCCATGATGATGACAACAACGCCCGTTATGGCCCAGGATGCCGACTTTTCCGACATGCCCTCGAATTGGGCGACAACCCCCTTGAAGCATGCGATTGCCAATGGCCTGATGTTTGGCAGCGAAGGAAAAATCATGCCCAACGCACCCCTGACCCGGGCACAATTGGCGGCAATGGTCAACCGCGCGTTCGGTGCCACCGACAAGGCGTCCTTGGCCGGCTTCACAGATGTGCAGGCCGGCGCATGGTACGTGGACGACATGGCGAAGGCCGTTCGCATGTTGACGTTTGTCGGGGATGGGAAACGTCTCAACCCGAATGCGGAAATCACGCGGGAAGAGGCCTTTGCGGTGCTGGCCCGCGCCTTCAAGATATCCGGTGCATCCCAGACGGTGCTGAACGCCTATTCTGACGGTGAATCGGTGAGCCAATGGGCGAGGGACAGCGTGGCGTCACTTGTCGCGTATGGCATCGTAACGGGTTCCGGTGGCAACTTGAATCCGCGAAGCCACATCACCCGGGCGGAGATCGCCCGGACCTTCGACAACATCATTGCGGCGTATATCCGCAAGGCGGGCACGTATGAGCAGGACATCGACAACAATGTCATGATCACCACTTCGGGCGTCATCCTGAAGAACATGAAAATCACGGGAACCCTCGTGATCGGGGATGGGGTCGGAGACGGGGATGTCACGCTCGATGGCGTGGAAGTGACAAACGGCATGATCGTCCGCGGCGGCGGGCTGCATTCCGTGAAGATCATCGGCACATCCATGGTGCCGGTTGTCATCGTTGCGCGGGTGAAAGGGAAAACGCGATTGCTGGCCGGGGAAGGGGCGCAAGTCGGCGAGGTGCTCGTTGATGGGCGTGACGACGTCGTCATCGATGGAGATGTCGCATCACTCAGCATTCTGTCTTCCGGAATCACGGTCACGACCGGGAACGCATCGATTGCCAGTGCGAGCGTCACGGGCCCGAATGCCGGACTGGCGGTCACCTCAGGCTCCGCCATCGCGAAAGTGACCATCTCATCGGATCGCGTCCGGATTGCGGTGGCACATGGTGCCGAAGTCCGCGAAATTGCGGCAAATGGAACCGGTGCGGTGATTGAGGGTCCGGGGATTGTCCGGAAGGTGACGGTCAAAGGCAATGGGACAACCGTGGCGACTCCGGGAACGGAAGTGATTGCTGCCGTTGGTGTGATCGGAACCGTTGTCGGAAGCACGACGTTGACTGAGAGTGACATTCCCTTGAGTCCTCCCGTCGTGGGGAGCATCGATGGGGGAGCGACAGGCGGTGATGACACTGGCGGCGGCGGATCGGGCGGCGGATCGGGCGGCGGATCGGGCGGCGGTGTCATCTATGTGCCGGTGACAAGCATCGCTGCAATCAGCGGTGTCGCGCGTGAGGATGATACCGTTGTGGCAGGTTCCGTGACGCCAAACGGCGCTGCGGTGGCCTATCAATGGAAGAGCAGCGATACGGTTGACGGCGCCTATGCGAGCATTCCCGGTGCGACTGCGAGAAGCTGGAAGATCGCGAAGGGATACGCCGGCAAGTACCTGAAGGTTTCTGCAACCGGGTTCGGCATATACACGGGAACGGTGATGAGTCCTGCGACTTCGGCCATCCTTGTGAACGCGGAAGACATTACCGCAGCCGCCATACGCATGGCAGTGCCCCATGCGGGAGCCACACCGCAGGATGCGGAAACGGTGGAACTGGCGACAGGCGATCCTGATTTCACCGTGGAGCAATTGACGTGGCACGAAGACCTGACGGACAACGGTGCATTCAGGGCGGATCAAGTCTACACGGCCACTGTGCGCCTGAGGTCGGGCAACCTCAAGGAGTTCCAGGAAGATGCCTTCACACCGGAGGTTGCCGGTGCGCAATCCGTTGGTCCGACGACGACAAGCGGAAGAGATGTCGGAAACGAAGCATGGTTCACGGTCACATTCCCCGCAACGGAGGCGCTGACTGTCGCGGGCATCGCGGTCACGACGCAACCGGCGAAAATGACATACATGGTGTCGGAAGACCCGGAACTGGTGGATGATGAGCTGACGCTTGATGGCCTGGTTGTGACCAAAACCTGGAATGACGGAAAGACGGAGGATTACGGTATTCAAGATTGGACTGCGGAAGGAATCACGGCCTTCCCCGCGGAGGGGACAAAACTGGGAGCCCCCGACAATGGCTTGCGCGTAACCATCACGCACATCGCGTCAGGATGCGTGGCAAGCACGGGGGCATTGTCCGTCAAGGTCGATCCTCCGGATATCACCGGAGCCGCCATAGTCATCGTTGCGCCAGAGGCGGGGGCGGTTCCGGGCAGCGCGACGGTCGTGGAAACGGCCACGGCGAACGCGGACTTCACTGTGACTCATGTATTGTGGCATGAAGTGCTGACGGCGAATGGCAGTTTTGCGGCGGGCCAGGCATACTCCGCAACGATCACCCTGATGTCGAAAAATGGAAAGGAATTTTCGCGGGATCCCTTCACGCCTGTCGTGGAAGGTTCGGCATCCGTGACACAAAGCGTGACATCCGGATCCGGCATTGGCAACGCGGTTGTCTTTACGGCGCTGTTTGCGGATACCGCCCCCCTGACGATCACCGGCATTGCCGTGACAACGCAGCCCGACATGCTGGCGTATGTGGTGGATGCGACCACATCATCCGCCATGCTGGCGCTGAAGGGGATGGTTGTCACTGCGACATGGAATGATGGTTCGACGATGTCATTCGCATTTCCGGATGGAACGGCGGAGGGATTCACGACGGATCCCATGAACGGTACCGAAATCGATCTCACGCACAACGGCGTGCAGGTGACCATTACCCATGACGAGACAGGGCTGACGGCACAGACCGAGGCTTTGTCTGTTACACTGCCCGCCACGCTGCCCGATACGCCGGCCGGCATACAAGCCGGCACCGAGTGACCGTCATGCGTGCTCTGATGCAAAGTCATTCGTGCGAATGGCATGCGCCGATTTTGGTTCAAGTGCAAAGAGGATCATCGGAATGGGTTGGCATGATGCGGAAGAAGAGATATGATGTGAAACAGGGAAAACGGCATGGCGTTGGGCAATCATGATTGTTCAACGTCTTGTCATATGTACGTTTCCTGTGTTGTATATGCACGGCTTTTCGTATGATAAGCACGGATTTTCGTATGATGTTCATGGCTTTTGCGTACGATAGAAACGGCTTTTGCGTACGATATGAACGGCTTATCACGCCATTGACCGGTGTTTTGTCATGAAGCCGTTGCCTGCAAAAAGGGGGAAATCACATGGGCGCATCCAGAATCGTTACAGATCGTCTCATCCTCGTACCCATGACGGCATCCATGGTCACCGCTTTGCTTGCGGGAAACAGGGAAGCCTTTGCGGCGCTTGAGCTCCGCTTCCACAAGGACTGGCCCCGTCAGGATACGCTTGATGTGCTTGGGTATCTGAAGGATGCCATGCAGAGCACGGAAGAAGCAAGTGGGTTTGATATCTGGATGGTGATCAGACAGGAAGGCATGCTGGTCATCGGGGATGCCGGCTTTAAAGGCGCACCGGATGGGAATGGCAGCGTGGAGATCGGGTTTGGCCTGGTTGAGGAAGCGCAAAGACAGGGATACGGGTATGAAGCTGCCAAGGCGTTGCTCGAATGGGCAGCCCGGCAGGCGCAGGTCAAGGTTGTCTCGGCGGACTGCTTGCTTGACAATACCGGATCAATCAAGGTGTTGGGAAAATGCGGCATGAGAGAAGTCCGAAGGGATGAGGAATACATCTACTGGATCAAGGAAATGAGCTGAAATGCACGACATGTGGCGCCGCACTGATCAATATGCGTGACGGCTGGTGGTGCCTGTTCATATGGACGTCATCGTGGAATGTGAGGAGGATATGAGATGAGCGGCATTCGGAAGCTCCGGTATGCGGAGGTCGCACCCGATCACAAGAACGAATATGAAGGATTCGAGTACTTCAAGCATCCCGTGGTTCCCAAGGGAACAGCGGACCAATGTGCCGTGTCCGTCTATGAAGTCCCGCCGGGGAAATCGGCCTATCCGTATCACTCCCATACCAGCAACGAGGAAACGTTTTACATCCTGCAGGGGACAGGCTCGGTGAAAACGCCGGAAGGGCTGATTGAAGTGGCTCCCGGTGATTTCCTGTTTTTCCCGGCGGATGAGAGTGGCGCACATCAGATCACAAACACCTCGGCGACGGAAATGCTTGTCTACATCGACTTCGATACGGAAAACAAGATCGATGTGTGCTTTTACCCCGATTCCGGGAAGGTAGGCATCTGGGGGAAGCGTGCCAACATGGTGTTCCGGGTGGCGGACCGCAAGGGCTATTATGAGGGTGAATAGGTGTGACGGACCACGCAGGGGATGACAGGAAGAACCGGTCCGGGGATCGCTTCTCCCCATGCTTGTTGATTTGAGGATGGCATGACGCATCACCACAACTACGATCTGCTGCTGATGGACGCCGACGGCACCCTGTTTGACTACGCGAGGGCGGAGCAACACGCCTTGACGACCGCGCTTCATGACTTTGGCATTGACCGCGGCGTCGACAGCCTGACCCGGGATTATCGAAGCATCAATGCCCGGTTGTGGGCCGATCTGGAGCTGGGAAGAATCTCGAAGGAAGCACTCCGGACGGAACGCTTCGAGATCCTGTTCCGACAGCACAACCTCACAGTCGATGCGCACGCCTTCAGTGGGGGTTATCTGGATTACCTCGCCCACAGCTCGTTTCTCATCGAGGGGGCGGAGGAGATGTGCCGCTATCTGAGCGAGCGGGCCACCCTGATCATGCTGACAAACGGAATCAGGGAAGTGCAGCTCACACGGCTGGCGGGTTCCCGCATCAAGCCCTATATCCGCAGCATCGTCGTCTCGGAGGAAGTCGGCGTTGGAAAGCCGGATCCCGCGATCTTCGCATATGCGCTGTCGCAGGTGAACCACACGGACAAGGCACGCGTTCTGATGATTGGGGATTCCCTGTCGGCGGACATCCTGGGCGGTATCCGTTTCGGCATCGACACATGCTGGGTGAATCTCAATGGCGATACAGGCGACGGAGAGATCCGACCAGCGTATGAGGTAAACGATCTGTATGCACTCAAACAGATCATACGGTAAGATGTCGACTCCACCGAGGTTCCGCTGGTTGGATGTGTTGTGCGCTTGGCCCAGTCGTGATCGATTTGCGCAAGCATCGTGGATGATCCGAAACCAACCCTCCATGCCCCAAAGCAGGCAGTATCCGACCGAATGTGACGTGGGAGGAACAGAAAATGCTTGAATTGCCGGAAGCCAAGGTCATTGCCGCTCAACTCCAGGGAACGGTCTGCAACAAGCCCATTCGGGAAGTAACGATGAACGGATCGCCGCACAAGTTTGCGTGGTATGTCGGCGACCCCGCCGATTACGCCGCCTTTCTCGTCGGGCAGCGCTTTGATGCCGCATCGTCGTATGGCGGCCAGGTGGAGCTGCGTGCGGGCGCGCACCGCATGGTGTTCAATGACGGCGTGAACTTGCGGTTCCATGAGCAGGGGACGATGCTGCCGGAGAAGCACCAGATGCTGATCGTGTTTTCGGACAAGTCGGCCTTGAGCGCCTCCGTGCAGATGTATGGCGGGCTGATGGGCTTCCGGGAAGGGGAATATGACAACCCTTATCGCGAAGTGGCCATGAAAAAGCCGTCTCCTCTGTCAGCAGCGTTTACGGAGGCGTATTTTGCCGACATCCTATCGGATGGGAAGGTACAGAAGCTCAGCCTGAAGGCGGCGCTCGCCACGGAACAGCGTATCCCCGGCATCGGCAATGGGGTGCTGCAGGACATCCTGTGGGCGTCCAAGCTGCATCCCAAGCGGAAAGTGTCCACCCTGGCGACAGAGGAGACAACGATGCTGTACAACACCCTGCGAGGGCTGCTGCAGCAGATGGTCGTCGATGGTGGACGGGACACGGAGAAGGATTTGTTCGGACATCCCGGACGGTATGTTTCCCGCATGAGCAAGCTGCATATCGACGAAGGATGCTATGTGTGCGGGTCGGGCATTCGAAAAGAGGCCTATATGGGGGGCAGCATCTATTACTGTCCGAAATGCCAAAGCCTGTAGGACAATAGAGTCCGCACATGTGGAAGGGAGCTGCCTGATGGTCCTGTTCGGAAAGGGCTTTCGGTTTGGCCTGTTGCTGCAGGCTGCCATCGGTCCCGTTTTTCTCCTTGTCATGAATACGGCCATGCAATCGGGGCGCGGCGCGGCGTTGGCCGTCGCGCTTGCCGCAACGCTTGTTGATGCGCTGTTTGTCTCCCTCGCCATTCTCGGACTTGGCAAGTTGCTGGAAAACCCGGATGCGCAGCGTGTGTTGAAGGGATTCGGAACCGTTGTGCTGGCATATTTCGGTCTGGGCATGCTTCTTGGAAGCTTCGGCATCCACATCATCCCCGGTTTTGGGAACCTGCTGCAGCAGGTTGCCGTGACCAATGCTTTCTTGTACGGGCTGGTGCTGACGGCTTCCAGTCCCCTGACGATCCTGTTCTGGACAGGCGTGTTCGCGACAAGACTGTCCGGTGGGCAGCACAGCCGGCGGGACATGGTATTGTTCGGCGCCGGCGCGGTCACAACGACGTTTGTCTGCCTGGGGTTGGTTGCAGTTGTCGGCGGACTGCTTGCGCCTGTCATGTCGCAGGAGGTGACCCGGTGGCTGAATGTGCTGGTGGGTGGCCTGCTGATCGGATTCGCCCTGCGGATGGCATTGCGTCCGGGCGCCTCGAAAGCGGCTCGCGATGAGGCAGTGGGAGCGGAATAGGGTCAAGTGGTTTCTGGAGGATGCAGCGGGAGCGGAAGAGGGTCAAGTGGTTTCTGGAGGATGCAGCGCCATGTTTTTTGTGGATCTTGACACAACAAGGCTCCATTTGCGGAATATCGGAATACAGGACAGGTCGTTTGTGTTCGGACATTTCTCCGATCCGGAGGTCACACGGTATCTGTATGATGCGGAGCCTCTGACGGACCTGGCCGGAGCCGATGAAATCATCGACATGTACCTGCAGCCCGAGCCGAGGGGACATCATCGATGGGTGCTTGAACGGAGGGACGACGGCACGGTCATGGGAACCTGCGGCTTTCATTGCTGGGATCCGGAGCAGGGCAGTGTGGAAGTGGGGTACGACCTGGCGGCCCGATTCTGGGGGAAAGGGTACATGACAGAAGCGCTGAAGGCCATCATCGGGTTTGCCGGACAGGACATGCGGGTGAAGCGGATTCATGCGCATGTCTATATCGGCAATCCGGCATCGGCCAAACTGGTCGAAAAGCTGGGATTTGTCAAAACGGGCGCGTATGCCGAGGTGTTCCGCGGACAGGCATACCCGCACGACATCTACACCCTGCATCTTGCATCAGGAGCCGTGATGGGATACGGAGACAAGGGGGGAAGCCCCGATGCATGAAAAATCGCGATGCGCCTGGGCCGGGTCCGATCCTGTTTACATCGACTATCACGACAATGAATGGGGCCGCCCCGTGCATGATGATGGCAAGCTCTTCGAGATGCTCATATTGGAAGGCATGCAGGCGGGACTCTCCTGGATCACCGTGCTGAAGAAGCGGGAAGCGTTCAGGGAGGCGTTCGACGGGTTTGATCCCAACAGGATCGCCCTGTATGGTGAAGCCAAGGTGCAGGCGCTCATGGCCAATGAGAGTATCATCAGGAATCGTCTGAAGATCAAGGCGGCCGTCAGCAATGCGCAGGCTTTCTTGCGTGTGCAGGCAGCATACGGCACTTTTGACAGCTTCATTTGGGGGTACGTGGACGGTTCGCCTGTGACAGGGCACTGGGAGAGGCATGATGGGATACCGGTCACAACACCCGTATCGGATCGGATGAGCAGGGATTTGAAAAAGATGGGGTTCAAGTTTGTCGGTTCGACCATCCTTTACTCGTTCATGCAGGCAACCGGCATGGTCAATGACCATACGACGGGTTGCTTTGCCTACGATGAGATTGCGAACCGGTGCGGATCGCGCCCCGACGGGCATCACTGAAATCATATTCCCTGCCTTTGCGCATGGTTGCCATGTCTTGCCGGTGACGTTTTTTCGTCTTGGCGTATTGTTGACAGGTAGTTGTCAGTGAAGAAGCTGTACAATATGAACAACAAGAAATCAGCTCGCCAGGAGGCGGCATCATGCAGCAAAAAGCGCTGGTCATCATCGATCTGCAAAACGACATCACGAAGCATTACAAGGACGTGATCGGCAATGTTAATCAGGCGATTGACTGGGCGGTCGACCATCAGATTCATGTTGTCTACATACGGCACGAAAACCTGTCGGCCGGTACGAGGACCTTCAAGCCCAACACACGTGGCGCTGAACTGGTTCCGGACATGAGAATCGCATCGGATCATGTTTTCACCAAGTCCAAGGGAAACGCTTTGACGAGTGGGGATTTCACGGAATTCATCAGCAAGCATGAGGTGCGTGACTTCTTCATTGCGGGCGCTGACGCGGTTGCCTGCGTCAAGTCCACCTGTTACAACCTGTGCAAGGAGCATTATCAGGTTCATGTCCTCGCGGATTGCATCACCAGCTATGACAAAGGGAAAATCGACGAGATGCTGCGGTATTACGAAGGCCAGGGCTGCCGCATCATCGGCATGGCGGACTTGCTCTCGGCATATATAGGAGAAGGGGTGCCAGGATGACAAAGCGGCAGGAGGCATTGGCGGAGCAGTTCATGTCTGCGCTCAATGACGAGGATCGGGTCTTGTTCGGCAGCCTGTTCGGCTGCTTGACGGAGCTTGGGTATGTGCCGCAGAAGGAGCGGGCCAATCTCACGTTCAAGCATGACAAGCATCACAAGCAGATAGCCAAGATGGGCATGAAGAAGGGCACGGATGCCGTTCCTGCCTTGTTCCTGCGGTTTTCCGCCTGCCGGGGTTATTCGGAACGGTTCGAGGCGGTTGTCCGTGACGCCATCCTCCGGAGCCCGAGCAAGGCGCCGCGGTGTACCGAGCAGGCATGCGACTTCTGCCGGGGTGACGCACGGACACATATCTATACGCATGTGTTCCCGGATGGGGAGCGGGCACATTGTGGCGCGTTCGCCCTGGAGATACCGAATCTGACAAGCGGAGACCTGCCGGAGATCAAGGGGTTGCTTCGTGAGGAACATGCGTATCTGCTGAAGCATGAGGCCGTGTCTCGAACCCCGGAATGAGATGGGATAGGTCCGTTCCATGGACTATGCGGATGCAAGCGATATGCGTCGCTTTTCCCGTCCTGGCCGGCAGGCATCATGTGTCATCCACGACAGACTCGGTTTCCCCCCGAGATGTGATGACCGGGCAGACGGAGTTTTCCTTGTCTGTTTTTACCTTAATGACAACTTTCCCGCGCGCATGCCCCGACTCAACATACATGAACGCCGCCGCTCCTTCACGGAGCGGATATTGCCTGTCGATCACCGGCTGCAGCCCGCCGTTTGCCACGAGCTGCAGCAGATAAGCGAGATCCCTTGCATTGGTTTTTGCCATCAGCGCACACATTTTCTTGGTGCCAGTCGAGAAGAGTGGTCCCAGCAGCAAGGCCTGAAAAATTTGGGGGAAGGTGCCGCCGACCATCACATAGGTGCCGTGTGGCGCAAGGATGCGCTTGTAGGCCGAGAGCGGGTGGTAGCCGTTCACAGCGACAATGTGATCAAATTGTTGCCCGGTTCTGGTGACGTCTTCCCTTGTGTAGTCAATCACTGCGTCAGCGCCCAGGCTGCGCGCCATATCCAGATTTTTCGTGCTGCACACAGCTGTCACAATGGCGCCGGACGCCTTTGCAAGCTGCACGGCGTACAGGCCCACACCACCACTTGCGCCGTGTACGAGGACTGTTTGTCCCGCTTTCACGCCACCGGCGGTGCGGAAAGCCTGAAGCGCCGTGAGGGCTGCGATAGGCACGGCGGATGCATCCACATCGGATACGCCTGCCGGTTTTTTCACGACAGCACTTTCCGGCGCAACCGCGAATTCCGCCATGCCGCCGAAACCGGCGTCCGAGGTATCCGCCACCACGCTGTCGCCAACACGAAACGATTTCACACTTTTTCCAACCGCTGCAATGGTTCCGGCAAAAGCGTTCCCGAATATCTTGCTTTTCGGTACGCCGAGACCCATGCGAAACAAGCGATAGTCATTGGCGTTGAGCGATACGGCATGTACTTCAATCAGCACCTCGTTCTCTTTTGGTTTCGGCACATTGACTTCACGGTATGAGAAGGGGATCGTGGTCCCATTTTTTCCATACACAATCGCTTTCATCTTGTCTCCTTGCTTTTTTGTGATCGGGTCTGCATGGCGGCCTTGCCATGGTCGTCGATGGATGTCAGGACGGTTTCATTCGTGTTGGCCGGTATCGTCCAGGCAAGCTGTGTGCTGTTGACACCACGGCTTTGTTGAAAGAACTTCCTACACGACATTACCCACTCGATCTGCATTCCGTTTCAACTGCAATGAATATGACAAGGCTCATATGTCCAGACCCGTCCGGCGTGTTACAATCAGGGGTACACGCCACCACGCACAATGGAAGGACGGGTTCCGGAAGACAGGGATGGTCATGGAACCACTCCATGGTATCGGTCAAGAAAGAAGGTACTCCCATGTTGCGCATCGCCGTCTGCGACGATATGCCCGACGAGCTGCAACGCATCGCCGCAGCCACAAGTCAATACCTGTCCGCCAAGCGTCTTGACGCGGATCTCATGACATTCACCCACCCTGACAGGCTGCTGCAGGCCATGGAATCCGGGCGCTTTCACCTATACATATTGGACGTTGTCATGCCGATGGTGGATGGTTTGGCGTTGGGCAGGGAAATACGCCGCCTTGACCGCGAAGCGCAGATCATCTATGCCACCACGGAACCCCAGTTTGCCCTGCAGGCATACGCCGCAAGTCCGATCAACTATCTCATCAAGCCAATCGACAGCATGCAGCTGTTTGATACGCTGGATCTTGCTGTCGCGAAAGCAGAAACATCCGAAGAGCAAACATTCGTCGTGAAGACGGCCGGCAGCCTTCGCGTGCTCAGGCTTTCGGAGCTTGTCTGCTGTGAATACCGCAGCCACGCGGTCACGCTGTGCCTGGCAAATGGCGAGACGGTCCTCAGCCGCACCATGCGGGAGCGCTTCTCAGCGTACTGCGCGCCCATCTTGAAGGACAGGCACTTCCTGCAATGCCACAGCGCCTTCATCATCAACATGCGCCGCGTACAGTGCTTTGCGAAGGACCACTTCGTGCTGCTCGGCGACAAGATCGTCCCCATTGCGGCCAGGCAGTATCCCGCCGTGCGTGATGCGTACATGGACTATCTGATGGCCAAGGGGGATTGATCATGATGTCACTCTTCCCCGACATCCTGCGCGCGGCGATCACCGACATCATGCTCATCATTTTGCTTTCCACCATGGCAACGCCCAAGTACAAGAACAAACGGGCGTATCTGCTTGTCGCGACCGTTTTGCTGGTTGGCAATGTCGGAGCCAATTGCATCTTTTATCTGACGTCGAACTACACGGCCGTGCTGCAGCTTAACCTTGTCACGCTGCTGGTGATCGGCATTGCCCTGAAGCCTTTTTTTTCCGACACGATCATGCAGTGGTGCTTCAGCTACATGACGATGCTGAACATTCATGTCGCCGTGGTGTTTTTGAGCTACAAGCTTTCCAGATTCCTTCCGTACCCGATGTATGGCATTTCCCTGCTGCGTCTGCTGCTGTTCTCCCTGGTTGTTTTCGTATTCCGCAGGTGGGTGTCAATGCCGTATCGCAGGGTGCTGGAGTATTGGCACATTTTTCTGCTCCCCGTGCTCTCCCTGCTGGTTTGCCTGTTGGCTTTCCTTGCCGGCGGAGACGTTGTGAGGTTGATGGATGAGAACGACGTGCCACTTTTGCTGCTCATCATGCTGGGCTTGTCGGTGTATGTTTCCATCATCCACTCGCTCACGGCCATGACGAAGCATTATGCCATGCGCGAGGAAAACAGGCGCATGCAGGCGGAGCGGGAATTCCTGCAGCTGGCGGCAGGCAGCATGTCCCAGCGTCTGACGCTGATGGAGGAGGTTTCGGCCCAGAACAGCCGCAGCGCCCATGATCGCCGTCATTTCAACCATGTGCTGCTGGAGCTTCTGGAGAAGGGAAACAGCACAGAGGCTGCCAACCTGTTGAAAAGCCAGAGTCAGGCCACGCCCAAAATCAACAGAGTCTATTGTGAAAACCCCGCAGTGAACGCAGCCGTCTGTCATTATGCGGGGCTTGCCGAGCAGGCCGGCATTCCGGCCGAGATTTCGCTGGATATTCCCAACAACCTGCCTGTTGATGCGCTGGAGCTTGCCATGGTGGTGTCCAACCTGATGGAAAACGCCATTGCGGCCTGCGTCGGTCTGCCGCAGGAACGGCCCCCCTTTCTGCGATTCCATTGCCAAAGCGTGGGGCGTCTGCTGCTGGAAATGTCGAACCCATGTCAGGAAGGCACCGCGCTTGACACAAACGGCCACCCCGTAGCCCATGATGCAGGCCACGGCATTGGCAGCAAGTGCGTGATCGCTTTTGCGAAAAAGCATGACAGCGAGCTGCAGTATCACATCGAGCACGGCGTTTTTCGGGTACGTCTTCTGATTTGACATCTGCCTCCGGTTTGGCATGTCCGTGTTCGGGGGTCAACCGCGAAAAAAGATGAATCACATCGATTCGGTGCAAAAATGAGCCTTCTGGGTGCAGAGGCTCTTTTTTTCATATGCGCATGCTACGCTCTGGGCGGTATGTCTGCAGGGAGCCGCAGACTGCTCCGTATCGAGGAGAAGGAGCGTGACGTATGGACAAGCGCAGGCAAACGGATGCGCCGCTCGCTGCCCCCAATGCCGAGGGCAACGTATGGCCGAAGCAGCTTTGCCCGGCCTTTGAGCCGAGGGCCGATGCGCCCGTGGGGCTGCGGCAGTGCTGGTATTGCCGCTGTGCCGATTTTCATCTGGAAAGACCAAGAGCGCTGGATGTTGGCGTTTGTTACTGGCCGAAACGAATCGTGACATGAAGAATAGGGGAGCACACATGAAGAAGAAAGTGTTGAGCGTCCTGCTGAACAAGCGCGTGTTGAGCATCCTGCTGTGCCTTAGCCTGGTGACCGGTTTGCTGCCCAATGTGGCGCTGGCGGCAGGCAACACCATCACGCCGGCAAGCGGCACATGGGAGGCGCTGACCGCCGCTTTCGGAACGGCACAGAACGGTGACACGGTGAGACTGTCCGCGAGCATCACCACCGGGACGGATCTGATTTCGTACATCCTGGTCGGCAAAGGGGTGACGCTGGACTTCAACGGCCACACCATCCACTACAAGGCATCCGGCCTCGACATCAACCGACGAAGCGGCATGTTCATGGTGGTCAGCGGGGGCAGCCTGACGCTCAAGGGATCCGGCGGCGCTGCCCTGACCGGCAACTACAGCAACATGGTACAACTCGGTTCCGGGGGCAGGCTCATCGTGGAGAGCGGCACCTACTCGAACACTGCGCCAACGGACGGCACCCTGGTCGCCAGCTACGGCGGCGCCGTGGAAGTCAAGGGTGGTTCCTTGAGTGCGACCAGCAGCGTTCCGCTCGGACTCGTGGGCGGCACATGCCACGTCTCCGGCGGGTCGATTTCCGGCGCAAATTACGCATTGAATGCGTACGGCACGGCGGTGACCCTGTCGGGTGGCGAGCTCACTTCGGGCGGCAGTGGCGTCGCATGCATCGCTTCCGGAGGAAGCTTCCAGATGACCGGCGGCACGATACGGAACACCGGCTCGGATCTCGGGCTTTATCTTGGCGCGGACACCGGGGCTTCCACCATCAGTGGGGGAACGATTGCCGCATTGTCCGGCTACGCCGTGTTTTCCAACGGCACGCTGACCCTCACAGGCGACGCGGCGATCAGCTCCGTTTCCGGCATGGGGGCATACTCCGCCGGCACGCTGACGGTGCAGGGCGGAGTCATCGCCTCGGGGACGGGCATCGCGCTGTATAGCGTCGGCAGCCTGAGCATGACGAACGGCACTGTACGCTCCGATTCCAGCTATGGCCTCACATGTGCGGCGCCCGCCGGCAAAAGCGCCACCGTCAGTGGTGGCAGCATTCGTTCCGGCAGCAGCATTCCTGCGGTGAATTATGCGGACGGGACCTTGCACATCAACGGTGGCAGCATCACAACAACGGATGGCGTCTGCGCGGTTTTCAACCATGCCGCAGGTACCGTGAACATGACCGGCGGCTCGCTCGCGGCCAAGACCACCACCATCGTCAACAACGGCACGGGGACAGTGAAATGCAGCGCCGGAACGATTGCCGGCATCGTCAACCTCAATGCGGGCGGCAAGATCGTCATTGACGGCGGTTCCGTCAAAACGATACAGGGTGCGACGCCGAAGAACAGCGCGGGTTCGGCGCTGTCCGTCTATGGCATCACGCTGACGGACGGCAACAACAATGTATTGAAGGATACGGCTGTCGCCGCCGGCGAGATGACGCTCACCCCGAACGTCGGCTATGGTTTCAGCGGTGTCAGAACTGAGGCGGGCGGTACCGTCTATCTCTGGCTGCCGCCCGCCACGACAAGCGCAACGTACAGGCACGGCGGCATCAACGTCTCCGGTGGCCTTGCTGCCGATACAACAAGAGTGCTACCCAACTTCACCGCCCGGGTGACGGTCAGGCTCAATGGCCAGACATGGAACAACCCGGAGCAGGTGTTCTTGTCCACCTCGCCATCCTCTTCCGATGTCATCATCACAGCCGATGAAACCACAGCGCGGTCCGGCGGTGTCTATGTGTTCTCAGGACTTGATGCCGGTCAGACCTATTATGTCTGGGGCCTCGGCGCCTTTGCCAAGGGGTGTTCCGGCATCACGGTCACGAGCGGCACGCCCGACACAACCGTGAGCTACCATACGATCAAGGTGAACGCCGGAGAAGGCATCGACTACGTTTTCATGGACAAGACACAAATTCAGGGGACGCTCGCTCCGGTTCAGGCAAACGTCAAGAGCGGATACACCTTCGATCGGTGGGCGAATACCGTTGGCGGAGATACCGTGATGCTCACAGCCAACGGCAGCGTCATGATGGACGGCAAGAAGGACATCACCGCATACGCGACGCTGAACACATACGCCGGCAGCGTCACGCTGAACAAGGATGGCGCGGCCTGGTCCGCTTCCGGCAAGACCGTCATGCTCTCTCCCTCGCAAACGGTGGCGGAAGCCGCAGGCTTCAAATCGGCTTCGACCGATGCAGGCGGGACATATCACTTTACCGGACTCAGTCCCCTTGTGACCTATTCCGTCTGGATGGACGGCGCAAATACCGGAAAGACCGTGACACCCACCGGGAAAGACACGGTTGTGGACTATTACAGTGTGAGTGTCGTGAAGGGGGCCAACATCGCCACCGTTGGCGGCGGTGGCGTATACCGCAAGGGAACGGAGATCACCGTCACCGCGTCGGTCCAAGCCGGTGATCATGTGTTCAGCCGCTGGCAGAACACCGCAAACGGCGCGCTGTTGTCATCCGGGAACCCCTATGCCTTCACCGTGAACGGAACGGTCGGTCTCACGGCTGTGGGGGCACCCACAAAGTATGCCGCCACCGTGACGCTGAGGAAGGACGACGCGGAGTGGACCGGCAGCCCCCGGACAATCGTGCTCTCCACCTCGGCTTCGGAGCTGGCGGGAACCGTTTCCGGAACGGTTTCCGGCAATACATTCACATTTTCGGGTCTTCCCGCCACCGGGAGTTATTATGTGTGGGACGCCGATACCGTGTCCTGTGCAAACGCGCAAATCGATGTGACAAGAAGGACTGCCGCATTGGACTATTACACCGTCACGGTGTCACCGGACAGCAACATCGCCGGGGTAACCGGCACGGGGGCGTATCTCAAAGGCAGCAATGTGACATTGTCGGCGACACCCAAGGATTTTTACCGCATTTCGGGTGCGGGGTGGACGGACGGAAAGTACACGATCAACAATATCGGCGCGGCGCAGAGCGTCACCCCGCCTGTTGTGCTTGACACCTATACGGGCTCCGTCACTATCAGGAAGGATGGCGCGGTCTGGCTGGATTCCGGCAAAGTCGTCACCCTGTCCACCAGCAGCACGGACAGCGAGTCCGGCAAGCTGTCCGCCTTGGCTGCTCTCGACCCCCGCGTGACCTATCATGTCTGGGTTGACGGCGTGTATACCGGGCAGGTGCTCAGTCGCGCAACGACATCGGCCGCAGTGGACTATTACAGCGTCAGTGTCACAAAAACCAATGCGGATGTCACCGGCGAAGGGGTATATCTCGCTGGAAGCAGCGTGATGCTGACGGCAACACCCAGCGCCGGTCATGACTTTCTGGGCTGGTATGCCGGCGGCACGCTGCTGTCCACCCAAACGACCTATCCGGTGGATCGTCTTTCCGCCAAGCAGGCACTGACCGCAACGGCAACCAACCTGTTCTCCGCCACGGTGGATCTGAACGGCGCATCAGGGCGTGACATCAAGCTGTCCACATCCAGCGCCAATCTTGCCGGGGCGGTGACGGGGACCGGAAGCGGTCCGTATGTCTTCTCGGGACTGATCCGCGGCACCACCTATCATGTGTTCGACGGCAGTGCCTATACCGGCAAGACGGTTGCCAAAGAAGCGCCACAAGCATCCCTGCGGTATTACACCGTGGCGCTTGCGGCCGGTTCCGGCATCAGCGGTGTTTCCGGCGGCGGGGTCTATCTGGAGGGCGGGACGGCAGCCATCAGCGCAACGCCGGATACCGCATCCGGTTATGCATTCAACGGCTGGAGCGGCACGGCAAGCTTCAAGGCACAGGATTCCGTCATCAGCAACATCAACAAGGACTATGCATTGACTGCAGAATCGTATAAGCCATATACCGGAGTTCCCATCGACATCAGCGGCGGTTCCATCACCATTACGGACTCCAGCTTTTCCGGGCAGGTCAAGGTGGTGCAGGGCGGCAGCGTGATAGCCGACAACATTTCACCTTCACAGGCCATTACCATAACAGGCACCTCAACGAAGGACAAACAGTTCAATCTCAATGTGAATGCAAGCAGCGGAGCGACACTCATGCTGCAGGACCTCAGCATTGGGATGGAACGCAACAGCCCCACCTTCACCCATGCAATGGGAATATCGACATCCGGCAATGTCACATTGATTCTGAGCGGAACGAACACGCTCAATGCCCAGGGAAATCCTGCAGTCGCATTGCTCAAGAACGGCGAGGGGACGCTGACGATCCAAAGCATCGACGGAACATTGGACCATAAGCTGATCGCCACAGGAACCGGCATCTGCAGTGTCGGTATTGGCAATCTTGTCGGTGGTCAGGTCAAAAACATTCTCATCAACAGCGGCACAGTCATTGCAAACGGCCCGGGTGCCGGCATTGGTGCATACAACGGTGCGATCTCGGGGATTACAGTAAATGGTGGCGCGGTTACGGCCAATCATATTGGGAGTACGGAAGGCGGGGGTACGCTCAAGGACGTCATCATCAACGGCGGCAATGTCGTTGTGGGAGTCGTTGGCGCAGGGACAACCAGCAACGTCGTCCTCAATGGCGGCAGCCTGAAGGCAACCGTTCAAGGCGCACCCCCGACCAGTGGCGGCGACAGCATCTACAAGGTCACCCTGGGCACGGGCCTTCAAAACACCGATGTCAGCCAAAGCCTGACCATTGAACGGCAGGATGGCAAGACCTACAGCACAAAGGATATGTGGACGACGAACGATGCAAGCGGCAACGTATACCTTTGGCTGCCCAACGGAACCTACACCGTGACGCTGGGGACTTCGACGAAAACGTTCACGGTCAATGGCGCCGCATGTTCTGTTGCACTCCAGCCGATTCTGGACGTGAATCTGCCCGGAAATGCCGCAACGGAAGGCGTCACCGCCAGTGTCAGTCTGACACCCGCTTCCCGCATGACGGCCGGAGACACCATAACGGTCACGGTCACCCTTTCCGGTACGGCGCGAAAACCCGGCACCTACACGCTGGGGCTGACCGGCACGGGCCTTGGCACCGTGGCGCCCCAGTATCTGACCGTAACGAAAGACCAGCCGGTCAGCACGACCAAAAGCTTCACCTTCACCATGCCCGCGGCCAACGTCGGCGACCTTGCCGCTGCCCTGGACTTTGTGGAGACCAGCAAGCATACGGTTCGCTATATGGACGGCATGACGCTGCTCGGCAGCGCGGCATACCACGAGGGCGAGAGCTATCCGCTGATGGATGGCGGCAGCCTGCAGAAAACCGGTTATTCCTTCGGCGGATGGGGCGTGACGGGCATGCAGACGATGGGCGCCGCGGATGTGACGCGTACCGCCGTTTGGACGCCCAATGCCTACAAGGTTGTGTTTCATGACGACAGCAGCACGACCGAGCAGGGTTTCACCTATGATGCGGCGGCAGCCGCGCTCAACGGCAGCTTTTCCAGGTCCGGCTACAGCCTTTCCGGCTGGGCGGCCACCCAGAATGGCCCGAAGGTCCACCAGGTCGGTGCTGCTGTGCAAAACCTGACTGTTGAAAAGAACGGCACGGTCGACCTCTACGCTGTCTGGCAGGCGCAGTCCTACACCGCAAGCTTCGCCCATGGCGGCGGAACGGGCACGATGCCGGCGCAATCCTACATCCACGGCGTTGCGCAGGAGCTGTCGCCCAACACCTTCACCCGCACCGGTTACACCTTCACAGGCTGGAAGGACGGCGCGACAGCCTATGCCAACGGTCAGAGCGTCAGCGCCACGGCTGACATGCATCTCACGGCCCAGTGGACACCCAACAGCTACACCGTCTCCTTCCTTGGCAATGGCGCCAACAGCGGCGCGGTCAGTCTCGCCGACCAGGACTTCGCATACGATGCGGCACAGGAGCTGACTGCCAATACCTTGTCCCGCACCGGCTACTCCTTCTCGGGCTGGAACACCAAGGCTGATGGCACGGGGACGTCCTACGGAGATGCCGCAAGCATCCTGAATCTCACCGCCGTCAACGGCGAAACGGTCACGCTCCACGCCCGGTGGACGGCAAATCCCTATGTCGTGCGCTTCGACGCAAACGGCGGCACCGGCGGCATGCCGGATCAGGCGCATCGATATGACACGGCCCTGGCGCTGGCACAAAATGCCTTTGTGAAAACCGGATACAGCCATTCGGGCTGGAACACGAAGAGCGACGGCAGCGGAACAAGCCATGCAGGTGGCGCAACCGTCAAGAACCTCAGCGCGGTCAAGGATGATACCCTCACGCTTTATGCCATGTGGACGGCGGACACGTACGCCGTCAGCTTCCATGCCAATGGCGGCAACGGCAGCATGGCGGATCAGTGCTTTGCCACCGGCGATACCGCCGCACTTCGCGCAAATGCCTTTACCAAATCGGGATACAGTTTTGCCGGCTGGCTTGATGACAAGCTTGCGCCCGTGTCGGCAGCCGCCACGGTGGACACCATCGGACGCAGCGCCATCCTGACCGCCCAGTGGACGGCGAATGCCTATCATGTCAGGTTCCATGCCAATGGCGGCACCGGCGGCATGGCCGACCAGCCCTTCACCTACGGGGCGTCACAGAACCTGACGGCCAACAACAATGCCATCACCCGCCCGGGTTACCGCTTCGCGGGATGGTCGGTCACACCGACAGCGGCGGTGGCAACCTTTTCGGACAGCCAGTCCGTCAGCAACCTGACGGCCATGGCGGACGACAGCCTGATCCTGTACGCCGTATGGGAGCCCAACACCTACAATGTATCCTTCCATGCCAACGGCGGCACAGGACGCATGGCGGACTTGGCCATCGAGAATGGAGAAAGCGGCGTTCTCAGCGCCAGCACGTTCACCCGCGACGGTTACCGGTTCTCCGGCTGGAACACGCGCGCCGATGGCAAGGGCGCCTCCTATGCCGATGGCGCGACCGTAAGCTTCACGCCCGATGCAAGCGGTGGCGTCACTCTGTATGCCATGTGGACCGAGACAGTACGCTACTCGATCCTCGGTACGATCACAAACGAAACGGCGGCCGTCGTCGCCGGTGCGGATGTGAGCCTCCAGCAGGGAAGCGTCGTGATTGCCTCCACCACGACCAGTCCCTCGGGCACATACCGCATCCCCAATATCCTGCCGGGGCTCTACAACCTGGTGAGCACCAAGGACGGCAAGACCGTCACCACGCTGGTCACAGTGGCGCAGGCGGATGTGACGGCAAACATCACACTCCCCAGCGCCGCAACGAAAAGCAGCGTGCTTGTCGTGGATCATGACGCCGGTTTGGCAGCGCCCAGTGTCGTGGTCGGCGGGCTGGACACACTGGCGCAGACCGAAAACGCGGACATCAGCATGACGGTCACCGCCAAGGCGGAAGATGCCGGCAACGTCCAGCAGTCCGCCATCAAGATGGCGGCGGGCAACGGACAACGGGCTCAGTTCCTGGATATTACCCTGTCGAAGGGGGCCGATGATATTGGCGGATCGAACAGCGTTGTTTTGGAGATCGTCCAGCCTTTCAGCTTTGACGGTAAGTCGCATGTGAAGGTCTGGCGCTACCACGGGGGCGTCCCCGAAGCGTTTGCCGCACTTGCGGCCAAACCTTCCGCTCCATTCACCGACGCGACCTTCTTCGCTGACAGCCAGAACGGGTTGATCCATGTCTATGCAGCGAAATTTTCCACCTACGCCGTCTCCTATCAGCTGATTGTCCCCTCTTCCGGCGGCGGATCCGGCAATGGCGGTGCCATCGGAGGCGGCTTCAGCGGCAATACCGGCTATGCCATGACCGTGAAGCCCGCCGAAAACGGCACAGTCAAGGCGGATGCGACAACGGCCGCGCCCGGCACGAAGGTGACCGTCACCCTGACACCCGATACGGGCTACAGGATCAGGAGCCTGACCGTTACCGATGCCGGCGGGAGCAGCATTGACCTTGTCGATCAGCAGGACGGAACCTTCTCCTTCACCATGCCAGTCGGCAATGTCGTCATTTCGGCGCTGTTTGGGAGAGAAACAGGCAATCCCTTCATGGATGTGGCGAGTCACGCGTATTACCGCGATGCCGTCTTGTGGGCACGGGAAAACGGCATCACCGACGGCGTCAGTGCCACGCGCTTCTCGCCCGACACGACCTGCACGCGCGCGCAGACGGTGACATTCCTCTGGAGAGCGCTGGGCAGCCCCGAGCCGACCGCCACACGCAGCCCATTCACGGATGTGGCGCAGGGTGCCTACTACCACAAGGCCGTTCTGTGGGCAACGGAAAAGGGAATCACACTTGGCACAAGCCGTACCACCTTCAGCCCTGAAGCGACAGTGACCCGCGGGCAGACTGTCTCCTTCCTGTGGCGCGCGGCAGGCAAGCGGGTGGCAACGACGATCAACCCGTTTGTCGACGTGCACAGCGCGGACTATTATGCTGATGCGGTTTTGTGGGCGGTGTCCAACCGCATCACCATCGGCACCGGTGCCAAGTCCTTCAGTCCCGTCGATGGTTGCACACGCGCACAGATTGTGATGTTCCTGTACCGATACGCTCATGCAGACAAGTGAGTGGTCGGCGGCAGTCAACGAAAAGAGAGCGACCTGACATCATGGGGCTGTCAAAAAGTCAACAGCATGCTGCAGCAAAAGGCGGATCATGACGATCCGCCTTTTACTGATGATTCATGAAAAGGGCAGTGCCTCGCCATTTTGAGACACCCCCGTTTCAGAAGCAGGGTGTGAACCTGCGAAATCCGGACTGTGGGAGATCCTGAATATCAATGAGGTGACCGAATGCAACGGCTTATTTCGACAACAGATTGAATAGGATCTGCGCCATCTGCGCGCGCGAGGCACAATCCAGGGGATCAAGGTTGCCGCCATTGCCGGAAATGATCCCCGTCTCCACAAATCGTCCCACAGCCCCTGCGGCATAATCCGAAACCAGAGCTGCATCCCTGAAAGCAGACAGCGATATGCTGCTGTTGTTTTCAGGCAACGCCTTCATGACACCCAGCGCGCGGTACAGCATGGTGAACAGATCCTGTCTTGTGATGGCTTTGTCCGGCATGAACAGATTCTGCCCCACTCCGGTTGCAATGCCAAGCTTCTTCGCTGCGGCAAGATATCCGGTGCAGTATGTGTTGCCCGCGTCAGTGAAGTTCTCGGCAGGGTTTTCTGCGGGAGCAAGTCCGTAGGCCCGCATCAGCAAGACGACAAATTGTCCGCGCGTCAACGTGGCGTCCGGGTCAAACTTGCTGTTCCCAATGCCTGTTGTGATCTTGTGCGAAGCGCAGAAGGTGACGGCATCATAGTACCAGGATCCTTGCGACACGTCGCTAAAAGTCGTCTTGTTGTAGCCGATTGCATAGTGCGAGAAATGCGTGACCGTGAAAACCGCCGTCCCTGTTTCCGCATTGTACCGGCTGTGAACCGGTGTCAGTTCTCCCGCATCGTCAATATGGTAGACGACAATGGCACGGGGGTCTTCGCCTTCCTTGAGCGTATAGGGGATACTGACTGTGACGTTGCCTCCTCCGAAGCTTGAAATGGTTTCATCTCCGGATGTAATGGCAAAATCCAAAACGGGTCGATCTCCAACGGCTTTCCGTACCTCTTCGGTAAACGCGGCATGATTCATTGATTCCATTTTGATGCGGATGGTAGTGCCGGCACCCTGGCTGATGGTGGAAAGGGCGTTTGCATCAAAGGTAAGCGTGCCGACGGATGTGTTCAACCTGAGTCCGTTCAGGCCGCTTTCTGTCAGGGATTCAACGGCTGTCCTCGGAATGGTGACCGCAACAGCATCCGCATTGTCGGCGCCCTGTACCTTGATTTCAACAATCGCCGGGTTGCCTGCCTTCACCGCTTCTTGAACAGCTGTAGCCGCCGCCTGGGATATCTGGCTGGTTGTGACGGAGGTCGTGGCAGCCCCGTCGGTTGACGACGCAGCCGGTGCGATGATGATACTCGAAGGCGGCGGTTGTATGATGTCGGAGATCGGTGCATTGATTACCTGCAAGGTTCCGCCGACCATTTTGACAGTATAGTGCGCGTTGACCGCAGCCCCCGTCAGCGTAATGGCAAAATCGGCCGCCTTGCTGCTGGAGACGTTTGCCGGGAGGCTCAGGATCGGAGGCGCTGTCAGCGTGTCGCTGCCGATCAAGCCGGTTACCGAGTGCGTCAGAGTACCGGCCGCCGGAATGGCTGCCCCCACAAAAATGGTCCTGTTGTCCGCTTTCACCGTAACTTCCCGTTTGGCGACTGTCATGGGGAAAGCGACGCTGGTATTGGCCAAGTAATTTGCTTCACCCATATCAGGAGCATATTCAGCCGTGACAAGCAGACTCCCTGGCAGGAGCTCCGTCTGCGTTGTGGTATAGGTGGCGATGCCACCGGTCAGCGTGACGGTGCTTATTGGCGTTCCATCGATCAGAAATCGGACTTTACCCGTGGGGACTGCGCCAGCCCCCGATTTGGCAACGGTCGCCGTGAGTGTGACGATATCGCCATAAACCGGGTTGGGTCGATTGCTGGTAACGGTAACAAGCGGCGTTGCCGGATTGATCGTCAGCTTCACACCGCCTGCATAAAGAATGCTGTAATTGGGGTTGTTCGTGTTTGTCAGGGTGCCCTGCGTGATCTCATATAGGTTCACATCTTCTCCGGCCGATCTGGACAGACCTCCCGACAGCGTCTCGGAAGCGACAAGCGTGCCGCTCGTGATCGTATAGCCAAATACCGGGTCGGTCTGCCCGTAGACCTTGGAAACCGCGTCGGGTGTCACGGTGATTGCTGTAGGAACAATGTCGGCTGAACCGTTGGCCGGGACGGTGACACGATAGTTGTCCCTGTTGTTTCCGGCCGTCGAAGCGCCGCTGATGGCAACGGTCTTGCCCGTACCCGCGTTCTTGTTGTCAAAGGCGCCAATAGCCGCAACGGTGATCTCATCTCCAGGGACGACATCGCCTGGATTGAAGCCGCAGGTTATCGTCGCACTCGTGTTGCCGTCGTAATGCTTGTTGCTGACGGCGACGGTTGCCGTTACCGCTTTCGGTGAGATCACAACACTCACGGAAGGCTGGGCGGAAAGCATGTAGTTCGCCTTGTCGGCGCCGTCCAGTGAGATAACCGCGAAGGATACGACCCGCGTTCCCGCGCTGCGATCCGGGATGGTTCCCACCGTGGGGATTGTGGCGGTCAATGCGGTGCCGTCAAGCATGCCGCTGATCGCTCCGCCCGTCAGCACGACGTTCACCGTCCCGTCATATTCCCGTGCGACGGCGGAAAGACCAGAGATGGAGACCGGCTTTTGTTTGATAGTCAATGAGAACATGGCGCTGTTGCCGGTTTTGTAGTCCGTCTCTTCGGCTGCAGGCGTATAGATGACTGTGACGCTCCTGCTTCCGACGTTCAGTGGGACAGTCTCGAGGGGCAGGGATGCCGTCCCGCCCGAAAGCGTTGTCTCATTGCCGTATGGGGAGCCGTCAACGTATAAGTGAACGGTTCCTCTGGGAACGCCGCCGGAACCGGAAACCGTTGCGGCAAAGGTGACCGTGTCGCCGTAGGTGGTGTCTGGGCCGCTGTCGCTGGTTACGGTGACCAACGGGGTGTACCGGTCAATGATGGCAACAGTGGCGGGCGATTCACTCGCTGCTCCGGCGTAATTTCCTTTTGCAGCCACTGCTGCGCTGAATGAGACAGGCGCGCTGCCTATGGTGAAGGTCTGGCTGTATTGGTTCCCGCTGGCTGATATCGTATCCTTTGCCGAAGCGTTGGCCGGCGTGATCAAAACGGTTTCGGGGTAGGCGTCGGTGCTTTTTTTGTTGGGATAGGTCACTGTGACGGTCACGACGACATCCTTGCCCGTCATTTGGGAAGCCTTGTCGACCGAAACGGCTACCACAGGCGTCGCCTGGGTGATGGTCAGCTTCACGCCGCTGGCAAAGGTGATGTTGTAGTTGGGATTGTTCGTGCTTGTCAGGGTGTTCTGCGTGATCTCATACTGGTTCACATCTTCCCCGGCCGTTCTGGAGAGACTTCCCGTCAGCGTCTCGGATGCAACAAGCGTGCCGCTTGTGAGTGTGTAGCCAAGCGCCGGGTCGTTCTGCCCGTAGACCTTGGAAACCGCGTCGGGTGTGACCGTGATTGCCAAAGGCGTAATATCCGCCGCGCCGCTGGAGGGAACGACAATGCTGTAGTTGTCCTTGTCGTCTCCGGAGCTGGACAACGCGCTGATGGAGACCGCTATCGCGGTTCCGACGTTTTGGGTGTCAAACGTACCCGATGCGTTGACGGATACAGAATCCCCCGTCACGATCTCCAGCGGGTCAATGCTGCAGGTGACCAATGCGGATTTGTTTCCGTCATACGTCTTGTTGCTGACGGTGGCCGTTGCGTTGATTGTTTTCTTCGAGATCTCGACGCTCACGGTCGGCTGGGCTGACAGGACATAGTTGTCCTTGTCCGCACCCGCCAACGTGATGGCCGCATAAGCGACGGCGCGCGTGCCGACATGCTTCGACGCTGCGGTGCCGGACGCCGGATAAACAGCGGAAAGCTCGTCTCCCGCCAGTATGCCGGACAGTGTTCCACCGCTGAGCGTTACGTCCGTTGTTCCGTCATATGTTTTGGAAGCGGCAGCGAAACTGCTGACGGAGACCGCTCTCTGATTGATTGTGATCACGCAGGCGCTGCCTGTCAGGCTGGCAAAATGGGAGTCGGAGCCACCAGGTGTGAATTCGGCGGTAATGGAGACGGATCCTGCGTCAAACGGCTTGTCGCTTGTTTCATAGGATGCGGCGTTCCCGCTGAGGGGGACGGGACTTCCCAGGGTGCTTCCGTTCGCTTTGAACTGCACGGTTCCTGAAAGGGTGTCCGCACAGGAAATCGTTGCGGACAATGTGATCTTGTCTCCATACGTTGCGCTGGCGCTGCTGCTTGTCGCTTGGGGCGCCGGTACAACCACAACGCCCGTTGCGCCGGGGTTGATCGTCATGATCGCGTCATAGCCGGCCGTATCGGTGATGGGCGAGCTTGCGTCGTTGATGGAGGTTCCGGGTACAACCGCGCCGCTGTCGCTGCCCGTAATGGTGTATCTGTACGTGATGCTGTTCGCGGTGCTGGACAGATACAGAGCGGCGGCTGATTCTCCGCCGACGGTCAGGGGCAGGCTGGAGCCGGTTCCTCCGGCAATGTTGTGATTGAAATGCGCCGTAAAGTCCAGCTGACCGCCTGCGGCATAATACCCTGCAGCAGGCAAGTCGAGGCTTGTAACGGATACGGGTTCAAGTATAGTGACATGGAAGCTTTTTGAGGCCGAGGTGGTGCCATCGTTCAATGTGACTGAGATGGTCACATTTCCGTTTTTGAGCGGCGTGAAGGTGACGGTGCGGTGAAACCCGGAACCGCCGTATGCAAACCCGCTGTTCGGGACAACCGTCTGATCGCTGGAGCTTGCCGTGATTGTGGCGTTTGCGGTCGTGTAGTACGCGCTCACCGGTACGGTCAGTGCGCTCAGATTCGTCGTTCTATCGCTGATTGTCGATATTTTCGGGAAATCGTTGATGATTTTGAAGCTGATATTCCTGATTGTGACAGTAGAGTATTCCGAGGACGTGTACAGCATTGAAATCTGCACGCCCTTGGCACCGGCGGGGATATACTGCTGCAGCGACGTGGTGCTGCTGTTGATCGTATGAACGGCGCCGACGGGGTTGGTGCAGGCGATATCGGTGTAGAATTGGGCTTTCACCACGCCGTATGCCGCTGTAAAGGCAGCCGACAACTGAAATTGCGTTTCGCCACCGTCAATCAGACCGGAAAACTTGGAAATGTCGAGATTCTGGTACATGCCGGCGCCTGGCGAAATCAGGGCAAAGCCGTTTCCCGTGGCGGTTACGTTGACATTGCTGCCGGACCAGCTGGCGTATTCGCTTGTGGCGTTGCCATTCTCGACGAGGTTCGTATTGAGGAAAATGACTTTATGAACAATGAAATGGAAGGTCTTTTCTGCACTCTTGGATCCATCCGAGGCCGAAATCGTGATGTCCGCCTCACCCGACAGATTGCCCGCAGGAACGATGGTCAGCGTGCGGTTGGCGCCGCTGCCGCTGACAGAGATGTTCGCGGCGGGGACCAGATTGACATTGGTCGTGGATGCGCTAAAGGTTAACCTGTTCACATCGTCTGCATCTGCGTCACTGATCGTAAAGGGCGTGGAATAGGCAACTCCGGCGTCGGTTTCCGCCGAGGTCGGAATGCCGCTGCCAAAAACAGGGGCGCTGCCGGTGGAGGCATCCACCAATTGCAGGGATACCTTGTCGAATTGTGCGTAGCCGCCTCTGGTCAGCGTCGCGGACAGCAGCACCTTGCACTTTCTGGTAGCCGGCTGGAGCTGGGTGTTGACCTGATAGGAACCCATCGTCCCGGACGTGGTGGTGTTCACCACCTGCGAGGTTTTCAGCAGGGAACCGCCGGCGTCATATTCCTCCAGAACCGCCTTGACCTCATTGTCGGCGCTGATTTTCTGGAACATGCTGATGCTGAACTTCATCGACACGTTCCCGCCAGAGATCGCGGCAAACAGGCCGTTCGTGTCGGTGAATGCAATCATCTGGGACATTGTACCGGACAGGGGGGTATCCATGCTGGGATTATACAGGAAGAAATAATAACTGCCCGCCGCCGGAGGGGCCCAGTCTGAGTACGATGTAGATGCGCTCCAGCGGCCGGCGCCCGTATCGTCGGTCCAGCCGGAGATGCTGCCTGACTCCGCGCCTCCGTTTGTCACCAGCTCCGTGTTGAGATTCGTGGCGGACGCAACGGAAAACTGCCCGATGAGAAACAGCAATGTCAACACACACAGGATCATTGCACATCGTATTTTTTTCATCTCATACTTCCTTATCATTTGATATTGCTGATTTGGAGATCAACCGTTCATCGCAAGACGCCGGCTTTTCCGGTTGCCTTTTATTCCGTTCTTTTCTTCATTATGTTATTTGAACTTATCTTATCCTTCATACCAGAAAAATGCAACGGACTACGGGAAAAGAATAGGTCAAGGCGTATCCGAACGAATCACACCCACATGGGATAGCTACTTGCTGTGAAGCTCGATGTCCGCTGTCACATTGCCATGTCTTGGGAAGGGGAGAGGTGAATCCATGCGGCTCATCGAGGACAACCGGGTTGCATGACAAATCTTGGAGGAGGATGTACGCGGATGATCACGGAGGGAGAGAACCGGCAGTTCGGATGCGGGCTCCCTGCCATCAAAGCGCCAGCCATTGACGAACGATTCACTGGTTTACATGGGAATACGCCAA
This sequence comes from Bacillota bacterium, assembly GCA_023440865.1. Lineage (GTDB taxonomy): Bacteria > Bacillota > Clostridia > DSM-8532 > DSM-8532 > JAEWSN01. Next base: position 34,396 of record JAEXRM010000029.1, read on the forward strand.
GGATAGAATGAGAGCATAACTTCCCTTTCCATACCAATTTCAAGTTCGAGCACAGGAGGAACGCATCATGTCCATCACCATCAGGGACGTACGCGCCATCTGCACCGCACCCGCCGGCATCAACCTGATTGTCGTGAAAGTGGAAACATCCGAACCCGGATTGCATGGCCTCGGCTGTTCGACCTTCGCCTACCGGCACAAGGCGGTCGCCTGCCTCATCGACGATTACCTGAAACCGCTTCTGGTGGGGCGCGACGTCTCCCGCATCGAGGACATCTGGCAGACCATGAACCACAATGCCTATTGGCGAAATGGGCCGGTGGAGAACAATGCCATTTCCGGCGTCGACATGGCGCTGTGGGATATCAAGGGCAAGATGGCGAACATGCCCGTCTATGACCTGCTGGGCGGCAAGTGTCGTGAAGCGGCGGCCGTGTACCGTCATGCGGATGCACCGACATTGGAAGGGCTTGCCGACAAGGTTCGCGCTTACATGGCGGACGGCCTGCGCCATGTCCGTGTCCAATGGGGCGGCTATGGCGGGAAGCCCGTCCGGGAGTTCGCACCGGTTCCAAACACACAGGCTTCCCTGCTTTCCGGCGCCTATGGCGGACGGGAGGTCCGGGAGTTCGCGCCTGTCGACATGCAGGATGGCATCTACTACGATCCGGACGGGTATGTCCGTTCCACCGTGACGATGTTCGAATACCTCCGCAAGGAGCTCGGATACGAAATCGAGCTGCTTCATGACGTGCATGAGCGGATTGCGCCCTCGGAGGCCATCCGGCTGGCAAAAGCACTGGAACCCTACCGGTTGTTCTTCCTTGAGGACATCCTGTCGCCCGAACAGGGGGAATGGTTCCGCCAGGTCCGCGCACAGTGTGCAATCCCCCTCGCCCAAGGCGAATTGTTCAACAACCCGCACGAATGGGAACGGCTCATCGCGGACCGGCTCATCGACTTCATCCGCGTGCATGTCAGCCAGATCGGCGGCATCACGCCCGCCCGAAAACTGGCGACACAGTGCGAAGCGTATGGGATCCGCACCGCCTGGCACGGACCCGGCGACGTCTCGCCGGTCGGCCACGCGGCGAATGTCCATCTCGATTTGGCTTGTCCGAACTTCGGCATCCAGGAGTGGGCCGGCATCAACGAAACCCTGATGGAGGTCTTCCCCGGCAGCCCCGAGCTGAAGGGCGGGTATGTCTATCTGAACGGGAAGCCGGGCCTGGGCATCGACATCGACGAGAAGCTTGCGGCCAGGTTCCCATGTGACGGCGGGGTGACACGATGGACCCAGACCCGCCTGCCCGACGGCACGGCACATCAGCCGTAACAAGGCGGCATTCGCCGGAACAAGGCGGCATTCGCCGCAACAGTGAAACAGGAATGGCATCCGGAGGTAAACGACATGGAGACAGGTACTGTGACAAAATGCGCCTTTGTCACCGGCGCAAGCCGGGGTATCGGCAAAGGCATCGCGCTGGTCCTGGCCGAACAGGGCTATGATATCGCATTCACGTACGCATCCGCGCTCGATGAGGCGCTGGATACGAAAGCATCCGTGGAGGCTTTGGGTCGACGCTGTTTTGTCTATCAGGCGAATCTCGAGCGGCCCGATGTTCCGGAAACGGTGACAAGACAGGCCATTGCGGACCTGGGGCGTCTCGACGTCCTGGTCAACAATGCGGGGATCACCAAGTTCAACTCCCTGTTCACAGCCGAAGTGGAGTTGATGGATTTCGTCTATGGTTTGGATTTCCGCGCGCCGGTCCTCTGCGCGAAGCAGGCCGCCCTGCACATGCGGGAGAAGGGGATTCGCGGCTCCATCATCAACATCACCTCGACGCGGGCCGTCCGCAGTTACCCGGAGGACGCACTGTACGGAGCGGCCAAGGCGGGGCTCACCCGTGCCACCGAATCGATGGCGACCGAACTGGCTCCCTACGGCATCCGCATGAATTGCGTCGCGCCCGGTGCCACCCGTGTCCGCGGCAAGGGCAGCGAGGAGGAGCTGCACAGCGGCTTCGCCCCCAAAATACCGCTTGGCAGGTACGGAACGCCGAGAGAGAACGGATATGCGGTCGCGTGGCTCTGTTCGGAACAAGCCGCCTACATCACGGGAACCACCCTGAGGATCGATGGCGGGCTCATTCTGCCTGGCATGCCGGAAGACGCTTCGCCGGAAGCGGGGTATGGATGGGGACGCATGCGCTATCAGAAGTAACCCGGCTGAATCGTTGATGTACTTGATGCAATTGCATCCCGGTAGAGAATCGGAAATCAAGCGAAAAAATGAACAGGAGAGCAGCATATGGCATTCTTCGTGAGATGGCTCGGGCAAGGCGGTTTTGAAATCACGGACGGGAATGTCTCCATCCTTCTCGATCCGTATCTATCCGACATGGTGGAGCGTTTCGACAAGGTCAAGCGTATTCTTCCCGCGCCCATCCGGCCGGAGGACGCGCATCCCGACCTTTACCTGATCACGCATGATCATATGGATCATCTGGATGCGGACACCCTTGCCGTCATGAACCTGGATGGCGTTCATTTCGCCGCGCCCGGTAGTTGTGTTCCCAAGCTTGTCGAACTGGGTGTTCAAGCGTCCGCCATCACGCAGCTGGATCGCGGCGGTGCCCTCACCTTTGGAGGTGTCTCCTTCAAGGCTGTTTATGCGAAACATACGAAGGACAGCATCGGGGTTCTCGTCTCCAAGAACGGCTTGACCGCCTATTTCACAGGGGATACCGAGCTGGACGAAGACGTGGGGAGGAACATTCGCTGTGATGTCCTGTTCGTCTGCATCAACGGTCGATGGGGTAACATGGGTATTCCGGAGGCGCTGACCCTGGCGGAGCGCGTTGACGCCAAACTGGCCATCCCAAACCATTACGGGCTCTTCGCTGAAAACACCGCCGACCCGGAACCTTTTCTGACCGGCCTTGATACGGCCGGCCGCAGGGGGTATCGCATGCGTCACGGAGAAACCTTCGACCTGGACGCGATGGTCTGTGTTGATTCATCTCCAAAGAGCACTTGATCAATCTTGTCCTGACCAGGCTGACCTGAAAGGTGAATCCGAACAGACTTGTCCGAACATATATGTCCGAAGAGATTTGTACGAAGAGATTTGTACGAACATATTTGTCCGAAGAGACTTTTTGTCCGAAGAGACTTGTACGAACATATTTGTCCGAATGCACTGGTCTGACCGGACAAACGAATCAATCAGCCAGCTGCCGGACGGCAAGCCGGCGCAAGGAGGCCATCATGTCATTCTGTTGGACAACCATCCATGTACGGAACATGGAATCATCCCTCGCTTTCTATCGGGATGTCGTCGGACTTCCCCTGCAGAGCCGCAGGCCGGCGGGGCCGGGAACCGAACTCGCCTTCCTGGGAAATGGAGAGACGAAACTTGAATTGATCGCTTCCGCCGCAGAACCGAACCCAGGGGTTGGCAGTGGCATATCCACCGGATTCACGGTAGATTCCGCGGACATGGCGATGGAAAGGATGAAGACGAAAGGGATCGCCATTGAAAGTGGCCCCTTCTCACCAGGTCCGGACCTCACCTTTTTCTTTGTCAAGGATCCGGACGGCTGGCTTGTTCAATTCGTGGAAATGAAGTAGCGGGAAGCGCATTCACCAAAAAACATCGCGAAGAACGACCACTTCCGCACACAAGCAAAAACCCTGTAAGCCTTACGCTTACAGGGTTTCACGTTGGTTGCGGAGACAGGATTTGAACCTGTGACCTTCGGGTTATGAGCCCGACGAGCTACCGGGCTGCTCCACTCCGCGTCGTCATGTCCTCACCGGTTTTCTGAGGGCTTGTTTAGTATAGCATCGTCAGAATGCGGATGCAAGACAATTTATGGAATCTTTCGATACTATTTCTTTCATCATTCTTCTTTCATCATCCATCTTTCATCATCCATCTTTCATCATTCATCATTAATCATTCATCATCATTCATGGTGGTACAAGGGAAGGAAATCCGGCTGACATCTTGTGCATGTGTTGCGATGCCTTTATAATGGCTATTGCCGTTCACGGACAATGTATCATGTATACAATAAAGCGTTGCCAAGGGGATGCACCGTCTTCGTACCTCCTTCCCGATCCATCACCCGGGTGATGTCCGTGTCGGTAAATCAATCCACAGAAGGAGCCGCATTGTGTCAATCGCATCCTATGTTCTCATCCTTGTTGGCCTGTGTCTGTTCGAAGTTGTATCCAGCCTTGACAACGCCGTCATCAACGCAGAGGTCCTCGGCACCATGTCGCCAAAGGCGCGCCGCTGGTTCATGGTATACGGCATCATGTTCGCCGTGTTCATCGTTCGGGGCTTGCTCCCCTGGCTGATCGTATGGCTCACGAATCTGCAGATCGGCCCGATCGGCGCCTTGACGGCCACCTTCTCCAACGATCCGCGGGTCCATGCCTCCATCGAACGCTCCACACCCATCCTGATGCTCGGCGGTGGTGTGTTCCTGCTGTTTCTTTTTCTGCACTGGCTGTTCATGGAGGACAAGCACTACGGCCTTCGAAGCGAGGCATTCTTTCAAAAGCAGGGCATCTGGTTCTATGCCATTGTTTCCGTCATTCTGGTGACCATTGTCGGCGTTTCGATGAAGGCCGATCCCATGCTGGCACTGGCCGCCGTGATCGGCTCCTCGGCGTTCTTCATCACGGACGGATTCAAGCAGAATGCGGAGGCCGGCGAGAAGAAGCTGCTCTCGAGCACCAGCGCCATGTCGGATCTGAGCAAGATCCTCTACCTTGAGATCATCGACACGACGTTCTCGATCGACGGCGTGCTTGGCGCATTCGCATTCACCATGTCCATTCCGTTGATTATTGCCGGAAACGGTCTGGGGGCGCTGGTTGTGAGGCAGCTGACCCTGAGCAACATCGACCGTATCAAGAAGTATGTCTATTTGAAGAACGGCGCGATGTATTCGATCATGGTCCTGGGATTGGTGATGATCCTGGAGGGATTCCATGTCGAAGTGCCCGAACTCCTTTCTCCTGTTGCGACCATCATCATTATCGGTGCGTTCTTCTGGATGTCGGTACGTCATGCGAAGCGGTCAAACGCGGACGCCTCCGCCTGATGCGAGTAGCTTGCGCATAGGCGAGCGCATCGTCATGAAAGACGATCCGCCCGCCCGATGACGATCATATCGTCATGAAAGACGATCCGCCGCCCGATGACGATCATATCGTCATGAAAGACGATCCGCCCGCCCAATGACGTTCATATCGGAGTACAGGTACGCAGCCCGGTCGGATGCACCCTCTCCATGACGGATGCGACATGAACGCAAATCCAGCGGGAACCGGCTTGCCTTTGGCAGCCGGTTCCTTTATGCTGTATGCAAGTAGACACGTGTTCACGCATGATCCGTGTCGGCGCTTGCGCCGGGGGAGGAACGCCATGGAACAAACGACACGTACCGGTGATGCAAACGCCATCACGCGCGAATACTTCGATTCCCTGCTTGTGGAGATGCGCCACATGGATGCGGTGCTGCCTTCCACGAAGCTGGCGCTGTATGGGGAAACCTTCTCGACGCCTGTCATGATGGCAGCCTTGTCCCACCTCAAGGGGAAGGATGACAACGGCATGGTGGAAATGGCCCGAGCGGCCGCGGAGAGCCATGCCGTCATGTGGGCCGGTATGGGTGACGAGGCGGAACTCGACCGCATACTTGAAACCGGCGCGAAGACGATCAAGATCGTCAAGCCTTATGCCGATGAGGCCAGGGTGCTCCGCAAGCTCGAGCATGCCGAACGCAGCGGCTGCCTGGCTGTCGGCATGGATCTGGACCACTCCTTCAACCACCGAGGGGAGTACGACAATGTGCTCGGGTTCCCGATGCGTCCGCGCAGTCTCGAAGAGATCAAGGGATATGTGAGGCGGACCCGTCTGCCGTTCGTCATCAAGGGCGTACTCAGCGCCCGGGAAGCGGAAAAATGTCTGGAAGCCGGGGTACAGGGCATCGTGGTGTCGCATCATCATGGCATCCTGCCCTATGCGGTCCCCCCGCTGATGGTGCTCCCGGAAATCGTGGAGGTCGTGAAGGGCCGCATCCCTGTTTTCGTCGATTGCGGCTTCCAGACCGGCATGGATGCCTTCAAGGCATTGGCGCTGGGTGCGACAGCCATTTCCGCGGGACGCGTGGTCATGGGACCGCTCGCGCAGGAAGGGCCCGACGGTGTGAAGCGCGTCATCCGGACGATGACGGAAGAACTGGCGGCCGCCATGGCGCGTACGGCATCAGCCGATATCGGCAGCATCGATTCCGGACTCCTCTGGACCCGGGATGGGCGCCGCATCAGGTAGCCGTCGGTTCGGACATCCCCTGAATTCACGGCAGCCCGCCCCCGCCAAGGCAGCCCGCCCCCGCCACGGCGTCCGGGTTGCGTTTCGGCGCGCGGCTGCCGATAAATCCTGCTTCATACATATTGTCCCCCTTGTGCGTTTCCTCTCCGAAAGGGAAAATAGACAAGTGCCGGCGTACGGCACGCCTGTTCGGCGTGCTTTGCCTGCACGGAGGGGACATCATGCCGATTCAGTCATACTATGAAGCAATTGCCGGGCATTACGACGAAATCTTTCCGCTGAGCGCCATCACACTCGGCTTTCTTGCAGAGCTTGCGGGGGACGCGCCCGCGCCCGTGACGGACATCGCCTGCGGCAATGCGGCCTATGCGCTTGCATTGGCGGAACGGGGACATCGGGTGACCGCCATCGACCTCGATGTCGGCATGCTGGCTGCCGCCCGCGAAAAGGTCGCCGATGCGGGGGTGGAGGAGCGGCTGCTGCTGCTTGAGGGCGACATGCTGGCCCTTGCCGAGCTCGAACCGGAGCCGGCTAGGCTGGCCTTCTGCATCGGCAACTCCCTGGTTCATCTGCCGGATCCGGCGGCCATGGCGCGCTTTCTTGAACAGGCGCGTGCCGCGCTGCTCCCCGGTGGCAGCCTGGTGTTGCAGATCATCAACTACGACCGCGTCATCGGCAAGGGGCTGCCGGGGTTGCCGACACTGTCGAACGAGGCGGCCGGCCTGACGTTCGAACGGATGTACGAGCGGGTGGACAATCCGGCGGAACCGGGTTTGCTGCCCGGACGGCGATTCACCTTCCATACACGCCTCACCGTCAAGGGAAGGACATGGGAAAGCCGCATCCCGCTGTACCCGCTGTTGTCCGATGAACTGACGGTATTGCTTGACAAGGCCGGATTCCGCGACATGCGGTTCCATGGAGACTTTCGCGGATCTCCCTACGTGCCTGGGGAATCGTACGCGCTCATCGCTGTGGCCACTGTCTGATCCCCCACACCTTCAGGAGGACATCATGAAGAAAATACGCCAACTGCTGCAGTTTCTGGAAGGACAGCGGCACACGTTCGTGCTGGCGCTGTGCTGCGTCATGGTCAACGTGCTGTTCGCCGCCGTCATCCCGCTGATCATCCGCACCTCGCTCGATTCCGTGCTCGGCGGCAAACCGCTCGAGCTGCCTGCGTGGGTGTCCGCCGCCATCGGCGGTGAGGGCGCCGTCGCCTGGGTCCGTGATAACCTGTGGTCGCTGCTGGCCATTCTGGTCTCGCTGACTGCGGTGCAGGGTCTGTTCCTGTTCGGCCGCGGCAAGCTGGCCGCCATGACCTCCGAGGGCTCTGCGCGCCGCATGCGCAACCGGCTCTACAACCACTTGGAACGCCTGCCCTACGACTACCACGTCAAGGCGCAGACCGGCGACATCATCCAGCGCTGCACCTCCGACATCGAAACCGTCATGGGCTTTGTCGGCAGCCAGTTCATCGACGCCTTTTCCACCGTATTCCAGGTCGTTGTCGTGCTGTTCATCATGATTTCGATGAACCCGGGCTACACCCTCGTGACGGTCGCGCTCATTCCCGTCATCACCATCGCGACCGTCCGCTTCTTTCTCGGCATGATGAAGGTCTTTTCGGAAACGGACGAAGCCGAGGGCTTCATGTCCGCCGCCCTGCAGGAGAACCTCACCGGCGTCCGCGTCGTGAAGGCATTCGCCGCCCAGCAGCTCGAGATGGACAAGTTCGACGAGAAGAACCGCAAGTACCGCGATCTCGTGATGAAGATCGTCAAGCTGATGTCCGACTACTGGTCGGTCTCCGATTTCCTGTGCATGGTGCAGTATGCGGCCGTCATCGTGGTCGGCGCCTACTGGGCGGCAACCGGGACCATCACCATCGGCACGCTCGTCGCCTTCTCCACCTATGCCGGCATGCTCATCTGGCCCATCCGCGGCCTGGGGCAGAGCATGGGCTTCATGGGACAGTCGTTTGTGTCGCTGCGCCGCATTTTCGAGATCCTTGACGCGCCCGCGGAAGACTACACGACCGGAAAGGCGCAGGTGCGGATCGATGGCGCCATCGAGTTCGAGCACGTGCGCTTCGGGTACGATCCGGAGAAGCCGGTGCTCGACGATGTGACCTTCTCGATCCCGAAGGGTTCGACGACGGCCATCCTCGGCGCCACCGGTTCCGGCAAGAGCACGCTGCTGCACCTGCTGCTGCGCATGTACGACTACCAGAACGGATCCATCCGGCTCGACGGGCAGGAGCTCTCGGAGCTCAGCCGGCAGGCGGTCCGCGAGAAGATCGGCATCGTGCTGCAGGAACCTTTCCTGTTCTCGAAGAACCTGCGCGAGAATATCCGCATCGGCATGCACGACGCCTCGGATCCGCAGGTGGAGGAGGCCGCGGGCATCGCCTGCGTGCATGACGCCATCCTGGAGTTTGAAGCCGGCTATGACACCATGGTCGGTGAGCGCGGCGTGACCCTCTCGGGCGGACAGCGGCAGCGCGTGGCGATTGCCCGCACGGTGCTGCGCGATGTGCCGATCCTCATTTTCGACGATTCCCTCTCCGCGGTCGACACCGAGACGGACGCAGCCATCCGTGCCGCCCTGAAGGATCGCAGCCGCGACACCACGACCATCATCGTCTCCCACCGCATCACGACGCTGGCCGAAGCCGACCAGATCCTCGTGCTGGAGCACGGGAAAATCGCCCAGCGCGGCACCCATGAGGAGCTCATCGCGCAGGAGGGTCATTACAAGCGGATCTGGGACATCCAGAGCAGCATCGGCGAACAGGAGGAATCCGCGTGAATTTCGAAGAACAGGAATACAGCAAACGGCTCGACCTGAATGTCTGGAAGCGGCTGCTCCGGTTCGCCGCGCCCCACAGGGCCAAGATTCTCATGCTCATCGGGCAGATGGTGCTCATCGGCATCGTGGACGCCGCTTTCCCGCAGTTCTCGCGGTTCGCGCTCGACGATGTGGCCGCGAAGGGCGATTTCGGCAAGCTCCTGCCGCTCTCCCTCGTGGCGCTGGCCGCCATCACCATCCAGGCGTTCAACATCCGGCTGATGATCCTCAATGCGGGCCATGTCGAGAACAATGTGCCCTATGACATCCGGAAAACCGCTTTCGAGAAGCTGCAGACCCTGCCGCTGGCCTACTACGACAAGACGCCGGTCGGCTGGATCATGGCCCGCCTGACCTCGGACTGCCGCAAGCTCGGGCAGACCCTCTCCTGGAACCTGGTCGACCTGTTCTGGTCGCTGTCGAACATGACGATCGCGGCCATCGTGATGCTGTTCACCAACTGGCGCCTGGCGCTGCTGGTGCTGGTGACGGTGCCTCCGCTGGTGCTGGTGAGCATCGTGTTCCAGAAATACATCCTCACCAACTTCCGCAAGGTGCGCAAGCTCAATTCGCATGTGACCGCCGCGTTCAACGAGGGCATCACCGGCGCGAAGACCATCAAGAGCCTGTCGGTCGAGGAACCGATGCTCAGGGAGTTCCAAAGCGCCACGGGCGACATGCGCAACTTCGCCGTGAAGGCGGCGACGATCAACTCGCTCTACACGCCCATCATCATGCTGCTGGGCAGCATCGCCTCGGGCCTGGTGCTCTGGCGCGGCGGCCATGCGATGCAGACCGGCACGATGGGCCTTTCCTACGGCGTGCTGTTTGCCTTCATTTCCTATGCGGTCAACTTCTTCGAGCCCGTCAAGCAGTTCGCCCGCGTGTTCACCGAGCTCAACTACGCCCAGGCTTCCGCCGAGCGCGTCATCGGCCTGCTGGATGTCGAGGCGGACATCGTGGACGACGAGAAGGTGGAAAGCCGCTTCGGCACCATGTTCGAGTCGGACCGCGCCAACTGGCCGGCGTTCCATGGCGACATCGAGTTCCGCGATGTCACCTTCCGATACAAGGAAGGCGAAAACATCCTCGAGCACTTCAACCTGCATGTGAAATCCGGTGAAACCGTGGCCATCGTGGGCGAGACCGGCTCGGGCAAGACGACCATCGTCAACCTGGCCTGCCGGTTTTACGAACCCACGGAGGGCAGCATCCTCGTCGACGGCGTCGACTACCGCGAACGGCCGCTGCTGTGGATGTACGGCAACCTCGGCTACGTGCTGCAGGAGCCGCACCTGTTCTCGGGCACCGTGCGCGAGAACATCGCCTACAGCCGCAAGGATGCGTCCGAGGCGGACATCGTGCGTGCGGCGACCCTGGTCAATGCCCATGAGTTCATCATGAACCTCGAGAAGGGGTATGATTCGGAGGTTGGCGAGAACGGCAGCCGCCTGTCAACCGGGCAGAAGCAGCTGATTTCCTTTGCCCGCGCCATTCTGGCTGATCCGGGCATGTTCGTGCTCGACGAGGCGACCTCGTCGGTCGACACCGAGACCGAGCACCTCATCCAGGATGCCATGCACAAGGCGCTGCGCGGCCGCACGAGCTTCCTGATCGCCCACCGCCTGTCGACCATCCGCTCCGCCGACCGCATCCTGGTCATCGAAAAGGGGAAGATCGCCGAGGAGGGCACGCATCGGGAACTCATCCGCAAGCGCGGTCACTACTGGCAGCTGTACACGAACCAGTTCATGGCCGAACAGGAGGCCAGGGTGCTGGTCGGGTGAGCCGAATCGACATTGACGACATGTGTAACGGATTCTCCCGAACCGGGTTCCCTCCGGACTCGCCACGGCCGGGTTCCCTTCGGGTTGCCCGGCGGGATGGGTGACATGGTATACTGAACGCATGAAATGGAATCTGAAAGCATCCGTCCTCACGTTGATCCTGTGCACCGTCTTGCTGCAGCCATTCGGCAGCATCGCGTCGGAAAGCCTGGCGCCGTATCTGGCCATATTCCCGGGCATGCCATCCGGAAACGCCATCGCCTCGAATGACGGCGTGTTGCTGCAATTTCCCCTTCAAGGCGGGAACCCGCTCCTCGCCGACGGGGGGCGGACACTCCGGCTCCCGGTTCGCCAGGGCATCCTCAATGAGGGCACCCTGTGCATTCTCTTGGAAGAAGGGGCATCGGCGTCTGTCGGGAACAGTCTGCTGCAGGTGAGATGGACGGGGGAGCGGCCTTTGTCGGGCCGACGGGTACGCATCGGTGAAGCCGTGCTGGCACTGCCCCGCGCGCCACGCTACTATGAACGGCTGACACAGCGCCGGCAGACTGGCGCGTTCGGCATCGGCGACGTGGTGGGCATCGTCAATGACACGCATGACACCGTCATGACCATGCGTCCGGCCGGATGGATCGTGCGTGTGCCTGTCTGGCTTGAATGCAGGACATACCGGATGTATGCCGTCGTGCTGGGCACCCCGCCGGCACCGGTTGACGGGAACCGTGTCGATTCGACGGTGGGGGAGAACCTGCGCTATGTGTCTTCGACGGTGCTGCTGCCGCAGGGATATCAGGCGGCGTTGAGCTGGACGCGGAACCTGCCCGGCATCAAACAGGGAGAGGTGTTTGCGTTTCATCGCGACGCGCTTCCCCCGCTGCGGACGATGCTCAAGGCCGCTGTGGACGCCGGCGTGGCCGATTATGACCTGGAGAACAGCTACCGTTCCGCCGACTGGCAAAAGGCGCTGTTTGACAGACGCCTCTCCTGGAGCAAGGCAGACAAGTCCATTGCAGACCCGTTGGCGGCAACCCTCCGCCGCGTGGCGCGACCCAACGGCAGCGAGCACCAGACCGGCATGGCCTTCGATATGGCCTCACGCCGAGGAGCGGGCGATGCGTTCGCCGGTACGAAGGAATATGAATGGCTGGCCCGGGAAGGCTGGAAGTACGGATATGTGGTGCGTTATCCAGCCGGAAGTGAAGCTGTGACAGGGATCATGTTCGAGCCCTGGCACATCCGGTGGTTCGATGTGCCGGTGGCGGCATGGCTGCAGCGCAGGGGAGCGGTCTACGAAGAGCTCGTTGCGGAAGTCAAGGCGTATGGCGCGGTGTGGCTGGGGGAAGCGACGGCATCCGGTGGTGCCGGCACGGCGGCTGCAAGGACCGCAACGGCCCAAACGGCCCCGACGACCACTTCATCCGCCGTACTGGGGGCTGATGCGAGGGGGCCTTCCGCTTCGACGACCACATCGTCAGCCCTATCGGGGGCTGATGCGAGGGGGTCTTCCGCTACGACGACCACATCGTCAGCCCTATCGGGGACCGGTGCGACGGGTTCAGCCGCGCCATCGGCTACTTCGTCAGCCCGCTCTGGGACCGGTGCGACGGGTTCAGTCGCGCCGTCGACCACATTGTCCGCGATCCTTGGTATCGGTACGGCTGGGGCAACTGCTTCGACCGTCACCGCTTCCGCTGTTTCTGGGACTGGCTCGGCAGGGGCGTCTGCGCCCGCCACCACATCGTCCGCCGTGGCAGGGGGGCGCACCACAGCCCGATCCTCCGCCGGGCGTGATGCGGACGGCGATGGCATTGTCTGGCTCGCAGTCGCCGCCACACCGGATGCCGTCTATGCGTCCGCGATCTCCTCGCTTGCGCCCGAGATTTCCGAGTTCCTGTCCGATCGGCGCATCTGGTTGATTCCGATGGGAAAAGGCGGCATGCTCGCACCGTGAAGCGGATGGAACGCACGCATGCCAAGACGGCAGCGGCCGTCACCCCGGAAAACCGGGCCCTGTGTCCATCCTTTTCACTGGGGATGAGACGCGCGTCCTGTCCGCATCGGCATGCCGTGAAGGATCCGCAGCCACGCGGCGGGAAGGATCCGCAGGCACGCTGCGGGAAGGATCCGCAGCCACGCGGCGGGAAGGATCCGCAGGCACGCTGCGGGAAGGATCCGCAGGCACGCTGCGTGAAGGATCCGCCGGCACGCTGCGTGAAGGATCCGCAGGCACGCTGCGTGAAGGATCCGCCGGCATGCTGTGGGACTTCTGCACCGATATGCGCTCCTGCTTCTTCCGGTACAGCATCTCGTCAGCCCGTTGGATGATCTGTTCGAAGGATTCATTGCCATCGCCGCAGGCATGACCCCAGGTGAAGTCGATGCGATACCCCTTGTCCAGATGCATGTTGAGCCGATCGAGCTGTGCGAGCAGCCGTTCCTGCAGGATGCCCACCATGCGGGGACCGGCGCCCTTGATCAGCAGCATGAAGGTGTCCCCGCCCTGGCGCAGCACGCGATCCGTGTCGCGCACGCAGTGACGCAACGCTTTTTCCGTCCGATCGAGCACATGGTCGCCTTCGCTGTAGCCGAACCGTTCGTTGATATGCCGCAGCCCGTCGATGTCAAGAAGAAACAGCAAGTAGCGTGTGTCGTCCTGCTGTGCGAAGGCCAGCCCGGCGTTCGGCGCGGTGCCGTCCAGATTGCTGCGCACGGTCAGTTCGTTGAGTTTTCTGTTGGCCATCATCAACCGGCTCATGGTGTCCGAGATGCGCTTGCGGTACAGGTCCTGTTCCGCCTCCCGGCTTGCGGCCTCGAGCCACCCGATGCAGTGAGCCGATAGGTCGCCCAGATAACGGGGATCGTACGCGTCGACCGTCGTCAGCAGGTAGCCGTACGGCTTGTCGCCGAACTGGATGGGATGGAACAGCAGCGGCTCGTCCTGATGCGGCAGCATGGAGCCGGGCAAGAGGTCCGCTGCGGGAAACGGTGTGCCGGCTGGCAGCAGCACACCGTGCGCATAGCCATAGAGCAGGACGGACGTCGCGTCTTCGCCGTTATCCGCCGCGGGATTCTCCGACGATGCATGCCGGACGGCATACAACGCGGAAATGCCGTATTTCTGCAGCTTGTCGCCGACCTGTGCCCAGAAGGCTTCCGGATTGACCGTGTCCGAGTAGTTTTCCTGAAGATAGAGCGAAATCAACGGTGCCCGGCGAAGCAGGGCCCGCCGCTCCGCGGTCCGTTCCGGTGCGCCCGTTGATACATTCGGCTGCAGCAGCGGCGGGCAGACAATCATGGCATCCGTTGCCGTATGCCGGTCCGTCAGCAGGTGAAGGCAGGCCAAAGCCAGCGCGTCCGGATTGTTGGAGATCGTCGTCAGTCCCGGAACGGTCATCAGCCCGTTGGCGGTGTCGCCATACCCGGTAACCAGGAGCTTCCCGGGAACCTCGACCGCTTCCGCGTCGAGCAGCTGGAGCCCGCCCAGGGCGGACTCGTCGTTGGGGAATGTCACGGCGTCAATTTCCCCGTTCCGAATGGCCGGCATGAGGCGCCGCAGGGCATCGTACCCGCCAACCGGAGAGAAGTTGCCTTCCACGACCCAGTCGGGATGGAACGACAATCCCTCCTGTGCAAGATATGCGAGATAGGCCCCCTTGCGTTCCACCGCCTCCCGGCTCTGCACCGGTCCGGAAATGTGCGCGATGCGTGTGGCTCCCTGTGCACGCAGGTGCTCGAGCAGCAATGTCATGCCGGCACGGTTGTCCGCCGTGACGCAGGGAATGCCGGGAAAGCGCAGGCCGATGGAGACACAGGGGAGGGAGACCGACCCCGTGAATCGGTGCAACGCCTCGCGCGTGTCGCTCAGCGAGATGGACTCCGCCATCAGCACGACCCCTTCGGCACCATGCCGGATGAGCTGGGGTGCAAGGTGGTCAAGATGGAGGCTTCGTGCCTCATAGACCATCAGGCGGCAGCCCGCGCTGCGGCAGCAGGCGCCGAGTGACTGGACGATGGCTGCGTCAAATGACCAGGCGATGCTTTCGAGCACGAGCGCGATGCACTTCATGGGATACCGCCTTGCACGATTTTTACCAATTATACCCTGAACGCGGGTTTTGTAACAGAGTTTGTCGAATTATCACGATTTCATGCTGATTTGTGAACGGTGGATGGATGATGCGCATGCTCGCGCACGGGTGCCGGCGCGATGCCCTGTGCCTGCGCAGGGCTGGACCCAACGGCGTCGCACCGGTGGGGGAAGCCCCCGTGTCCCGCTTGCGTCTAGGGTCGAACCGTCAAGTTGCACTATTGCGTCCGGCTCCCGCCGCGGTTTATAATGTGCATGGATGCCAATGGCATCATGACTCCATTAGGTGAGGCTCCTGTACGGATGCACGCTGCACCCGGGAAACGTCGAGAGACGCCAACCTGGGAAAACAGGCACTACCGGAAACAAGGTTTTGCCCATGCAGCCGGATTCTTCCCAGCCGTACAGTGCCAAAGCTCGGATGAGGGGAGTGGTGGATATGAACGACGATCGAAGTCCGCATCCTGCGGCCTTTTTCTTTGCCCGAATCCGCCAGGGAAACGGCGGGTGCCTCGGCCGGTGACGGCCTGTCCGGAGGTGCGCATGCACCATCCGATCCTGTTCCGCAGGTTTGTTCTGCGGCAGGCGTTGCTCTCCTCGGAGAAGCAGAAAAAAGAGGTGATTCAAGGGAAAGAAGGTGATTTCCGATGATGGAAATCTTCAGGACGACGGATCACGCGGCCGAGCTCGTTCGTGTCGACCAGATCGAACGTGGCTGCTGGATCAACCTGATTGCGCCGACCCAGGAGGAACTGGAGCGGATCACTCAGGAAATGCAGATTGAACCGAACTTCCTCAGCGACCCCCTCGATGACGAGGAAAAGGCCCGTATCGACATCGAGGACGACCAGACCCTGATCATCGTGGATGTGCCTTTCGTCTACGAGGAAGACCGCATCATCAAGTTCGAGACCATCCCGATGGGGTTGCTGCACGTGCGGGACGACTACCTCATCACCATCTGCTCCAAGCCCGTGGCCGTGCTGGAACGGTTCCGGAACGGTCAGATCAAGGGATTGTACACCTACAAGAAGACCCGTTTTCTGTTCCAGGTGCTCTATCATGTGGCGAAGGACTTCCTCAAGTTCCTCAAGCACATCGACAAGAAGACCGAGGACATCGAGAACACCCTGCACCGGTCCATGAAGAACCGCGAGTTGTACCGGCTCATGGAATTGGGCAAGTCCCTGGTTTATTTCACGACTTCGCTCAAGTCGAACGAAGCCATGATGGAGCGGCTGCTGCGCGGCCGCATCGTAAAAATGTATGAGGAGGATCAGGACCTGCTGGAAGACGCCATCGTCGAGATCAAGCAGGCCATCGAGATGGCCAGCATCTACAGCAGCATCCAGAACAGCACGATGGACACCTATGCATCCATCATCTCGAACAACCTCAACGGGGTGATGAAGTTCCTGGCCTCCGTCACCATTGTCCTGTCCATACCGACAATGGTGTTCAGCTATTTCGGCCAGAATGTGGTGTTCCCCTTTTCAGGCGGGGGCACGGGCATGTCGCTGATGTGGCTGTGGATCCTCCTTGGCTCCGTGGTATTATCCAGTGGTGCGGCGCTATTGCTGTACCGCAAGGACATGTTCTAGACACGAGACGGCTGCGGGCTTCCGCAGCCGTTTTTTGTAAATGGCTTACCGATACGGATCGTTCCCGACGGATGGAATTCCAGTGGGACGGACGGTGCGGGAAGCGAATGACACGATGCGGACAGACAGCAAGTGTGCGGAATGTGAGGATGTGCCGAAGTGAAAAACTACTGTGTCGACAATGAGAATGACTCCATCGTGTACCGAATTCCCTACGGAACCCTGGGCATCATATCGCTCAGCGGTGCCACGGAGATGGGGAATCTTGTCAACGACTGGATCGTGGGCTGGCGTCAGGAAACCGTGAACCTGTATCCGGACATTGCGCGCATGTCCCCGGACTATCAGCGCGACAGCTACCTCATCGAACATCAGGCCAACCGATTCTCGACGGGCGAAGGCAAGCTGGTCATCAACGAGACCGTCCGCAACCATGACATCTTCATCCTGGCGGATGTCGGCAACTACAACTGCACGTATTCCATGTACGGACAGGAGCGCCCGATGAGCCCGGACGACCACTGGTGGGACATCATCCGCACCATCGGCGCCATCAGCGGCAAGGCCAAGCGCATCTCCGTGATCATGCCGCTGCTCTACGAAGGGCGCCAGCACAAGCGCACCTCGCGCGAGTCGCTCGACTGCGCCATCGCACTGCAGGAGCTGCAGCGTCTCGGCGTCTCCAACATTGTCACCTTCGACGCGCACGACCCGCGCGTCTGCAATGCCATCCCGCTGGCGAGCTTTGAGAACCTCAGTCCGCACTACCAGGTGCTCAAGGCCATGTTCCGGAAGGAAAAGGACCTGCTCATCCACAAGGACCACATGATCGTGGTCAGCCCGGACGAGGGCGGCCTGCAGCGCAACATCTACTATGCCACGATGCTGGGGCTGAATGTGTCGACCTTCTACAAGCGCCGCGACTACACCCGTGTGGTCAACGGCAAGAATCCCATCGTCAGTCACGAATACCTGGGTGACAACCTCGATGGCAAGGACGTGCTCATCGCCGACGATCTCATCGCATCCGGCGATTCGGTGCTCGACGTGGCCCGCGAGCTCAAGAAGCGCAATGCCAACCGCATTTTTGTCGTGGTCACCTTCGCCCAGTTCACACAGGGTCTTGACAAGTTCAATGAAGCCTACGAACAGGGCCTCATTGCCCGCGTGTACGCGACCAACCTCACCTTCCGCACGCCGGAGCTGTTGGCCGCGCCGTGGTTTGTGGATGTCAACATGTCCAAGTTCATGGCCTATCTCATCGAGACGCTCAACCACGATGGGTCGCTCAGCCCGCTGATCGATCCGTCCGAAAAGATCCACAAGCTCATGAAGCGTTATGCCGTGAAGTGAGGCGCGTGCCGTGAAATGAGGCGCGTGCCGTGAAGTGAGGCGCGTGCCGTGAAGTGAGGCGCGTGCCGTGAAGTGAGGCACGTGTCGTGAAATGAGGCGCATGACTTTTCTTGAACGGAGATATGGATGAACCGGCAAAAGGACCGGCGTCTACGGATGCCGGTCCTTTCCCGTCCGTTGCGCGCATGCGCGCAGATCGCCCCGCATGCCGTCCGTTGCCCGCGTTTGCGTTTGGATTCCTTCATTCCGGCAGATGCGCCCTCTTTGCGACGCGTCATGCGGATACCCGGCAAGATTGTCGGGGTTCCGGTTGCAACCCTCCATTCCCACGTCGCATCCGTTCTGCGAAAATGATACTGAAATCGATTTCAGCCTGCGGCATGCCGCAGGGACAGGGGGCCGGGGATATGGAAAAAACCGCATTGTGTGCCTGCAACGAGGGAATGCCGCGTACCTGCCGATGGAACGAAGGGTGGCGCTTCCGGCTGGAGGATGCCATGTGGCATGGCAGCCGGGATACGTCGGGTACGTCCTGCGACGACACCGGCTGGCGCACCCTCTCGCTGCCGCACGACTGGAGCATCGAGGGAGACTTCGATCCTGCCCTGACCAGCGCGACGGCCTATCTGCCCGGCGGTATCGGCTGGTACCGCAAGCGCTTTGTCCTGCCCGGGCACGCATGCAAGGCGGGGCGCCGCGTCACGGTGCGGTTTGACGGGGCCTACAACCATGCGACGGTCTGGTGCAACGGTCGGCAGGTGGGAGAGCGCCCCTACGGCTACAGCACCTTTTCCTGCGACCTGACGGACAGCCTGCTGCCGGATGGGGCGGAACAGGTTCTCGCCGTGCGGGTGGATCATGCCGCCTTCTCGGATTCCCGCTGGTACCCGGGATCCGGCATCACGCGCGATGTCTGGCTGACCGTCACCGGGGATGTCCATGTGGCGGAGCATGGCGTGTTCGTGCAGACCCCCCGTGTGTCGGCTGCGGAGGCGGAGGTGCGCATCGAAACGACCGTGGCCAATGTGTCCGAACAGCCGCGTGCGGTGCTGCTGACGAGTCGCGTCCTGGACAGCCGGGGCGCCGAAGTGGGTGCCGCCGTCGCCCGCAGACCCATGGAAGCCCGGTCTGAGGCCGTGTTTGCCCAAACGGTGCGGCTGACGCATCCGGCCTTGTGGTCGCCCGAATCCCCGGCATTGTATCGTGTGGAAACCCTGATCGCGGAGGATCCCGGTCTTGCCGGGGAGGCAGCGCTGGCACGGAAGGCGGCTGTGCCGACCGCAGGTTCCGTAGGAACGGTAGAGATGATCAACGGCATCCCTGTCGCTGCGGAAGGGTCTGCAACCCTCTCGCTGCGGGCATTGGCCGACAGCCCGTCCGCCCGACCGCTCGACTGTGTGGAGACCGTCTTCGGCATTCGCTCCTTCTCGTTCCATCCCGACCGGGGATTCGAGCTCAACGGTGTCAACCGCAAGCTCAAGGGCGTCTGCATCCATCATGACGCGGGCTGCTTCGGCGCCGCCGTGCCAAAGAAGGTGTGGGCGCGGCGCCTGCGCCTGCTGAAGGAATCGGGCTGCAATGCCATCCGGTTCAGCCACAATCCACCCGATCCCGCCTTGCTCGACCTGTGCGACGAAATGGGTTTCCTTGCGATGGACGAAGCCTTCGACGAGTGGGAGGATTCGAAGAACAAGTGGGTGCACGGCCATAACCAGGGGGAACCAAGCCGGCAGGGTTACGCCCCGCATTTTGCGTCATGGGCGGAAGCCGATCTGCGCACCATGGTGCTGCGCGACCGGAATCATCCCTCGATCATCCTGTGGAGCATCGGCAACGAAATCGACTACCCGAACGATCCGTGGACGCACGAGGTGCTCGGGGAGCGGTTCCGGACCGATCGGCCACACGCGTCCCGGCTGGGTGTCGTCGCCGGCAGGCTGGCGGCCATCGTCCGTTCGCTCGACACCACACGGCCGGTCACCGCGGCACTGGCCGATGTCACCATCTCCAATCTCACCGGCTTTGCCGATGCGCTGGACGTGGCAGGCTACAACTACCTGGAACGGCATTATGCCGAAGACCACCGCAACCACCCGGAGCGCGTGATCTACGGCAGCGAGAACGGCCAGTCCGGGGAAGCCTGGAAGGCCGTTCGCGACAACGACTACATCTGCGGCCAGTTCCTGTGGACGGGCATCGATTTTCTGGGAGAAGCGCGTGGCTGGCCCGTCCGCAATTCGCAGGCAGGTTATCTGGACACGGCCGGCTTCGAAAAACCTGGTTTCCTGTTCCGCAAAGCCCTGTGGACCGATGCGCCCATGGCCGGCATCACCGTCCTGCCGCCCGATTTTCCGGCGGAAATGCGCCGCTGGCGCGGCTGGGCGGCGGTCCGGTCCTGGAATTGGAATGGGTGGGAGGGGAAGCCGGTCTCCGTCCTCATACACACGAACTGCCCGGAAGCCGAACTGTTTTTGGACGGTGCATCCCTCGGAAGAAGGCAAAACCCGGATGTCACGGCGTTGCCGCTGGAATGGGAGGTGCCGTACCGGCCCGGCATGCTGCGGGTGACCGGCATGCGCGACGGTGTGCCGGTTTGCAGCGATGCCTTGTGGACCGCCGGGGAGGCTTGCCTGCTGACGGCAGCGGTGGAGGATGCCTTTCTGGCCGGCGACGGACGCGACCTCACCCACATCGAGGTGGCCGTCTGCGATCGGGATGGTGTGCGGGTGCCGGATGCAACGCATGCCGTCAGGGTCGCCTGCACCGGACCCGTCCGTCTCATCGGGCTCGAGAACGGCGATGCGGCAAGCCATGAACGCTACGGCGGCGAAGCGCGGCGGGTGCATCAGGGACGGTTGCTCGCGGTTGTGCAGTCAACGGGCGGCAGGGGAGAGGCAACCGTCACATTGGAAGCGGAAGGACTGAACCCCGTGACAGTCTGCATCCCCTGTCTCTGACAAGCGCCTCCTTCCGCATTCCCTGCCTCTGGCAAATGTCTCCGTCCGCATTCCCTGCCTCTGACCAGCACCCCCGTCCGCATTCCCCTGCTTGGGAGCAGGCGGACATGCAGGCCGAGGATGCCTTCGCAAGATCGTACAGGTGACCGGAAGATCCGCTGTGCGCCGGATGGTGCCGGGTGGTAGAATCCGGCCATAGGAGGGTTGTGCCATGAAACATATCGTGACGGCCTACGCCATGGATCATTCGCTTCCCCTCGTGACGGAAGCGGACTGCCGCATGCTGACCCATCTGAATGTCGCATTCGGCCTGGTGAAGGATCACCGCATCCAGATCGGACATCTCGCGCATACGGATTGCCTGAGGCACTTCCGCAGCTGGAACCCGGACCTGAAGATCCTGCTGTCCATCGGCGGGTGGGGCGCGGGCGGTTTTTCCGAAGCCGCCTTCACCGCGGAGGGACGCCGGCTGTTTGCCGACACTGCCTGTGACGCGGTACGCACGCTGGATCTCGACGGCATCGACATCGACTGGGAGTACCCCACCTGCGGTGAAGCCGACATCGGCTGCGCGAAGGAGGACAAGCAGAACTACACACTGCTGCTCAAGGCCATCCGCGAGGCCCTCGACGGCATGGACGGTCCGAGGCGGCTGCTGACAACGGCCGTCGGGGCCGACCAGTACTTCATCGACGGCACGGAGATGCACGAGGCGCAGCGGTACCTCGATATTGTGCAGCTCATGACCTATGACATGCGCGGCGGGTTCCAGGTGCTGACGGGACACCACACCAACCTGTTCAACTCAACCGGCGACCTGTTCCGCATCAGCACCGACAGCTCGGTGCGCATGTACGTCGCCGCCGGCGTGCCACGTGAAAAGATTGTCATCGGTGCCGCGTTCTACGGCCGCATGTGGAAGAACGTGCCCAACCGCAACAACGGCCTGTTCCAGATGGCGCCGGGCACGGGCGGTTACGGCGCGCACTACGACGAGGTCGAGACGCGCCTCATCGCCCAGGAGGGGTATGTCCGCCACTGGGATGACGAAGCCAAGGCGCCGTACCTGTTCAACGGCACGAACTTCATGTCGTACGACGACGAGGCCTCCATCGCCGCGAAATGCGCGTACCTCAAGGCGGAAGGCCTGGCCGGCATCATGTACTGGGAGCACGGCGGCGACAAGACGCGCCGGCTGCTGTCGACGATGCACCGGGAGCTCAACGGGTAAGGGCACCTCAGTCCGTGAGCTGTTCGACAAGACAACGAAAGCCCCCGTCTCCGCATCGGAGACAGGGGGCTTTCGTTGTTGCAGGCCTCAATCCGCCTCAAGTTACCTTGGTCTGCATCAATGCCTCTCAGTCCGCCTCGATCCGACCGAACCGGCGCAGGAGCGTCAGCTTTTCGATGGCGCACCAACCCTTCCACCAGTTCTCGGAGATCGCGAAGGCCTTGGGGTACCGGTCGTTGTTGTCGAACCAGCTCCAGTCGATGTCCCAGACACCGTTCGCGGGGCGGGTGCGGACGAGGTAGTCGAGCTCGGTTTCCAGGATGGCCTCGTTGCCGGGCAGCCATGGGCTGTCCGGCGTGCGGATGTACCAGGAGGGGCGCACCTTGTGGTACATCCACAGATTGGTGTCGTATTCGATGGAAGCCGTGATGCGTGCGCGCAGGCGCGCCTGGAGGTCTCCCAACGGAATGGCCGCTTCCATGCCGGTGTTCCGGACGGCTTCATACAGCTGGCAGAACCCGCCCAGCCCCATCTCGCCGAAATTTGCCACCGCCAGGAACTGCTCGATCCACTTGTTCGCCAGTGTGACCGCGCGCGTGTGCAGGGGGGAGCCGGCGGGCGCAAGGCGCAGGATGTAGGCGCACAGGCCGGTTGTCACGCCGATGTGCTCGAACTCGTTGGCTTTTGGATCGAATGTCCACCAGGGCGCGTGCGGATGGTCGTCGTTTGTCGGGATGCTGAACGGCCAGCCGTCCGCCGTGGCATGCGGGCACGTTTCGATGTAGCGCAGGATCCCCTGCACCAGCGGGTGGCCGGCGGGCGGCATGCCGGCGCCATCGAGCAGGTCAAGGACCTTGAGTGTGGTGTAGGGGGAGGAGGCCGGGTTCCAGCTGTCCGGCTCCAGCGCGTTGCCGAAGCCGCCATCCGCGTTCCGGTAATGGGAAAGCGCTTCCCATACCGCGGAGCGGGTATCCGTGGATGCGGCGGACGCTGTGACGGCCACGGTGCCGGAATCGGCATCGCTCCTCGCGCCGGCTGCTATGCCGGCCTCGAACAGGTGCACCCACAGGGCCATCTCCAGCGGCCGGGTGTTGCGGTGCATCCAGGTGCGGATCTCCCCGAAATCGGCGGCGGACAGCTTCAGCATGCCGGCCACCCCGCCTTCACGCGCCATTGGCGCAGCACCTCGATGCGGGATCCCTGGGGATCTCCGTGCTCGGGGTCGAAAGCGAACCGTGTGAGCTGTTCGCAGGGCATGTCCGGGCATTGCCCGCAGTGATCGAGCCCTTTTCCGATGCTGCACAGCGAAACCGTGCAGTCACCGTGGAACATGTGTCCCGCCGCCGCGTGGCAGCCGGGGCAGTTGCAGCGTTCCCGCCAGTCGCAGGCGCCGCAGTCGAGTCCGCAGCGCGCCATTTCAACGAAGCCTTCCTGTTTCATGGGATCCTCCTTTGCCATCCGCCGCGTTCCATGCGCCGGCGCATGGAACGGACAGGACGGCTTGTACTGTTTCCCCCTCATTCTATTGCCGGGAAGTGGCCATCTGCATGACCACTTCCTGCGGGCAGGCGCACGGAATCTTCAACAGCGGCATCTTCGCCATACATCGCGGCCATGCGCAGCACACGCCCGCGGACCGCCTGAACAAGGGCGTCCGGCTCGAGGACGCGCGCCTTGTCGGCCAGACCGAAGATGAAGCCGAGCATCCATTCCCGGTTCACATAGGGGAATGAGAAGCGGAGCCAGCCGGAGGGATCGGGCGCATACGAATCCGGACCGAACTCGTCCACGAGCCGGTATTCCGCGCTCGGATGAACCAACAGCACGGCGACGGCCTCGCTCTCCTGTTCGAACACGCGGTTGGGGTCCACCACCGAAGACGGGAGCGCACGCGGCCGGAAGATCGCATCCGTGATTTCGAGGCTGCGGATGCGGTTGATCTTGAACATGCGGAAATCGTCGCGCAGCCGGCACCAGCCCGCCACATACCAGGCCGACCAGCGGAACGCGATGTAGCGTGGCTCGATTTCCCGTTCCGACGCACCGGTGCCCGACAGATACGAGATGCGGACCACCCGGCTTTGCGTGATGGCCTCCCGCAGCGTGCGGATGGCGGGGGCGAGGCGGGCCCGGTAGTGGGAGGACAGGTCGATGCACAGGTCCGGCGCCGGAACCAGCACGTCGCCGCCCGCCGGCACCACCCCCTCCAGGCCGGCTGGTGCCAGAGAGGCCAGCAGCTGGCGGGATTCGGTCTCGTAGCCGATGCTTTGCAGCCCCGACAACCCGGTCAGGATGCGCGAGAGTTCGTCGCGCGTCAGCGCCTTCCGGTCGAGCCGGTATCCGGGGGCCAGTCCCACGCCGCCGTTCCCCCCGGGATAGGTCACCACGGGAATGCCGGCCATGCCGATGGCGTCGATGTCGCGCCGGATGGTCTTCAGACTCACCTCGAAACGATCCGCGAGTTCCCGGGCCGTGATGCGGTCCACGTTCGAGAGCACATGGACGATGCCGAGCATGCGATCGAGCTTCATGGGGGTGCCAGCCTCCGATTCCGCGGGATGGACCGAGGACACCCGCCAGCAGCCGGAAGCGGTCGCTGGCGGGTGCCATGTCCGTCAGCAGCCGGAAGCGGCAGCAGACGGGTGTCGTATTCGTCAGGGGTCAGACATCACGGGGTGGTCGTCCGTTTCCTGCCCATGAGCACCGGCAGGGTGGTGGGGCCGAACGAAATGTTGACCGTAGGCGCCATCTCCATGCCGGTGCGCTTCTTCGTGCACACCAGCGTGTACCAGGCGGGCGTTTCCGGGAACCGGATGATCAGCTCGAGCTTGTTCTTGCCGATCCAGCGGGCGGATGCCTGTGTTTCGTACTTGCGCCGCTTCCTGGGGCTGAACTGCGGCAACGTGCCGTTGGAAACCGACCAGGTTCCCCAGCCGAAAGGAACCCGATGGGGACCGCGGCCGTCCTCGAGGATGACACAGGGCTTCCCGCGCTGCATGTCGAACGCCAGGCCGGTGAAGCCGAGTTCGTTCTTCTCAAAGTCCCACTGGGAGCCGATCCAGGTTCCGAAGTCCTTCGCGGCCGATTCGGGGGTTCCGTCAAGTGCGGGCGGCGCATAGGCGAGGACCGCCAGCTTTTCGGCAAGTGCGGCAGCGTCCTTTTTGGACGCCTTGGCGGATCCGGTCGGAATGAGATGCTGCCACATGAGGTCCATCAC
>JAEXRM010000059.1 GCA_023440865.1 Bacillota bacterium
CTCCGGTTCCCTTTTCTCCGTCTCCGGTTCCCTGCATTCCGTCTCCGGTTCCCTGCATTCCGTCTCCGGTTCCCTGCATTCCGTCTCCGGTTCCCTGCATTCCGTCTCCGGTCCGTGTTCCCGAGGCATCGGGCATCCCCCGCATTCAACCGGACAACACGGAAACCGCCGTCACGCGGCGAGACTCAGACGATCAACTCGTCGCCTCCGCCGCGTGAAATGATGATTTCGCCGGCGTCCTCGAGCTTGCGGATGACATTGACGATCTTCTGCTGCGCCTCCTCTACGTCCTTGAGCCGGACAGGACCCATGAAGTCGAGATCCTCGCGGATCTGCTCCGCAAGACGCTTGGACATGTTTGCAAAGATGAGGTTCTGCACCTCCTCCGAGCTGCCCTTGAGCGCGATGGCGAGCTGGCTGTTGTCGATTTCGCGCATGAAACGCTGAACGGCGCGGTTGTCGAGCTGGAGGATGTCCTCGAACACGAACATGCGCTTGCGGATCTCTTCGGCCAGATCGGTATCCTCGATTTCCAGCGTGTCCATGATATAACGTTCCGTGCCACGGTCGACGGAGTTGAGCACGTCGACGATCGCCTGGATGCCGCCCGCGGCGGTGTAGTCCTCGGTGACAAGCGACGAAAGCTTCTTTTCGAGCACACGCTCGACTTCCTTGATGACCTCGGGGCTCGTGCGGTCCATCTGGGCGATGCGGCGCGCGACATCGGCCTGCTTGTCCTGCGAGAGGGCCGACAGGACACCGGCTGCCTGCTGGGGCTTGAGGTAGGACAGGATGAGCGCGATGGTCTGCGGATGCTCGCTCTGGATGAAGTTGAGCACCTGGGTGGGATCGGCCTTGCGCACGAAGTCGAAGGGACGCACCTGCAGCGACACGGTCAGCTTGTTGATGATGTCCATTGTCTTCTCGGTGCCGAGCGCCTTCTCGAGGATGTCCTTCGCATAGCCGATGCCGCCTTCGGTGATGTATTGCTGCGCCAGACAGATCTGGTAGAACTCCTGCAGCACCCGTTCCTTCTCTCCAGGCGAGACGGTGCGGATGTTGGCGATCTCCAGCGTGAGCTGCTCGATCTCGTCGTCCTTCAGATGCCGGAAGATCTGCGCGGACAGCTCGGGGCCCAGCGTGATCAGCAGCATCGCCGCCTTCTCGCGTCCCGTCAGTTCTCTCGTGTCACCCTTCGTCGGTACCGCCATGCACTGTCACCCCGTCCGTTGTCTCCATCCGGCGCATGCGCCCCAGACGTCGTTGTATCATTGGTTCCGCCCGCCTGCCAACAGACTGGACCGCCCGCACGGGCCCTCTCCTCGGCCGGACCGAAGCGGCAGCGGCACTGCAGCGGTCAGTCCCAGTCCTCGGAGAGCCAGTTGCGCAGCAGCTGGGCCACCGCATCGGGCTTCTGCGCCACAAACTTGTCGATCTGTTTCTTGATTTCAGACTGCTCCTCGGTCGAGATGTCCGGCAATGGCGCCTGGGACAAGGGAATCTCGATGCCGCCCGCACCGGCCAGCGCGGGCTCCAGTCCGCCCGCAGCCGCGATGGCGCCCTTGGGGAGCTTCGCCTTGCGGGGCACCAGCGCGATCGCCATGATGACCAGCAGCAGCAGCATGAATGCGTAGAAGCCGAACTGGTCGAACAGCCTGGCCAGCGTTTCCGTCATGGTCACGGTCACCGGCGCCTCGGGCGCCAGTTTCTGGACGCTGACGCTGATGCTTGCGGCCGGGACGCCGGTCGCCGCCGCCGCCGACGCCCGGATGCCATCGAGGTAGTCCGCGGTCAGCGCGGCGGCATCGGCGATGCGCTTGCCGTACCACAGGGTGATGGACATGGAGGATTTCTCGGGCACCAGCTGCCCGAGGGCCTTCACCGAATCGGTGTTCTTTTCGTTGAATACACGGTTGGGGACGGAATGGTCTTTCGTGTAATCGGAAGTGCCGGCGCCGCCGGTCACGTAGCCCGATCCGGCGGTCGGGTTGGTGTCCGTCCCCGGGACGGATCCCGCCGTGCCGTTGGTCAGCGTCTCCTTGAGGGTCTCGTTCGACACCTCGAAGCCACCCCCGTCGGGATTGGGATCGGTGTAGGTCTTCTCCGTGCTCTTGAGCATGTCGAAGTCGAGAACGGGATTCGCCGCGACGGTCATCGTGTCGAAGTCCGCGCTCTGCCCCACGGCCAGCAGGAACTGGTCGCGGACCTTCTTCTCGAGCTCGGACTGGCGCGAACGCCGCATTTCGTCCTGGGTCGACGCGCGGCCCACATCGCTGTCGGCATCATACTGGTTCAGGGGATTGAGATTCTCGTCCACGAGGATGACGTTGGCCGGCTGAATGCCGATGGAGTAGGCCACGACACGGGCCGCGGCGTCCACCTGGTCCTTGGTGAGCGGCTGACGCGTCTTGAGCATGACATAGGCCGTACCCTCGCCCTCGTTGTCCTCGCCCGCCCAGTAGCTCTTTTCGGGCTTGGTGTAATTGATCGTGGCGTTCTCGACATTCTCGAACTTCTTGAGCTTGGCGACAAGGTCGTTGCGTGTGAACTCCTCCCACAGCTTTTCCTTGTCCGCCTCCGTGGCGGTCAGGGATAGCTTGGACCATGTGTCGGCGAAGGACACGTCCGGCGAGACGAGGGCCTGTGCCGACAGGTCGAGCTCCACCTTCTGCTTGCTCTTGCTGTCGATCAGGATCTGGCTGTTGGCGCCAGCCTTGTACTTGATGCCATTGTCATTGAGGTATGTGATGACGGGCTGCAGCTGGATGCCCTCCGTGCTGCCGAACAGGGGGACATACTCCACGCGGAGGGAAACGGCGAGCGTGACCGCGATGACCGTCACGAGAATGCCCGCCATCACATAGAGGCGGATCTTCTGCCCCTTGGTCAGGTCTCCCCAGAACGCCTTGACGCGTTCCCAGATTCGGGTCAATGCCTCCGGCATGTGTCATCCTTCCTTCCGGTGTGTTCCCCCTCGGCCGTCCGAAGGGGGCCGCGCGCGCCAGGATGCGCGTCAGACGGCGTTTCATCCGTTGCGGGATCCGTCAGATCTGCATGCGGTTGATTTCCTGATAGGCATCGAGCACCTTGTTGCGGATTTCCAGGGCCATCTGCAGCGACAGCGACGCCTTCTCGCCTGCGATGAGCACCTCGTGGATGCTGTCGGTCCTGCCGGCGATGAAGTCGTCCGTCATCTGCGTGGACGCCTGCTGCAGCGCGTTCACCTGGTCGAGGGCGTCGGTCAGGTACTGCCCGAAGCTCGCGCCGCCCGCCGCACCGGCCTGTGCCGCGTCCTCCACACCCATGGGCCGCGTGGGTGCCGTGGGCCGGATGCCGCCCGTGGTGGGGTTCATGAGGCTTCCGATCGTTCCGACTGCCATGTGCCTGTCCCCCTTGCCGCACCGCCGTCACAGGCGGCGCGCGTGCTCATCTTCCAATTTCCAGCGCCTT
Organism: Bacillota bacterium; assembly: GCA_023440865.1. GTDB lineage: Bacteria > Bacillota > Clostridia > DSM-8532 > DSM-8532 > JAEWSN01. Next base: position 3,451 of record JAEXRM010000059.1, read on the forward strand.
GAGCGCCATGGACTTCGTGCCGTTCATGGCGGTGACATTGGCGTCATACGCCCGTGTGGCGGAGATCATGTTGACCATCTCGGTGACGGTGTCGACGTTCGGCATCTTCACGATGCCGTTCTCGTCCGCATCGGGGTGCCCCGGATCGTAAACCTCGCGGAAAGGGCTCGGGTCGGCCTTGATCTCCGAAACGCGCACACCGCTGCCGATCCCCATGCGTTGGCGGCTGGCCTCCGAAAGATAGGAGGCGAAGGTGCCGTCGGCCGCGCGTTCCTGGAACACGACGACCTTGCGGCGGTAAGGGGTTCCGTCGGCAGTGCGCGTGGTGGACGCATTCGCCAGGTTCTGGGAGATGATGTCCATGCGCAGGCGCTGCGCCGTGAGCGCGGACGAGCTGATTTCGAAGGAGCTGAAGTAACCCATGCCTACCTCCCGCCGCGGATGACGCTGCGCAGTGTGGAGAATCTTCCCGATATGCGCTGGATGAGGGTGTTGTACTTGAGGTTGTTCATGGCCATGAGGGCCATTTCCCGCTCGATGTCCACGTTGTTGCCGTCGATGCGGTAGCTGGTGGCGCTGTAGTCCTCGGTCACAAGCATGCCGTCGCCGGACAGGGCGGTTTCCCCGCGGTCGATGCGGCTCGTCTTCATTTCCGCGTCGAGGAACTCCTCGAACTTGAGCGTCTTGCGCTTGTAGCCCGGCGTGTCGACATTCGCGACATTCTGCGAAATGACCTCGTTGCGGGTCCATGCCGCATCGAGCGCCCGCTCCAGGTTTCCCGTCTGGAAAAGCATCTTGTCGAGCATCGGAATCACCCCTTCACGGATGCATGCCCCATTCCGCGTCCTGCGGCCGCCCCGCCATGGGATGCCATCGGCACCCCGGTGCGGCGGGCTCCATCCTTGTTTCGCCTCTGCATGTTTCATCGGCATTTTCATGATGATTCGCGTGCTGTGCGACGGTGAGAACCGTCACGGGCATGCGGACTGCCGTCCGCCACCTGCACGGAGAAAGCCGTGGAACGGCTTTCCGCGCGAACATCAATCTTCGCCGCATCTTCTGTACAACCGCTGCCGCGGCAGGGTGCCCGCACGGCCGCAACGACCGGGCGACACGGCGAAAGGCCCTTTCGGGTATTCTTTCCCCCATTTTGCATCCATATTCATCTTACCACAAGCATTTTTCCATGACAATCGCACGCAAATCCCTCCACGGCAGAGGATTCCGCCGATTCACAAACAGGCTTGCGAATTGTACGTACATTTGCTATGATGCCATCGTGTGACGCCGTGCCGTCGCACAGGGACGCCGCCGGACAACGGCACGGCCCGGAATCGGGGCGGGGTCATCCGCAAGGATCCGCCTGCAGGGAACAGGGTGGCGCAAGATGCCGAATCCGGAAAACAACAGCAGGGCGAACGCACCGGTCCCGAAGCACATCGTCGTGCGCGAGTGGCTGCTCGGCGCGATCACGGAGGGAAGCATGCCCGCCGGCACTCGCATGCCGACGGAGCACGAGCTCGCGGCGCGCTTCGGCTTCAGCCGCCAGACCATCCGCCAGGCCATCGGCTTTCTCGAGTCCGAGGGCTGGCTGGAACGCCGTCAGGGCATCGGCACCTTCATTTCGGACAAACGGCCCGCCCCGAACCGACCGAACCGTTCCGTCGCCGTCCTCACCACCTATCTGGACGACTACATCTTTCCCGACATCATCCGCGGCATCGAGCGGGTGCTCGCACCGGCCGGCTGCACACTGTCGCTGCACATCACGCGCAACGGCACGGAGCGTGAGGCGGAATGCCTGCGCGCCATCCTCGACCGGCCGGTGGACGCCCTCATCGCGGAGGGCACGAAGAGCGCCTTCCCGAGTCCGAACCTCGAGCTGTACCGACGCCTTGCGGAACGCGGCATACCGGTGCTGTTCATCAACGGCGGCTACGCCGGCCTTCCGTTTCCCTCGGTGCTCTTCGACGACGAGGAGGCAGGCCGCCTGGCCACATCCTGGCTGCTGGGGTTGGGACACCGCGCGCTCGGCGGCCTGTTCAAGGTCGACGACATCCAGGGGCACCGCCGGTATGCGGGCTTTGTGCGCGCACACCATGACTTCGGGCTCCATGTCCGGGAGGACCGTATCGTCTGGTTCACGACCGAGGACCAGCCGCAGCTGTCCGACGCCTGCAACGACGGCATGTTCCTGCGCCGTTTCTCGGGCGTCACCGGCATCTGCTGCTACAACGACCAGGCCGCTGTCGGCGCGATGGATACGCTGCGCCGCCTCGGGCTGTCGGTACCGACCGATGTCTCCGTCGTCGGTATCGACGACAGCAGTCTCGCGTCCCTGTCCGTACCCAAGCTCACCACCGTCGCCCATCCCCGTTCCATCCTCGGCACGCAGGCCGCCGAATGGATTCTCCGGATGATGGACGGCGAGGTCGCCCCCGAATCGGAAACGCTTCCCCCCCGGCTTGTGGTGCGCGACTCGGCCGATCTGCCGAACGGGTCGCCCCGCTGGCCTTCCCCATGACCGACACATGCAGCCGACATCCCGCAGTCCCGGACATATCATGAAACCGACATGCCCCAAGCCCGCACATCGTCTGGCACCGAACCGCGCAAGCCTGAACACGTCAAGTCATCGACACACCAGAAGGAGGTACCCATCCATGATCAACCTGCCGGCAACCCGTCTCGGCATCGTGGCCGTCAGCCGCGACTGCTTCCCGTCGAGCCTTTCCCGCTCCCGTCGCGACAAGGTGTCCGCGGCCTGCACCGCACTGGGCCTGTCCGTCTTTGTCGCCGACACGATCGTCGAGAACGAGAAGGACGCGCTCAAGGCGCTCGAGGAGCTCAAGGGCGCCGATGTCAACGCACTGGTCGTCTACCTGGGCAACTTCGGTCCCGAAGGCCCGGAGACCATGCTGGCCCAGAAGTTCGGCGGTCCCTGCATGTATGCCGCCGCCGCCGAGGAGGCCGGCGAGAGCCTCATCACGAACCGCGGCGACGCCTACTGCGGCATGCTGAACGCGTCGTACAACCTGGGACTGCGCCGCCTGGCGCCGTGGATTCCGGAGAACCCGGTCGGCACACCGGTCGAGGTTGCAGCCCTGATCGCCGACTTTGAGAAGATCGCCCGCATCCTCCTGGGTGTGCGCAATCTCAAGATTTTCGGCTTCGGCCCCCGTCCCTTCGACTTCCTCGCCTTCAACGCCCCCATCCGCCCCCTGTTCGATCTCGGCGTCGAGATCCAGGAAAACTCCGAACTCGATTTGTTCGAATCCTTCAACAAGCACGCGAAGGATCCCCGCATTCCCGGCGTGATCGAGGACATGGCCGCCGAGCTCGGCGCCGGGAACCTGTACCCCGCCATCCTGGAAAAGCTCGCGCAGTACGAGCTCACCCTGCTCGACTGGTATGAGGCCAACCGTGGGGCCTCCTCGTTCGCCGTGTTCGCCAACAAGTGCTGGCCCGCGTTCCAGACCATGTTCGGCTTCGTGCCCTGCTACGTCAACTCCCGCCTGGCCGCCCGCGGCATTCCGGTCGCCTGCGAGACCGACATCTACGGCGCGCTGACCGAGTACATCCTCGCCTGCGCCACCCAGGAGGCGGTCACGCTGCTGGACATCAACAACACCGTGCCGTCCGACATGGTCGAGAAGAACCGCGCGGCCCTTGGGGCGTACAAGCCGTCCGACCTGTTCATGGGCTTCCACTGCGGCAACACCCCGATGGGCTGCCTCAAGAACGGCGCCATGAAGTACCAGCTGATCATGAAGCGCCTGCTCGAGCCCGATTCCGAGCCCAACGTCTCCCGCGGCACGCTCGAGGGAACCCTCAAGGCCGGCAAGGCCACGATGTTCCGCCTGCAATCCACCGCCGAAGGCCAGCTGACCTCCTACATCGCCCAGGGGGACGTGCTCGACATGGATCCGGAGTCCTTCGGTGGCATCGGTGTCATCGCCATCCCCGAAATGTCCCGTTTCTACCGCCACGTGCTGGTTGCGAAGCGCTACCCGCACCATGCCGGCCTCGCCTTCGCCCATGTTGGCCGCGTCGTGTTCGCCGCGCTGGGCATGCTGGGCGTGAAGGAAATCCAGTACAACCGTCCCGCCTCCCTCCCCTATGAAGGCGAAAACCCGTTTTAACCAGCGCCGCTCGCGTGATTGCCGCCCTTTTCCCAAAAGGAATGCCGGGTTTGGGCATTCCTTTTGGGAATCCATAGGGCGGCTTCACGGGAGCAAGCCCAGCGCCGTTCCCATGCGGTCAGCCCTTTTCACGGAAAGAATGCCGGGTTTGGGCATTGTTTCCGCGAATCCTACATCCTGATCGGAGGTGCCTCCCCATGCTTGAATCACTCAAGGAAATCGTCTGCCAGGCCAATCTCGACCTGGTGCGCCATGGACTGGTCCTGTTCACATGGGGCAATGTCAGCGCGCGCGATCCCGAGACGGGCCTGATCGTCATCAAGCCCAGCGGGGTCGAGTACGACGGCATGCGTCCCGATCAGATGGTGGTCCTCGATTTGGACGGCCATGTGGTGGAGGGTACCCTCAAGCCCTCCTCCGACACGCCGACACATCTGGTGCTCTACCGCGAGTACGCCGGCATCGGCGGCATCGTCCACACCCATTCCACCTGGGCGACGCTCCGCGCGCAGGCCTCGCTGGGTATCCCCGCTTACGGCACGACCCACGCGGACTACTTCCACGGCGAAATCCCCTGCACGCGCGACATGCTCGCCGAGGAGATCAAGGGCGCGTATGAGGCGGAGACCGGCCGCGTGATCGTGGAAACGTTTCAGCGGCAGCGCATCGACCCGATGCACGTGCCGGCGGTCCTCGTGCGCAACCACGGGCCCTTCGCCTGGGGCACGGATGCACATGATGCGGTGCACAACGCCGTCGTGCTCGAGCAGGTGGCCCATATGGCCCACGAGACCGAACAGGCTGTCGCCGCCCGCAACACGACCTGGGCGGCGCCCATGCCCCAGGGTCTCCTGGACAAGCATTTCTTCCGCAAGCACGGACCGGGTGCCTACTATGGGCAGACCGCCGGGCAGTGACCCCCTTTCCGGATCGGGACCGCAGACCTATGGCCCCCCCCTGGCTGCCGTGCTACAATGAGCGTGTACGGAAGGCCAAGGGAGGTGCCGCATGACGATCCAGAATCCGACAGGTCCGGTGGCTTCCGCGGGCGGCGACTACGGTCTGTGGCTCGCGCAGCTCATGTTGCAGAAGAAATCGATGGACGGCCAGCAGCAGGCGGTTTCCGAGCTGCTCAAGGCAATGCCTTCTCCCGAGCCGCATCTCGGGCAGCGCATCGACATCCGCCTCTGAGAATTCCTTGCGCAAACAGATGAGCCAGTGGGTCCGCCCCATGCCGACACACGATCGAAGACCCTGCCGGGAAACCCGGCAGGGTCTTTTTCCGTTGCCGCCCAATGCATCGCGCACGGGGCGCCTCTCAGTCGAGCGGCAGTTCCTCGAGCGGATATTCCGCTTCATCGATTTCGAGCCTGGGCAGGTCGCGGACAGAACGGAAGCCGAACACGCGCAGGAATTCCTCGGTCGTCTCATACAGGTAAGGCTTGCCCGGCGTGTCGTCGCGACCCGCCTCCCGCACCAGGTTCTTCTCCTGAAGCTTGAGCAGCACGCTGTCCGAACTCACGCCGCGGATCTGTTCGATCACCGCGCGGGTGACGGGTTGCCTGTATGCGATGATGGACAGCACCTCGTAGGCTGCCTGCGTCAGACCGGGAGAGCGGCGGACGGAACCCAGCTGGGCAATGTGCTCGACATAGGCCGGCTTCGTGCACAGCTGCCAGGCGCCGTCGAGTTCCCTGAGCATGATGCCGCGGGGCGTGTTCTCAAGCTGGCTGGCGTACCCGTCGAGGATGCCCCGCATCGTCCTGCGGTCCATGCCGCAGATCTCCGCCAGCTTGTCCAGCGTCACCGGGTCGCCCGCCGTGAAAAGAACGGCCTCCACGATACATTCGATTTCCCGTACGGTCAGCATGATTGCTCCTCCCCATCGGCCCGAACGGCCGGTTCCGTCCCGTCCACGGGATCGAGCCAGATCTCCGAGAACTGGATCGGCTGCTCCACATGCGCCCGTCCGAGCTTGACCACCTCGAGCATCGCCAGAAACGCGGTGGCGATCTCGAGCCTCGATTTCTGTTTGCGGTCGAACAGGGCAAAGAACCGCAACCGCACGCCCTTGCCCAGATGCGAGAGCCCATGCAGGATCTCGTGAACCTTGGACTTGAGGGAAACCCGCTCGTTGTCAAGAATGCGGGCCATCTTGCCCCTGGTGCGGTTCATGCGGGCTTTGAGCCTTGCCAGCACCGACTCGTAGCTTTCGCGCAGCATCGGGGCCGACACCTCGTACACCTGCTCGCGCTTGATTTCCGGCAGGGGTTCGGGCAGCTTGTAGAACACGTTCGACCAGGCTTCGCCGCGTGCGGCGAGGACTGCGGCAAACTCCTTGTGCCGCCGGTACGCGACCAGCTTGAGAATGAGCGCCTCACGCGGATCCTCCCCGGGATCGTCCGACGGCTCGGCATGGACAGGCAGGAGCATGCGCGACTTGATGTGCAGCAGGGTCGCCGCCATCACCAGAAACTCGCTGGCCACCTCGAGGTCGAGCTCCTGCATCGTCTGCAGGTAATCGAGATACTGATCGGTGATCATGACGATCGGAATGTCGTACAGGTCGATCTGGTTCTTCTCGATGAGATGGAACAGCAGATCGAACGGCCCCTCGAACTTGTCGAGCTTGAGGGTGCAGGCCTCGGTGAGGGCGCTTTTCATGGAACCGGATCCTTTCATGAACCGGCTGCGGCAACCGGCTTCCCACCCATGTTACCGGAAACGGCGACCGGTGTCCAGACAGGGGCGGCGTGCCGCCCTTCGCCAGCGGGTCGGCCGATCCGGAACCCGATGCCGCCGACATCACCGGGGCGACCGGCCGCGGTCTGGGCCATGTGACTGCTTAAGCCGCGCCCATCCGGGAAATAAGGGGATGTGCGGATTCCAACCCGACATCCGACCGGAAGCCGGTCGAATGCGAAAGGCGGTGCATGCGGCATGAGGACGGACAAAAGGCTGGACGAGGCATGGCAGAAGGCGCTCATCGTTCCGTTCGACGACAGCGACCGGTTCATCCTGTTCAGTGACGCGCACCGCGGCGACAACAGTGCGGCCGACGAATTCGCGCACAACCAGAGTGTCTTCTACCACGCCCTTTCCTGGTATGATGCCCGCGGCTATACCTTCATCGAAGGCGGCGATGGCGACGAAATGTGGGAACACCGCCGGTTCCATCACATCCGCGACGCACACGGCGACGTCTACCAGCTCATGGCCAGGTTCCACCAGGAGAGCCGCCTGCTGCTGCTGTACGGCAACCACAACATGTACTGGCGCTCGCCTGCCGCGGTGCAGGACTGCCTTTACCGCTTTTACGACCCCTATCTCGACCGCGAGGCCGACCTGTTCCCCGGCATCGCCGTCCATGAGGCGCTCCGCCTGCGCCATACGGGAACCGGCCAGGAACTGTTCGTCGTGCACGGGCACCAGGGCGACCTGATGAACGACCAGCTGTGGCGCGTATCGATGCTGCTGTTCCGGTATTTCTGGCGTTTCATGCACATTGTCGGATTCCGCAACCCGGCAAGCCCGGCCAAGAACGTCCTCAAGCAGCACAAGATCGAAAGGAACTACATCCGGTGGATCGCTCGGACCGGCATCCCCATCCTGTGCGGGCACACGCACAGACCGAAGTTCCCCTCACCGGGCGAGCTGCCTTACGTCAACAGTGGCTGTTGCGTGCATCCGCGCGGCATTACTGGCATTGAAATCGCAGACGGGGAGATCTCCCTGGTGCACTGGCGCATCCGCCCGGACGAACAGGGTGTGCTCGCGGTCACGCGCAAAGTCATCCGGGGACCTCTCACCCTTGCCGCGTTGCACTTGCAGGCAAGTCCGGACACGTCCGGCCAGACCGCCAAGCCGCGGCAAGGAGGAAATGGCGGGAAGCGGTGACCGCGCGGAGGACGATCCCGCCGGCCATGCCGGACGACATGCGCGGCCCGTCCCGGGCCCGCGCCGGAGGTGCGGGGC
>JAEXRM010000061.1 GCA_023440865.1 Bacillota bacterium
GTGGAGTCATCAAGAACAGGCAGGTCTCACTTCACGGCTTCGGCACGGGCAGTGGCGATGTTGGCCGCCACCTCGAGGTCGAACTTCAGCACATCGTCGTAGCCAAGGCCCTTGACCGTGTTCTGCATTTCGGCAAGGAGGCTGTTGAAGGTCGCTTCGTCCTTCGCGAACACCATCTTCCAGGAGTTCTCGATGATGATGGCCTTGCACTGGTTGCGCAGCGTGTCGATTTCGGTCGGCGCGGCGGCGGGGATGTACGAGTTGCCGGGTGCGACGGCGAACATGCTGTGCTGGGTGAGGTAATCGAGCGTGGTATCCGCCTTCATGAAGGTTTTCCAGGCATTGTCCAGGGGAGTGGACTTGGAAGCGAGGTAGGAGGGCCACAGCGAGTAGTTGTAGGGCAGGTTGTTGACCGGGTTGGTTTCCATGGTCAGCACGGCCTGATAATTGAGCTGGGAGATGCCATCCTTGTATGTGCCGCCGCCCCACTCATCGGGCATCGTCAGCGCGGCGTCGCCGGAGAAGGCTTTCTCGCCGAACGTGGTCAGGGTTGCCTGGCCATCCTTCATTTCCCAGGTCAGGCCTTCCGGACCACAGGAGCCCGAGGTCTGCGCACAGCTCATCATGACGCCCTCGGGGGAATACAGCCAGTCGATGAAGTCGACCATGCGCTCGGGATCCTGCGCCTGGGAACCGACACCGATGACATACTTGCCGCCGGAGGGATTGGCACCGTAGGAGAAGATCTTCTGGTCTTCCATCGGGGCGATCATGAAGCCCTTGCCGGCGGCTTTGTTCTCAAGGGTGTTGTAGGCGGCCTGGCCGAGCCACGGCCACGGGGACCACAGCACCTGTCCGTCCTGGTACTTGGCAAACAGCGTGTCGAAGTTCTGGGTGGAGGAGTCGGGATCGAGCAGGCCCATCTGGTTGGCGGTGAAGTAGAACTTCAGGGCGCGGACGTACTCGGAATTGCTGTCGATGATGCTCTGCGTGGTCTTGCCGTCGGCGGACACCAGCAGGAAGCCGCTTTCGTCATAGCCGTACATGCAGGCGGGCTGCTTGGCGAGACACATCATGTTGCCGTCCCAGTCCTTGAACAGCGAGATGCCGTAGACCTTCTTGCCGGTGGGGCTGGCCGGTTCCTTCTCCTGCATCTGCTTGAGGATCGGCAGGATGTCCTCCTGGGTCCTGATGACCGGATTGCCGAGGGCGGTATACAGGTCCCAGCGGATGTAGGGGCCATAGGTCAGGTCGAGTCCCTCTGAGGGAGTGGTCGCCGGCAGGGTGGTGACGGCGGAGGGAACCGCGTAAACCTTGTCGGACGCGATGAGGTTCTTGATGTTGTCGATCGCCTTCTGATACTTGGGCAGGTTCGCGCTGCCGGCAACCAGGTCGGAGATGTCGTACATCAGGCCCGCCTTGACGGTGTCCGCCAGACGGCCGTTTTCCGCGCCGATCATGACCAGGTCGCCGAGGTTGCCTGCGGCGGAACGGGTCTGGAACAGCGTGTCGCCGCCGCCGGCCACATTCGGCGCGATGATGTTGATTTCCATGTTGAACTTGTCCTTGACCACCTTGGCGAACCAGCCGGACTGGACGCCCTGATAGTTGGCCTGGCTGTTGAAGTTGTCGATGGTGATGGTCTTGTCATAGGTTTTGGCTTCCGCGGACGCGGGGGCGGATTCGGTGGCCGCCGCGCTTTCCGAGGCGGAAGCGGAGACCGAGGCGGAGACCGGTGCGGATGATGCCGCCGGTGCGGCCTGGCCGCAGCCCGCGACCAGCGAGCCGGCCAGTGTCAAGGCAAGCAGAGACGAGAGCAGCTTGACGTTTGGTTTTCTCATGTTCTTTCCTCCTATACTGTTTCCTGTATGCACGACGGAGCCGCTGGCTCCCGTGAACAGCCGGATGGATCGGGCCGGCGCCCGGTTCCCGGCGGACCGGTTCCGAGCAGCCTCTGGCGGGGGAGAGACCGTGTCAACCCTTGACGGATCCGATCATGATGCCCTTGACGAAATAACGCTGGAACATCGGATACACGCACAGGATGGGAATGACCACCACAACCGAGACGGTCATGCGCACCGAGGTCGGCGTCTGCTTGGTGGCCAGGTTGAGCATGGCCTCGTTGGTCATGTTCGAGGAGCTGTTCTTGATCAGCTGCGCGAGCGAATTGGCCTGGTTGATGTACTGGTAGAGCACATACTGCAGCGAGTACAGCTTCTGGTCGGTGATGTAGATCAGCGTGTCCTGGAAGCTGTTCCACTGGCCCACGGCCGAGAAGATCGCGATCGTGGCGATGATCGGCACCGAAATCGGCAGCATGATCTGGACAAAGATGCGCAGGATGCCGGCGCCGTCGATCTCCGCCGCTTCCTGCAGCGAGGCGGGCACCGATTCGAGGTATGTCTTGACCAGAATGATGTTGAAGGGCTGCACGATGGCGGGCACGACATAGACCCAGAAGTTGTTGACCAGATGCAGGTTGAGCATGGTGATGAACATCGGGATGAGGCCCGCGGAGAAGTACATTGTGACGACCATAAACCTGTAGACGAAGGTGCGTCCCCACATTTTCCGCTGGGTGAACATGAACCCGAGGAACGCGGAGGCAAGCACGGTGCAGGCGGTCCCGACCAGGGTGCGTGCAAGGGATACACCGGCGGCCTGCGGCAAGCCCTTGAGCTTGAGGATCTCGACATAATTCCTGAAGTGGATCTGCTGCGGCAGGAAGTTGATCATGCCGTTGGCGGACAGATCGTTGGCGCTGATGGTGTTGATGAGGAGATAGTAGAAGGGATACACGCACAGCAGTGTGAAAAGGGCGAAGCCCGCGTAGTTGAGGACATTGAAGGCGATATCCCCGCCGGAACGGGCCGGACGCCTCTTGATGACGGCTGTCGACATGTTGCATACCTCTTTCCCCGAACGCGTCGCGACGGTGCCGATGTCTGATGGGTGGCAAACGGCTCTTCTTCCTCCGGGCCCCGGGCCAGGCCCGGTCGGGGCCCGCGATCGCCTTCGGCGGCCGGTGCCAGCGGGCGGACTCCACGGATCCCGGCGGCACGGCTCAGATGAACGACTCGCCGCGTGTCGCCTTGGACAGGCCGTTCACCACGAACAGCAGTGTGATGCTGACCAGGCTCTTGAGCATGCTCAGGGCTGTGGCGAGCGAGTAGCTGTTGGGGCCGCCCATGGAGATGTTGTACACGTACAGGTCGAGCACCTGGATATGCTCGCGGTTGAACGCGTTCTGGAAGACGAAGTACTGGTCGAGGCCGTTCGACAGGAAGCTGGCGATCGACAGCAGCAGCAGCACGAAGAAGGTCGGCAGCAGACCGGGCAGCGTGATGTGCCACATCAGGCGGAACCGACCCGCGCCATCGACGCGGGCGGCCTCATACAGCTCCTGGTCGATGCCCGCGATCGCCGCCAGGTACATGATCGCGCCCCAGCCAAGCCCCTTCCAGATGTTCCATCCCATCATCTTGAACCAGGTAAAATCGTCGCTGTCGAGGAATTTGACCGGCATATCCGTCAAACCGAGCGACACGAGCAGGTTGTTGACCATGCCGGTGTTGGAGAAGAGCGAGTAGGCCACCGAGTACACCAGCACCCAGCTGATGAAGTTGGGCAGCGTCGTGAGGGTCTGCACCGCCTTCTTGAAAGGCTCGGCCTTGATCTCGGACAGGAAGATCGCGAACACGACCGGCAGGAAGGAGGTCAGGATGCCCAGGCCGCTCATGGCGAACGTGTTGCGCAGCACCTTGCCGATCTGCGTGAGCTGCATGGCGTTGCGGAACAGCATCTCGAACCACTTGAACCCGACGAAGTCGCACTGGGAAAGCTTGAGTGGCGGCTTGAAATCGTAAAAGGCGTAGGTCCAGCCGTACAACGGAAAGTACGCGAAGAGGAACACCAGGACCATGAACGGCGATACCATCAGCAGCAGCTTGAGCCCTTGCGGCATGCCCTTTCGCGCCCGTGTTTCGGTCATTTTCTGCAGATGGGCTGTTTGCATCGATGCTACCTCTCATGCGCCCCGGCGCTGTCGGACGTGAACCTCGGTTCCGTTCCGGACTCGGGCCGGGCCGGTTGTCTGCATACATGGTACCGGAAAGCAAAAAGCGGAAATAAGAAAGAAATCAGACATGTTTTCCGGTAAAAATCCGACATCCGGATGCATGCCCTTATTCCGGCACAGCAAAAAGCGCCTGCCTCGAAAGGCAGACGCGCAATACGGGTCCGTTCATGCGGGATGGCGACACGGCATGAACAATGGTGCGGCACGGATGAAGACTGGAAGAAATGAGAGCCGGCCCGCGGGCATGTCCTGACCACTCCCGCGGGCCGGCCTTATGGGGTGCTTCGTTTGTGACGTGTCACTTGGACTTGGACTTGGACTTCGAATACACGTCGAAGGCGACGGCCAGCAGCAGGACCATGCCCTTGACGACCTTCTGCCAGAACGTGTCGATGCCCATGATGGACATGCCGTTGTTCAGAATACCCATGGTGGCGCCACCGATCATGGCCCCGACGATGGTGCCGATACCGCCGGTCGCAGAGGCGCCGCCGATGAAGCAGCCCGCGATGGCGTCCAGCTCGACGCCGTCACCGGCGGTCGGCGCGGCGGAATTGAACCGGCCGGCGGCCACGATGCCGGCCACGGCGGCCAGCAGGCCCATGTTCGAGTAGACAAGGAACATGACGCGCTTGGTCTTGATGCCCGAGAGCTCCGCCGTCTTGGCATTGCCGCCAAGGGCGTAGACATGGCGGCCGAAGACCGTCTTGCTGGCAAGGAACGTATAGGCCACGATGAGCGCCAGCAGGATGACGACGATGTACAGCAACCCGTTCGCCAGCGCGAGGGCCACCGCGAAGATGACGATGAGCGCCATGAAGGCGGCGACCTCAAGCAGGAACAGGTTCATCTTCGGAACAGCGAGCTTGTACTGCAAGCGGATCTTGCGGTCCCTGATGCGGATGAACAGGAAGAGGAACGCGCACAGGACACCGGCCGCGACACAGGTCAGGTCGATGCCGGTCACGCCAAGTGCCTTGCCGATGAAGTCGGGCACCGTCTTGGAGGCGATCGTCACATACAGGTCGGGCAGCGGAATCGTCTGGCCGCCGACGAGGATGAGGTTCGTGAAGCCGCGGAAAATCAACAGGCCGGCGAGGGTGACGATGAATGGTGGAATCTTCATGTAGGCGATCCAGTAGCCCTGCCAGGCGCCGACCGCAATGCCGACGATGAGGGCCATGACGATCGCGACGGGCACCGGAAGCCCCCACATGACACTGAACACGGCGGAGCAGGCGCCGACCAGGCCCACGATCGAGCCAACCGAAAGGTCGATGTTGCCGCCGGTCAGAATACAGAACAGCATGCCGATCGACAGGATGAGGATGTAGCTGTTCTGCTGGATGAGGCGGTCGATGTTGATCGGCCGCAGCAGGATGCCGCCGGTGGCGATCTCGAAGAAGATCGTGATGGCGACGAGTGCCAGCAGCATGCCGTACTGGCGGATGTTTTTCTTGATGACGGTTACGAAGTTCTCCATTTCGGTCCTCCCTACAGTCCGGCAGCCGCACCGGCGGCGTCTTCCGTGACCTTTTTGCGTTCATTGGCCACGATGCAGCGCATGATGCTCTCCGGATTCGCCTCGGCAATCGGCATCTCACCGACGAACTCGCCCTCGTCCATGACATAGACGCGGTCGCAGATGCCGAGGATTTCCGGCAGCTCCGAGGATATGACGACGACGCACTTCCCCTGGCTGGCCAAATCGTTGATGATGCAGTAGATCTCGTATTTCGCGCCTACATCGATGCCGCGCGTCGGTTCGTCCAGGAACAGGACGTCCGGTTCCGCGAACAGCCATTTCGCGACAATGACCTTCTGCTGGTTGCCGCCGGACAGATTGCCCGCCAGCTGGTAGATGTCGGAGGACTTGATACGGAGCAGATCGCGATATTTCTCAGCGACCGTAACCTCCTCATGCATGTTCACGACGCCTCTTTTGCTGAGCTTTTTCAGATTTGCCATCGTGATGTTGCGGCGTATGTCGTCGATGAGGATAAGTCCGGCCGTTTTGCGGTCTTCGGTCAGGTAGGCGATGCCATGGTCGATGGCCTGGCTGACGTCATGGGTGTGGATTTCCTTGCCATCCTTGATGATGGTGCCCCGGATGTTCTTGCCGTAGGCGCGTCCGAAGATGCTCATGGCAAGCTCCGTACGACCTGCGCCCATGAGCCCCGCGATGCCGACGATTTCTCCCCTGCGCACGTTGAAGCTCACATTCTTGATCTTGATCCGGTCTTCGTCCATTGGATCGTGAACGACCCAGTCCTTGACCTCGAACGCCACTTCGCCGATGTTCGGCGTGCGCTTGGGGAAACGATCCACCATCTCGCGACCGACCATGCCCTTGATGATGCGGGCTTCCGTGATCTCGTCGACGCCGCGCACCAGGGTCTCGATGGTCGAGCCGTCGCGGATGACGGTGATCTTGTCGGAGATGCGGGTCACCTCGTTGAGCTTGTGGGAGATGATGATGCAGGTGATGCCCTGGTTCTTGTTCAGGTCGATCAACAGGTTCAGCAGATGGTCCGAGTCCTCGTCGTTGAGGGCCGCAGTCGGTTCGTCGAGGATCAGCAGGCGGCAGTTCTTGGCCAGCGCCTTCGCGATTTCGACCAGCTGCTGCCGGCCGACGCCGATGTCCTTGATGAGCGCGTGCGGATCCACCTTCAGGCCGACCTGGTTCATCAGCGCGATGGCCTTCTCGTCGGTCTCGTGCCAGTTGATGATGCCGTTGCGGTTGCGTTCGTTGCCCAGATAGATGTTCTCCGCGATCGTCATGTAGGGGCTGAGCGCCAGCTCCTGATGGATGATCGCGATGCCCACCCGTTCACTTGACTTGATATCCGTAAAGGCGCAAACATTGCCCTCGTAGACAACGTCGCCCGTATAGGAGCCGCTTGGGTAAATACCGCTGAGCACCTTCATGAGGGTGGACTTGCCCGCGCCGTTCTCGCCGACGAGCGCGTGGATCTCCCCCTTGTCGACGTTGAAGTTCACTTCCTTCAAGGCGACGACACCGGGAAACTCCTTACGGATGTTCTTCATTTGCAGGATGTATTCCGCCATATCAGCATGCTCCTTTTCCGATCCCGAGGCTGTTCCCGCAGTTCAAACCGGACACCGGACCACGGCAGTGCTGCCGCAGCCCGGTGTCCGGTTTTTCATGTCATGCCGCCATCCCCAGGGGGGGCAGATGAACCGGCATATGCGGAAACGATTACTTCAGCTGATCGGCCGTGTAGTAGCCGGAATCGACGAGCAGCTGCTTGTAGTTGTCCTTGTCTGCGAACACGGGGGCGCACAGGTAGGACGGAACAACCTTGATGCCGTTGTCGTAGGTCTTGGTGTCGTTGACCGGCACTTCGGTCTTGTTCATGATGGCGGTGGTCATCTTGACGACCTGGTCGGCCAGGGTACGGGTGTCCTTGAAGATGGACATGCTCTGTTCGCCGGCGATGAGCATCTTGACGTTGATGACGTCACAGTCCTGGCCGGTGAGAACCGGGAAGGGCTTCTCGGCCGTGCCGTAGCCGGCGGCCTTGAGGGAGGCGACGATGCCCTGGGCGAGGGAGTCGTTCGGGGAAAGAACCAGGTCAAGCTTCTTGTCGGAGTAGTTGGCGGTCAACAGGTTGTCCATGCGGGCCTGTGCGCCTTCGGCCTTCCAGCCCTGGATGGCGATCTGTTCCATCTTCAGCTGACCGGAAACGCAGACGAGCTTGCCGGAGTCGATGTAGGGCTGCAGCACGTCCATGGCGCCCTGGTTGAAGTAGAAGGCGTTGTTGTCGTCGGGGGAACCGCCGAAGGCTTCCATGTTGAACGGACCCTTGCCCTGGTCGAGGCCCAGCGCCTTGACGATGTAGTCGCCCTGGATCTTGCCGACGAGGTAGTTGTCGAACGTGGCGTAGTAGTCGACGTTCTCGGAGTCGCGGATGAGGCGGTCATACGCGATGACCTTGATGCCATCCTTCGCGGCGGAGGCCAGAACACCCTTGAGCGCGGTGCCGTCGATCGAAGCGATGACGATGACCTTGCAGCCCTTGGTGATCATGTTCTCGATCTGTGTGACCTGCTGGTCGACCTTGTCGTTGGCGTATTCGAGGATGACCTGGAAGCCGGCGGCCTCCAGCGACTTCTTCATGTTTTCGCCGTCCTGGTTCCAGCGCTGGAGGGACTTGGTGGGCATCGCCACGCCGACCAGCTTGCTGTTGCTGGTGCCGCAGCCGCCGACGAGGAGCATCGTGGCAAGCAGGGAAAGGACGAGGAGCACAGAGAGTACGCGTTTCATTTCTTTTTCCTCCCTTTTCGTATGGGGTATGACTCCGGAGCGGCACGAACCGCGACCGGGCACACCCATCCTATCAGTCGGAAAACAAAAACTCCCTGCACAAAAGAGAAGCGGTTCTTCACGGAATCCGCTTCTTTCGCCATACCGGGGGATGTATCTGCACTTTTTTCGCGAATGCGGCCCGGCCGGGTGGAAAAAATGCTGCCATGTGCTACTCTTTCGCGGGCCGCTGCATTTCCGGCACGTTCCGGTACACGTCCTCATATGTGTGGAACCCGTCGCGGATGACGGTCTGCACCAGGTTGTCCTTGGTGACGAGTACGGGTTCGAACTTGATGTAGGGGATGTTGCCGCTGCCATCGGAGATGACGTCGGAGGCGACCGGCGTCTCGCCGCGCGCGAGCTGCACCGCGGCGACCGCGGCACTCTGGGCAAGCTCCTTGATGGGCTTGTAGACGGTCAGCAGCTGCGTGCCCTCGGCGATCCGCTGGCAGGCGGAGAGGTCCGCGTCGTGCCCGACCACCGGTATCATGCCGGCCAGACGGTTTTCCGCCAATGCCCGGATGGCGGCGTCCGCCAATCCGTCGTTGGCCGCGATGACAGCGTCGACAGTCCCGCTCTTCGCAAGCAGGTCATGAATCGTGTCATAGGCGATCTCCGGCCGCCACGCATCCGCCCAGGTCTCCGAAACGATGGTGATGTCTCCCCGCTGCAGCGCGTCGGACAATGCGTCATGGTATCCCTGGTTGAACAGGTAGCTGTTGTTGTCGAGCGGCGATCCGTTGATGATGGCATACTGCCCCTGCGGCGCCTTCCTGACCAGCTCGCCGCCCATCAACTCCCCGACCTGCACGTTGTCGAAGGAGATGTACAGGTCGACGCTCGCGTTGCGGATGAGCCGGTCATAGGAAATCACGGGAATGCCGCGTTTCCGGACGGCCTTGATCACATCCGAGAGACCATCCTTGTCATAGGGAATGACCACCAGCACATCGACGCCCTGTGTGGCCATGTCGCGGATCTGTTGCTGCTGCGTGGCGTTGTCCTCGTTGCAGATCTGCACGATGACCTCCGCCCCCAGCTCCTTGGCCTTGGCCGAGAAGATGTCGCGGTCGCGGTGCCACCGCTCGACGACGACCGAGTCGATCAGAAAGCCGATACGCAACGGATCCTCAACCTGCGCCGGCGGTTTTTGCCCGCAGCCGGGCAGGCACAGCGACAGGCCCAGCGCCAATGCGATCAGACGTACGGTTCCCCGCATGTGTCCCACGTTCGTTACCTCCCCGCGAATTCGGTCGGCGTCACGCCCGTCTGCTTGCGGAACAGGCGGCTGAAATAGTTCGGATCGCTGTAGCCGACCTCGTAGCAGATCTCCTTGACGGACTTGTCCGTTTTCCGCATCAGTTCCTTGGCCTTGTCGATGCGCAGCGTTGTCAGGCAGTCGATGAAATTTGTTCCGGTTTCATCCTTGAACAGGCGGGAAAAATACCGCGGACTGAGATTGACGCGGTTCGCAAGGCCCTCGAGCGAGATCTCGGTCGTGAACTCCGCCTCCAGGATCCGTCTGGCCGTTTCGATGATGCGGCTCGTCTTGCCTGTCCGCGCTTCCCGGATGCGCACCGCCAGCAGCTGGATCCGCTGGATGTACCAGTCGCGGAACAGCGGCTCCGACGCGATGCCGAGCAGTTCGGACAGGTAGGTCTGGCAGTCGAGCATGCGGTCCTCGCGCACATCGTTTTCGGCAGCAACGCGGTGCGCCACCACCATCCACTCGATGAGCTTGTTCCGCACCTTCGGATCGAGAACGGACATCTCCGTGAAGATGCGCTCGAGCAGGCCGGCGAGCGTGTGCTCGTCCCCTTCCTCGAGTGCCGTCAGCAGACCCTGCTCGAACCGGATCCAGTCCATGGTGCCGGTCTCCGCCGGCCGGACATCCATGATGTGGACGATGCCGCCGTTCGGTGCCAGATGGAGGGCGCGGATGGCCTCGTCGTGCGAAGCGACCATATCGGCGACGGGATGCATGCCCCCGATGCCGATGCGGCAGGACAGCCCCTCGTGATCGGACAGCATCGAAAGCAGGCCTTCCGCAAGACCGATCGCCGAAAGGCGTTGTTGGTACTCGTTCTCCGTCTCATTCACCATCAGGCAGGCGTCGATGCGGTTGACGATCAACGGTCCGACCAGTGCCACCCGGTTGTTCCGGATCCGCTCGCAGACAGCCGGATACAGGCTTTGGGCGCGGATCCCCGTCCCGATGGCATTGTCCCGGTCCCCGGCCAGCGGATCCTGCATCTCGACCACCATCATGTAGGCATGGCTCGATGACAGGTCGAACAGGTCGCGGTACTTCTCGATCTCTCCGCCGAGCTCGCGGTGCAGCAGGATGCTGTGGATGAAGCCCTGCTCCAGGACCGGCATCAGCTTCTCGAGCTTTTCGAGGTTCTCGAGGTCGCGCTGGCGGCGCCGGCGTTCGCGTTCGAGCTCCAGGGCCGCCTTGGCGAGGATGTCGCGCAGCATCTGCCGCTTGAGCGGCTTGACGACATAGTCGAGCACGCCCAGCTCGATGGCCTGGCGGGCATAGGCGAACTGCTCGTACGCGGAGATGACGATGAAGCGCATCGCCGGCAGGCGCTGCCGGATCTCCCGGATGGCCTCGAGCCCGTCGATGCCCGGCATGCGGATGTCCATCAGGATGAGGTCGGGCACCGTCTCCTCCGCCTTGAGAATGGCTTCCCGACCGGACCGCGCG
This sequence comes from Bacillota bacterium, assembly GCA_023440865.1. Classification (GTDB taxonomy): domain Bacteria; phylum Bacillota; class Clostridia; order DSM-8532; family DSM-8532; genus JAEWSN01. The sequence continues at coordinate 11,122 of JAEXRM010000061.1, forward strand.
GTCGCGACAAGGGTGAAACCCTCCACCTCGCGCTCGACGAGGAAGCGGATGGAATCCAGCACGATCTGCTCGTCATCGACGGCCATCAGTTTGAGCATGCGGGCGCCTCCTTGTCCGATGCCGCCGGCTGGGACGGCTTCACCGATGCAACCGGCTCGTCCGATGAAACCGGCTCGTCCGATGCGGCCGGCTCGTCCGATGCAACCGGCTCGTCCGATGCGGCCGGTGCAACCGGAGCGGCCGCGCCTTCCGGCTCCCGGACTGCCTTCGGCAGCAGGATGGTGACCTCCGTGCCTTCGCCGACCGTCGAATCGATGTGCATCACATCCTCCACCCCGGTATGGAGCCGGAGCCGCTGGATGACATTCGTCAGTCCGATGCCGGTGGAATGGCCGCCGCGTCCGCCGCCGGGCACACCCGGCTCCAGCCGGCTGCGCGTGAAGAAGTCCTTCACCAGATCGTCCTCCATGCCACACCCGTCGTCCGCCACGGAGATCCGCACCTCCTGCGGATGATCCTCCACACGGATGCGGATGGTGCCCCGTTCGGCGTTGCGCAGCCCGTGGATGCACGCGTTCTCGACCAGTGTCTGGATGGAGAGCGGCGGTATGCCGACGCCGAGCGCAGACTCCTCCACATCGAACCAAAAGCCGATGGAATCGCCGAATCGCACTTTCATCAGCTCCACATAGGCCTTCACATGCTGGATCTCCTCCAGCAGCGAGACGGTGGAGCCTGTTTTGCGGATGTTGTACCGGAACAGGTCCGACAGGTTCTCGAGGAACTCCGTCGTACGGTCGGACCCCTCCATGACGGACAGCTGGATGCCGGCATTGAGCGTGTTGAACAGGAAGTGCGGATTGATCTGTGCCTGCAGCGACTGCAGGCGCGACGAGTCGAGCAGGTTCTGCATCTTCATGTTCTGCATCTTCTGCTCGAGCAGCATGGTTTCGGTGTCGCGCTTGTCGTGCAGCTCCGTGATGTAGGCGCGGATGGAATCCTTCATGCGGTTGAATGCCTGCGCCATGACGCGGATCTCCTCCTCGCCGCTGACGGGGATCTCCTCCGTGTCGAAGTTGCCGTTGGCGATTTCCTCGGAGGCGTGCGACAACCGCACGATCGGGTCGGTCATCTTGTCGATGATGTACAGCACCAGCAGGATGCTCAGGGCAATCATCGAGGTGATCATGACGATGGCCGAGATCTTGAACCAGCCGATGTTCTGGCTTTGGTTGCGGAACAGGTCCGTGTTCTTTTCGAGCTGGGCGAGGTTGAGCGCCTGCGCATAGGTGCGGATGTGCTCCATCGCCCTGCTGGCCAGATCGTAATGCCCGCTGTAGGCGGGATCGCGCGCCCGCCGCGCGTCGATGGCCAGATTCGCCTCCTCGAGATAGGAGGGGATCATGTGCAGGATGTCGCGCATGATCAGATCACGCTGCATCGACGGCGTCGAATCCGCCACAAATGCCGAGAGCCGGTCGGACCGGCGGCTGAAATTGAGCAGGTTCTCGTTGTTGCGCGTGGTCAAAAAACCGTACAGGTTCTGGTTTGCCTCTTCCAGGTCGCCAAGCATGCCGTCGAGCAGGGTGGATGTCTCGAACATGGCCGCCATGTTGTCGGTGAGGTTGGAGAAGGCAAAGAAGACATACAGGCTGATGATGCTCGAGAGCAGCGTCGTCGAGAGGAACAGCAGCATCAGGCGGCGCCGGATGGTATCGGGGAGGCCGCCTGACAGGTGGCGGACGGTATCGGCCAGGATACCCGGCAGCCGCCCGATGAAACCGGATACGCCGGATGCGGCATGTCCGCCCCCGTCTCCGCCGGGAATCTGTCGTCCTCCTCCGGCTTCGTCACTGGAAACCCGCTGCCTGGTGGGTCGCATGCCATCCCTCCCTTCCGCCGTCTACCGCGTCACCGCCCGCTGCACGCTGCGGACGGTCTTCAGGCCGACATCGATGAAATCGGGCACGGATTTCCCCTCCAGCACCCGGGCCATCGCCTGGACGCTCTGGTAACCGACGTGCTCCGGATTGCGGGCGATGGTGCCGTACAGGACGCGCTTGTCGAGCAGCGCCTGGATCTCGGGGGTCAGGTCCGCGCCGATGATCTGCACGAACCGCAGGCGGTTGAGGTCGAGCACGGTCTGCGCGGCCGCGACCGTGTCGCGGGCGTTCATGCAGACCAGCACGCTGACACCCGGATTGTTCGTCAGGATGTCGCGGAACACGTCCTCGGATCCGAATACGGCATTGGTTCCCTGCTCGACCCGCGTGATGCGCAAGGTCGGGTACTGGTCGGCCACATCGCGCAGTCCGCCGAGCCGCAGACTGCTTTCCGTATCGTTTCCCTGGTTCAGGCCGCGGTGGACGACCGCGACATCGGCATCGTAGGCGGTGGCCTCCCCCGCCAGCCGGGCGGCAAGCGTGCCAAACTCGAAGGAGTTGATGCCGACATAGCAGACCCGGTTGGATTCGGGCATGTCCTCCTCGACGGTGATGACCGGAATCTCCTTCTCCTGGGCGCGTGTCACGACACCTGCCAGGGAGTCCTTCCAGACAGGCTGCAGGATGATGCCGTCCACACGTGCGTCCACGGCGGCTTCCAGCAGGGAGGCGTACTCCTCCGCGCCGGCGGTGCCGGCGACATTGGCCACCTCCAGCGCCAGTCCGTTCTCATCCGCGGCCTTCCGGGCACCGGTGAGAAAACCGTCGCGAAAGCTGGCGTCAAGGTTGGACAGCTGCACATAGACATGGCGTGCCGAGGCGCCCGAAAGGGCGGCTTCGGGACGCACAGCCGCCATCTGGCGGGCGATGCGCCCGGTGAGGATGAGGGACAGGAAAAGGGATGCAAGCGCGATGACCGCCAAGAGGACGATCATCCACCTTCGAAAGGCACTGGGCCTGTGTTCACGCATGGGACCTCCGAAGACACCGGGATGAGGTAACGCCGGCGTCCATGGTACCCATTAGTATACCATGGCCCGCGTGGAGCGGATTAGCACTTTTTCAACGCAAGCAAGGACGGACCGGAGAAACGGGCGCTCATCCAAGCGGCTCCGGACGCGCATGCAGGTATCCCTGCACCAGGTCCACACCGGCGGCGACCAGCATCGCCTCCTGCTCGGGCGTCTCGACGCCCTCGGCGACCACCGTGAGCCCGTAGCTGCGTGCCATGCGGCAGATCACATCGAGCAGCACCGGCGCGTGCGCGTCCGTCAGCAGGTCCTCGACGAACTCACGGTCGATCTTGAGCTCGTCCAGCGGGAGCTGGCGGATGTAGGACAGCGAGGAGTATCCGGTGCCGAAATCATCGAGCGAGAAGCGGATGCCATACGGGTGCCACTTCTCCATCACGGTCCGGATCCGATCGAAGTCATCGATGCGTGCGTGCTCGGTGATTTCGAGCAGGATGCGCGACGAGACGGCCCCATGGCGCCGGATTGCATCGAACAGCCTGGTTTCGAGGTTGGGATCGAACAGGTGCTCGGGCGACAGATTGATCGACAACGTGAAGGCTGGGCCATACTTCGCCTCCAGGCCCGACCAGTCAGCCAGCGCCATGTCGATGACCATCTCGCCGAACCGGGTGATCAGTCCGTTCGCCTCGACGATCGGGATGAACACCGCAGGGCTGACAGGCCCCAGCTCCGGGCTGTCCCACCGGGCAAGCGCCTCGACGCCCGCGACACGGCCGGTTCCCGGCTCCACCTTGGCCTGATAGGCGAGGCGGAAGGCCTGGTTGTCGATGGCCTGCTCGAGGAGCTGCCGGATGCGTTCCTCCCGCGCGATCGCCGCATGAAGGGCCGCGTCGTACACCACAACCGCATTCGTTCCCAGGGTCTTCGCATGTCGGACCGCAATCGTCGCATGCTTGTAGAGGGTCTCGAAATCGGCGCCGTGATCGGGATACAGTGCGTAGCCCGTGCGCAGGTCGATCCGCAGGTCGACGCCATCGCATGCAGCGCGTTCCTGCAGCAGGATGCGAAAGCGCTCCACATTGCGTTCAACCGCGCCTTCGGCCCATCCGGCGGCCCATCCGGCGAACTCGTCGCCGGAGATGCGCGCGATGGCGTTGGCTGGGGACTGGAAGGTGGCAAGCAGCACGCCGGCCATACGGATGAGCTCGTCGCCGAACGCCTCGCCATACAGCGTGTTGATGAGGCGGAAATTGCGGACGTCGAGCAGCAGGAATACCCCGTTCGGCTGCCCTCCGGCTATGCCCTCCTCCACGGTCTTGCGGAAGTGGTTCCGGTTGGGCAGCGTGCTCAGGTCGTCGAAGTACGCCAGCCTGAACATCCGCTGCTCGCTTTCGAGCAGCTTCTCCTGTGCGGCATCCTTTTCGGTGATCAAGCGGTTGTAGCCGACAGCCAGCCGACCGATCTCGTCGTCGCGCACCGAGCCGTTCCGCCGCTTGACATAACGGTCATACGCATAACGTTCCGCCCGCCGCATCGCGCCAAGGAGCCCCTCCACAGGGACCGTCACGAACCGGATGAACTTCCAGGACATCGCGCTGCCGGCGCCCAGGGACAGAACCGCCAGGACCAGCGTGACCAGCAGGATGGTGTTCGCTCCCCGGTCAAAATCGATGCGATAGGCAGTGGCGCAGACAATCCAGCCCCAACCCGGCTCATACTCGCCGTAGCTGATCTTCCGGGCGATACGGGCGGAGTTGGGCAGCTCCCAGTCATACTCCGTGAAACCGCCGCCTTCAATCGCCTTTCCGATCTGGTCCTGCACGAGAAAGAACCCGGGCCGCCCGCGATCCTCCGCATCCCACATGTTCATCCCTTCCAGCGTGGGATGCATCACTTCGTTGCCGAACCGGTCATAGACGATGAAATAACCGTGCTCCCCCATATCGGCGACACGGATGAGCGCCCGCGTGCCGTCTTCCTTGCGTCGGCCGACCAGGAGGACCTTGACGCGCTCCATCGCCTCCGCTTCCGTCAGGATGCCCGCATTCACCTGTTCCTGGTAGGAACGGATGATCAGACGCGCCAGACTGACGCTGTTCTTGAGGATCGTCTCCCCCTTCTGACCCAGTTCGCGGCGTGCGACGGCATGACCCACGACCCCCATGAGAGTGCAGGTGACCAGCAGCAGGAACGACAGTTGCAGCACGAGACGCTTGTTGAGTTTCACACCGGCCCCCCCATGCACGTCCCGTGCCGGATGGCAGGGCCGTTTGCTCTTCGGCGCGGGTACAGCCCTACTTTATCATGTGGCCGGGCGGAAAGCAACCCGGATTGCACAAGATTCGACTGTATCCGACACGACAGACGGCCGCCCGCCCGCCGTCATCCCTGCCCCGTCCCGGAGCGGAGCACGACATGCACCGTGGTGCCCTTTCCGGGCGCGCTCTCCACGGCCAGGCCGAACTCAGGTCCGAAAAGCAGCTTCAGCCGCTGATCGATGTTGCGCACGCCGTAGCCGGACGCGTCACCCGGGGACGCCGTGCCGCCGGCGGACAGCGGCGCGCCTTCTGTCCGATCGGCCTCCGGCGCTGCCGTGACCGCGGCCGCCGGCTGGGCGGCGGGTGATACGGGTGAAGCCTCCGTCAACAGGGCAGGGCGGGCCACCAGCCGGCGGACGACATCCGCTTCCATCCCCTGCCCGTCGTCCCGGATCGACAGGACGACCCGCTCCCCGTGCCTGCTGCCCGTGATGCGGATGCTGCCCGTTTCCCGATCCGACTCGAGGATACCGTGCAGGATCGCGTTTTCCACCAGCGGCTGCAGGATGATCTTGGGCATGCGGACGGCCAGCAGCGCTTCCGGCACATCGACGGAAAGGGCCACGCAATCATCGAACCGCATGTTCTGGATTTGGATGTAGGCGCGGACGAGATCGAGCTCCTTGCCGACCGTCACGACATCCTCGCCCTTGCCCAGGCTCAGCCGGTAAAAGGAGGCCAGCGCCTTGACCAGCGACACGATCTCGGGACGGTTGTGCTTCAGGCCCATCATGTTGATCAGATCGAGCGTGTTGTTCAGGAAGTGCGGGTTGATCTGCGACTGCAGCGCCTTGAGCTCCAGATTCTTGTTCGCCACGCCCATGTCGTACATCTCCGACATGAGGGCGTCGAGGCGTTCGAGCATCGCCTCGTAGTCGTCCTCGAGCTCATCGATCTCGTCGCCTCGGCCATTTCGCCGCCGACCGCCCTCCGCGGCCGAATGATGCGCCCCGATCGTGCGCATGCGCCCTGCCAGGCTTCGGATGCGGTTGGTGAACGACTGCGCGGCAAGAAATGCCAGCGGCAGCGAGAGCGGCGCCATGAGCAGGAACATCAGCAGGATGCGCTTCTGGGTGCGGGTGCCAAGCGCGAGGACATCCCGGTAGGGGGTGAGGATGGTGAGTGTCCAGTCCGAGCGGTGGATGGTCTGGATGCCCGCGAGATACTCGATGCCATCCACGGAAAGGCGCTGGCAGGCCCCCTCCCGCAAGCCGTTCCGCTCCGCTTCCGCAATCAGCCGCCGCACGATGTCAGGCCCTCCGGCCTGACCGTCGCCCGATGCCGAGATGAGCGCCCCCTCCGCGTTCGTGAGCGTCAGCACGGCTGTCGGGGTATACTGCCCCTGGTTGAGGATGTCCTTGAGCAGTGACACGGGGATGTCGGCGCGAACGATGCCGATGACCTCGCGCAGGTTGTCCGCAGAAGGCATCTTGCGCGCCGCGGTGACGAATCCGCTGGAATCGGGCGTCGTGAAGCTGCCCGCCGGGAACCACCGGTAGCGCGAGGGGCTGCGTGTCAGTCCGTCATACCAGGACTCGCCCCTCACGTCGTCGAGCCCCGTGAAATCGCTGTTGCCGGAGACCTGCGAAAGGCCGCCCGCAAAATACAGGTGCAGGCTGCTGATGTCGCGGTTGCTGCGCATGTTGAAGAGGACCGTGTTGAGCTTGCGCGCGTCCGCCCACCATTTGACAAGGTTTTGCGCATAGCCTGCCAACGGCTCGTCGATGAGGTCGCGGATCGTTTCATCGGCCGCCATGATGTCGAGGATGTCGATGACGGACGAGCACTTGTTCCCAAGGAAGCTCGCCGCCTGCGACAGGGCCTGATTGGAGGAGTATTCGGCCTGCGCGGCCGATTCGCGGTTGCTGAAGAGCAGGTTGATGAACGAGACCACGCCGGTCACGAACGAGATGAGCGCCATGAAGAGCAGCACCAGCTTCAGGCGGATGCCCATGCTCCGTGGGAAGACCTTGCGTCCGGCCACCCTTCGTCCGGCGGCCGGAACCCGCGCTGCGCTGATCCGGCGTTTCATCCCCGCTGCCTTTCCCGGTGTTCGGACGGCGTCATGCCGGTCACCTTCTTGAAGATGGTGGAGAAATAGTTCGCATCCCCGAACCCGGACAGCTCGGCCACCGTGTACAACCGCATCTGCTCGTCGACAAGCAGCGCCTTCGCCCTTTCGATCCGCAGCCCCGTGGTGTATTCGAGCAGCGTCCGTCCCGTCGCCTTCTTGAAGAAGCTGCACAGGTAGCTTTGACTGAGATGGACCGCATCCGCCACGGCCTGCAGCGACAGGTCGGGCTCGTGGAAATGCCGCCGCACGTACTGCTGGATGGCCCTGAGCTTCTGGTCCCCGGATTCCTCCTGCCTCAGCCGTGAGCGGATGAGGTCGCGCAGGAACGCGTCCATGTCGGACAGACGCGTCATCCGGCCGAACCGTGACCAGACATAGGGCTGGTCGGCCTGGCGGGCAAGTGGGTCGACACGTCCCTTGTAGGCGGATTCCAGCGCGACCACCGCCAGGGAGAAATACACGTTCTTGACGTGGTTGACCTCGCCGTCACGGCAAGCCAAAGCCTGCGCTGAAAGAGCTGCCGCGAGTGCCTCGGCTCCGGCTGCGTCGCTTCTGCCCAGCTGGTCGCGGAACGAGGCAAGCAAACCGGCCGGGGGCTCGAAGGGGGTCTCCGGCTCCAAGCCGTCGAAGGCCAGCACCCGTGCGTCGGATCGGTAGAACAGCTGGCGGGCGGCCGCGACCGATTGGCGATACCCCTCGGGCAGGCCCTCCATGCCCCGTGCCGGCATGCCGATGCCGGCCAGCGCGGACACGCGGCCGGGCCGGATCGCCTCAAGCTCGCCCAGGAGCTGCAGCACCAGACGCCCGGCATCCTCCCGCCCGGTGCCCGCCAGCACCAGCGCAAGCCGCTCGTCCGAGCAGAATCCCGCCATGCGTCCCGCACAGGGCGGTCCGTTGCGCGCGGGCTGTGCGGGCGCGCCGGCGATGTGGCCTCCCTGCGGGGCACTGCCGCTGCGCCGCTCCGGCAGGCGGTTGAGCATGTCGAGGATCGCCTTGCGCAGGGTGGCGCGTTCCTCGGCCTCCGTCAGGCCGTCCCATGCGAGCTGCACGGTCGCGACAAGAAACGGCGGCTCCTCCAGAAGGCGGCATCCGACCCGCTCCAGCCGCTTGCGCTCCCGGTTTGCATCGGCATCCGGGCTGATCAGGCCGAGCACCGCCTGCTCGAGGATGGCCGGATAGTTTTCCTGGACGAGTGCCGCCTGCCGGCGCTGCTGGGCACGGCCGGCCTCGAGGTGCCGCAGCTCGGCGACCGCCTGCCGCACGGCGTCCCCAATCTCCGCCAGGTCGATGGGTTTCTCGACGAAATTCACGGCCTGCAGCCGGATGGCGGATTTCATGCTTTCCTTGTCCGCGTAGCCGCTGATGAAGATGAGCCGGCACTCGGGCAGGACGGTGCGCAAATGGCCGGCGAAGGTCATGCCGTCCATCTTGGGCATGCGGACGTCGCAGATGACGATGTCCGGCCTGAAGTCGGCCAGCCGTTCCAGTGCGGCCATGCCGTTGCGCGCGGTCTCGACGGGTCCCACGCCGAACGCATCCCATGCGATGAACTGGCAAAGGGTTTCCCGGACCTGTTTTTCATCATCGACGATCAAAAGCTTGAACATCGCACCCTTCCTTCGGTCACCAGGGCATGGGACGACTTTGCCCCGCGGGATCCGTCCCACCATTCTATCATTCCCGCCATGCCGTGCGGAACCGTGCGGCGGCGACCGGGCATGCGTCACGCAACTTTACGCCGCATGGCCCAACGGGTAGAATGGATGAGGTGGCACCGCGCCCGTACGCGATGCCGTCCAGGAGGTACCGCCGTGCGGCGATCCCACCCCTTCCTCACCACCCGGCACGCATGCCGCACCGCCACGACCGGCGTGATGCTCACCCTGTGCATGGCCGTCTGCGGTTGCGCAGTTCCCGGCGGAACCGACGCCGGGAATCCGGCCGCGCAATCGTCCGCCGCCCCGGAGGCGGCCTTCCGCATCAGCTCCGAGGACGCGCAGGCCGCCGGCCTATCCAAGTCCGCCACCGTCATCGGATATCTGCTCGGCCCCCGGCACAACGACACGGATGCCATCGTCGAAGCGGTCAACGAGCGGCTGCAGCGCGACATGAACACGCGGCTGGAACTGAACTTCATCAACTGGGGGGACATCACCACGCGCTATCCGCTCATCCTGTCGGCCGGCGAGGGCGTGGACTGGATCTACACCTCGAACTGGAACCGCTATGTCGACGAGGCCGTGAAGGGCTCCTTCCTGGAATTGAACCGGCAAACCCTCGAGCGCTGGATGCCCAACCACATGGCCGCCACACCGGATGCCGCCTGGAAGGACGCGTCGCTCGAGGGCCGCATCTACATGGTGCCCACCGCCACGCCCGACACGAAGTATCCGGTCATGCTGCTGCGCGAGGATCTCCGCGTGCTGTACAACGTGCCCGAGATCAACCGGTTCACGGACCTGGAACCCTACCTGGCGGCCATTCGCGAGAACGAGCCCGGCATGGTGCCGCTGGCGCTCGACAACGGGTATGACGTATCGACCTGCCGGCAGTCGATCATGGGAGAGGACGGCTTCATGCCCGGCACCGTGTGCGACGGCGTCACCTACAACATCGAGGATCCCGCATACCGGGTCGTATCGTATGTCGACGAACCCGCCCGGTCCAGCTTCCGGAAAACCGCCCTCCTCATGAAGGACTGGTATGACAAGGGCTATGTCAACAAGAATCCCTTCGCCAACAACATCCGCAGCAAGGAGGCGTTCCAGGACGGCAAATCCGCGGTCGGCCTCGGGAACCTGTATGATGTCGACGCCAACATCCTGCTGGCCGAGCAAGCCGGCTACAGGGTGAAGGTCGTGCCCATGTTCACAAAGTCCGGCAGGTACAGCCGCGACTGCTATACGAACAACGGCGTGGCGATCGCGTCCTCCTCGCGCCAGCCCGAGCGGGCGATGCTCGTACTCGACCGGCTGATGGAGCACCCCGCCTACAACGACCTTGTCACGTTCGGCATCGAGGGAACGCATTACACCGTCACCCCGGACAACCGCATCCGCCTTTCGGATGCCGCATCGGGCCGAAAGCCGGTCTATACGCACACCGGCTTCTGGTTCACCAACAAGAGCCAGCTGCGCCCGCTGGCCGACTGGTCCGGACAGTACGCCTCGCTCCGTGCCAATGCCGGCGACATTCTCTTCGACATGCCGCTTGCCGCCTTCGCGTTCTCGCAGGCGGAGGTCAAGGATGAGCTGGACCAGGTCAGCATGGCATTCCGCCGGTATGGCGACCCGCTTTCGGTGGGTGCGGTGCAGGACGTGGACGAAACGCTGCGCGTGCTCGAAAGCGTGATGCGTTCCAGCGGTGTCGACCGGGTGATGATGGCCGCCCAGTCACAGATCGACGCATATCTGGCCGATCGCGCGGCTTTGGTTCGGACGGACTGACGCCGCATGCGCTGAGCTTGCCCGCCTCGCCGCGTCCGGACGGCTCATCCGCCGATGGTCAGCGCGGCCGCCGCAAGCCCTTCGCAGGCCGCACGGATTAGCACCGCCCCTTCACCCGTCCGGCGCACCAGGACGTATGCCAGCCCGCCAAGCGTCGACCGGACGGGCGACCTGAGGCAGGTGCGGTCCTCCGGCATGCCGTTGTCCATGCCCGCCAGCTCGCCGTCTCCGGAAACCTTCACGGCCACGCCAATCTCCGCGTCCGGCACGAGCCGCCCCGCCGCATCGAGCACGCGGACGACCGCCTGGTGCCATGCGGGCTGGCCGGCAGGCGTCATGTCCGTGATGCCCGGCAGCGGCTCCGGGTCCTCGGCAACCAGCTCGAGGCGGTACGGCGCATCCGTCGTCACCACCGTTTCCCGGCACACCGCGATGCCTTCCCGCCATCCGACGGCTTCCAGCGTGCCGGGTTCATACGGCACATCCCAGGAAAGGTGCAGGTCCGTTGTGGTGGGCTGGGGCAACATCCGGTCGAAATGGCCGTACTTCTCCGTCATGCCCTGCAGCGGAAACTGGCGCGACTTGCGGCCAAAACTCCGCCCGTTGAGGCGCAGCTCCACCGTGTCGCAGTTCGTGCAGCACTGCACCGCGATCACGCGTCCCTCCCGTCCCGGCCAGTTCCAGTGAGGAAACAGGTGCAGCACCGGCGCCTCGGTCCAGACGCTACGATAGAAGTGCCAGGCGTCCTTGGGGAAGCCGCAGGTGTCGAGTGCGCCGCAGCTGGCATGCTTGTGCGGCCATCGGCTTTCACCGAGGTAGTCGATGCCCGTCCACAGGAAATCGCCCGCCACGAAGTCGTTCACCTCCGTATATTTGAGCAGCGGCGTCACACGGGCCAGGCGCGAGCGGTAGTCCCCGAACCACGGATGCGGCGCCTGTCCGTCCACCTCGTAGCGGCCGCGGAAACCGCCGGCGCAGCCATGCTCGCTGCCGGTGAGGCACCAGTCCGGATGCGCGTGCCGGTCCTCGGCGTACAGCAGCTCGGTGCGGTTGCGCCACCGGTTGATGTAGTTCGCCCCCACGACGTCCAGCGCGGCGAGGAACGCCTCCGTGGCGGGAACCGGTTCCGCCTGGATGTTGTCGCAGGCGGAGGTGACCATGCGGGTCGGATCGAGCCTGTGGCACAAGTCGACCAGCTCCCGGGCGGTCACCTCGCCGCCGGGCTTCGTTTGCTCGGGTATCTCGTTGCCGATGCTCCACAGCACCACGGACGGGTGGTTGCGGTCGCGGCGGATCATGTCGGCCAGATCACGCGTGTGGTCGGCGTCCCAGAAATCGGCGTATCCATGGATGGCCTGACCGTTCTTGTCCTTGCGGATCGTCCATTCGTCGAATGCCTCGTCCATCACGCAGAAGCCCATGCGGTCGCACAGGTCAAGCAGGGCCGGATCGGGCGGGTTGTGGCTCATGCGCAGCGCGTTGCAGCCCATCTGCCTGAGTGTGCGGAGCCGCCGCTGCCAGACTGCCGCCGGCACAGCCGCTCCGGCACAGCCGCCGTCGTGGTGCAGGCACAGGCCGCGCAGCTTGAGCCGTTTCCCGTTGAGCAGGAAACCATGATTCCTGTCGAAGGCGATCGTGCGGATGCCAAAACGGATCGATGCGGCATCGAGCGCATGGCCCGCGGCATCCGCCAGCACAACGTCCAGTCCGTACAGGAACGGTTCGTCGGGGGACCATCGCCGCGGATCGGGCAGGATGAACGACGCAACCGCGCGACCGGCCGCACGACCGATCGAGAAGGCAGTGGGGATCCCGACATCCCCGGAATCCGATGCCGCGGGCCCGTTCGGGTCCGGCATCACCGCCCGATCCGCCAGCACCCGGTCGTCTTCCTTCACGATGAAGCGCACCCGTGCGCCCGCAGGCGGGAGGCCCTCCAACGCCGCGTCCAGACGGACCTCGACAGAGCCATCCGGAAGGTCCTCCGTCCTGACGCCGATGCCGTGCCAGGCCAGCCAGGCGGCGCCTGTCCGGCACAGGCGGACCGGCCGGGTGACGCCGGATCCGGAATACCACCGGGAGTTGGGCTGGGCACTGTTGTCCACGCGCACCTCGATGCGGTTGTCACCGGTCAGCAGATGCGGCGTCAGATCCAGGCCGAAGCCGAGATAACCGAAGTTGCGCCCGCCCAAATCGGTTCCGTTGAGGCGGACGCGGCAGTTCTGGTACACACCGTCGAAGCGGAGCGACACGGTTTCCCCCGGCGACGCCGGCTCATACCGGAATGTCTTTCGATACAGGCCGACCCCGCAGGGGAGAAATCCGCCGTCCCCACCGGCCGGCGCCAACTGGTCGAACTCCCCCTCGACACTCCAATCGTGCGGCAGCCGCACATCCCGCCATGCGTTGTCCGTCTGCTCGAGCTTGAACTGCCAGTCGGTTCCGAAGTCTGTTCGCTCGTACATGATGCCTCCTGTCATCGGCGGTGCCGCGGCACATCCTGCTGCCGTCACCGCGCCACGCCGCCGTCGTGCGCGGAAAGGCCCGGAGGAAAGGGCTTGCCTTCCTTCCGGGCCACAGTCCCGTTTCGTTTCTACCCCGGACATGCGGGGAACCCAGGTTGTCTATGCCACGTTACTTGTAGGTGTCGGCGATGTACTTGGACAGCTGGGTCCTGAACTCGGTCGTGATCTTGTCAAGGCCGGCGCCCTCGGCGGCCTTCCTGAACTCGGCAAGCTTGGCGTCCACGTCGCCGGCCATGCCCAGGCGGAGTGCCGGGATGTACTGGTCACGCAGCGCGTTGACAGCTGCCAGCTCGTTCTTGACCGGCGTTTCGTCGAACCGGAAGGCGCGCAGCGGCGGATTCTTGTACACGGCGGTCCATTTCTTGGTCATCTCGTCCTGCTTGACCTGCTCGTCGGAACCGTCGCCCAGCAGCTTGCGGAAACCGGGCACGAGGCCTTCGAAATAGTCATCGGTCGGACGGATGGCCCAGGTCCAGGCATCGGTGTTGTAGTTGGCGAGATTCTCCGTGATCTGCGTGAACTCGCTGGATCCGGAAGCCTTCCAGTGCATGTTCTCGAGACCGGTCCGCAGCGTGAAGGAGACGTCGGGATCAAACTTCATCAGGTCGAGCACGGCGGCGGCGCGTTCCGGCTGTTCGGAAACGGCTGCGATCGCGATACAGTCGTTGGAATACTTCATGGGCTTGTGCAAGCCGTTCGGGGTGATGTCATAATAGCCGGGCACCCATTCGGCGTTGTTGGCGCGCATCTGCTTGCCGGCGGAATAGACGGTGAAGTTCCATGCGAGTGCGGCGCTCTTGCCGTTCTGGAAGGAATCGCGCACCTGGATGTCGTTGTTCAGGGCGTTTTTCGGGAACACACCCTTCTGGGCCCAGGTCACCATGCGCTTGAGGAAGGTGGTGTAGTCCGGATCGAAGAAGGAGTACATAACCTCGTCGACGGAGGGGATGGTCTTGTCATCCTTGTAGTTGTACACGAAGTCATAACCGATGTCGACCTTGTTCATGTCCTGGTAGTAGTACAGGTTCGCGTGGTCGATGTTGTCCTTGGAGGCGTTGTAGGCGATGATGCCGTCTTCCTTTTGGGCGATCGCGAACAGGTACTGCTCGTACGTATCCGTGTCTGTGATTTCAGGCAGATTGTGCTTGGTGCGCAAATCGTCGCGGATGACGACCATGCTGTCGTTGTGGTTGATCTTCGACTGGGGCACGGCGAACATCTTGCCGGAAATCTTCACTTCGTCCCAGGAGGCGGCCACCTGCTTCGCGGCGGTCAGCGGCATGCACTTGGCGACGAACTCGGGCGTGATTTCCAGGAAGGCGCCCTTCGCGGATTCGGACGAGTAGTTCGCCCAGTCGGAAGTGTACATCAGGTCGATCTGGTCGCCGCCGGCGAGCGTCAGCGAGTACTTCGTCTGCCAGTCGGACCAGGGCAGGAAATTGACAACCAGCTTGGCGTTGACCTTGGGCACAAGGTAGGTGTTGTTGACATAGTCGAGGACCTTTTCCAGGTCGGCAGGGGTATCGCCGAGGTGGTAGTAGACGATTTCGGCCGGCTCCGAGATATCGACGCCGCCATACAGCTTTGCGCCATCCGGGGCCGCTTCCGTGGAGGCCGCCTCGCTGGATGCCGAAGCGGAGGCCGTTTCGGACGCTTTCGGGGATGCGGGGCTGGATGCAGCGGGCGTGGCGCCGCCGCAGGCAGCAGTCAGGAGCATCGACAGGCAGAGCATGAGGGTCAGGGCGAGTTTCACGGTACGTTTCATGACTGTCCTCCTTTTCTATCGCCTCTCCCATTCGGGAGTGGACGTCTGTGGTACGGCCTCGCTCACCACACGCTGCGCCGCGTTCCGGCGAGGGCGGGAAGCGCCGGCGAAAGCGGACCGCGTCGGTCATCCCTTTACGGCGCCAATGGTGAGACCCTTGACGAAATGCTTTTGCAGGAATGGATACAACAGGATGATGGGACCGGTGACGATGACGGTGAGCGACATTTTCATGGCGTTGATCGGAATGTACGGCACCTCGATGCCCGACTTGTCGGCGATCGCCCGCAGCTGCTGGGCATCGTTGATGAGCTTCTGGAGATAGTACTGCAGCGTCCACTTTTCCTGCTTGGTCATGAAGAGCATGCAGTTGTACCAGTCGTTCCAGTATCCCAGGGCGGTGAACAGCGTGAGGGTGGCCAGCAGCGGCTTGGCCAACGGCAGGATGAGCTTGAAATAAATCGTGAAGTTGCCCGCGCCGTCGATGATGGCGGATTCGTTGATCTCGTGCGGAATCGACTTCATGAAGTTCTTGGCGATGATCATGTTCCAGACCGAGAACATGCCTGGCAGGATGAGTGCCCAGAAATGGTTCTTGAAACCGAACACCCGCGTGCATAGCAGGTACCAGGGCACCAAACCTCCATTGAAGAGGGTGGTGAAGAAAAAGAAGAACGAGAACTGGTTGCGCCAGGGAAAATCCACCCGCTGCAGCACATAGCCGGTCATGGTCGCGAGGAATGTAGCGCAGGCCGTGCCGATGACGGTGACGGCGATCGTGTTGCCGTAAGCACGGGCGATCAGGGTCGGATTCTTCAGCGAAAGCAGGTAGCCTTCGAGTGAGAAGCTCCTGAACATCAGGCCGTAGCCATACTTCATGACTTCGGCCTCTGAGGTGAAGGAGGCGACGACAACAAGGTAGAACGGCAGGAAGCAGGCCAGGGCAAACAACCCGACGAGCAGATAGGCGATCACGTTGAAGGTGATGCGGTCCGCCGTATAGTACCGGGAGAGCCGGGGGGGCGCCAGGTGCGGGACGTCGCTTGTCTGTACCGACATGATGGTCTCCTTTTCATGGAAGGATGGGGTGTCATCCTTGCTTCGCAACGATGACGGCTGCCGCGGGTTGATTGTCCCGCTCCCGCGATTTGCTGCGCAAATTGCTGCCGCGGGTTGATTACTCTTTGTTCTGCCTCTGTCAGAACAAAGAGTAATCTGGTTGCAGGGTTTTCACGGCCTTGTTGGCGATGAGGATCGTGATCAGGCACAGAACGGACTGGTACACGCCGGCTGCCGCGGACATGCCGATATCGGACGTGGACATGAGGGCCCGGAACACGAAGGTATCGATGATGTCCGTCACCGGCAGCAGGTTCCCGTTGTTGCCGACCAGCTGGTAGAACAGGCCGAAGTCACCGCGGAAGATGGAGCCGAGTGCGAGCAGCAGCATGATGATCATCGTGGGCACGATGCTGGGCAGGGTGATGAACCGGATTTTCTGCCACACATTCGCGCCGTCGATGTCTGCGGCCTCGTAGATGGCCTGGTCGATTCCGGTGATGGAGGCCAGATAGACGACCGAGCCGTATCCGACCGATTTCCAGGCATTGAGGCAGATCAGGATGAACGGCCAGGCCGCGGCGTTGGCGTAGATATCGACCGGCTCGTTCCCGAGCGCGCCCAGAATGCCGTTGAAGACGCCATACTCATAGCTGAACATGTTGTAGAAGATGGAGGATGCGACCACCCACGAGATGAAAAAGGGCAGGAACATTGCCGATTGCGTGAGCTTCTTGAACACCTTTCCCTTGATTTCACTGAGGATGATGGCGAAGGTGACCTGCAGGAACATGCCCACGCCGATGAACGCAAGGTTGTAGAGCATCGTGTTGCGGGTCACGGGCCATGCCTTGCCGGAGATGAAGAAGAACTTGAAGTTCTCCAGTCCGTTCCAGGGGCTGCCGAAGATGCCGTCGGCATACCGGTACTGCTTGAAGGCCAGGATGATGCCGCCCATCGGCAGGTAGGCGAAGATCAGGATGAACAGGGTGGCCGGCAGCAGCATGATCAGGAAAGACGAGTTTTTCCGGACCTGGGCGAAGAAACCGGGCTGTCTGCGAAGCACCGGCGGCCGGGGTGCGGAAATGGTCTGGGGTACTTGCATGGGCATCCTCCTTGTGGTCGTTCGGAACCGCTGTCACCCATCCTGGCGGGCATGGGCGACAAAAAGCAGACCCACGGCGGTTTTCCGGCTCATGACCGCGGGCTCCGGGAAGGGTTCTGTACGGTATGGCTGCGTTGTGTTTCGGACACCCTCATGGTAGCACAGGGCAATTTGACTGTATACACGAGCATTTTTCTGTGTTTTTTGTGCGAATGATAAAATCCCAAAGATCCGGAGCCGTTTTTCGCCTTATTTCCGCCGATCGCTGGCAAGCACGAAAAAAACGGCACTATACTTGTGTCGACCGCATACCGCATGACGCATCAGGAGGTGCCGCACGCATGAAGCTCGAACAAAAAGCCGTCGGCCTTTGTTTCCATTTCCAGGGATGCGATGACTTCGCCCGGATCCGCGAAGCGGGGTTCGACTGGCTGCGGATGCATGTCGCGTTTCCATGGAAGGACCGGATGTTCGGTACATTGTCGGATGAATACCGCCTGTGCCGCGACCGCATCGAGGCGGCTTCGGGAAATGGGTTCCGGGTCATGGCGACCACGCCGGGGTTGGGCTCGTACCGCTTCGACCCGGAAATCGGAAAGACCCGCTGGTTCGACGAATGGCCCGCCTTTGCCGGAGTGAAGGGCACCGCATCGTATGAGGAGAACGTGCGCGCCACCTGTGCCTTCCTTGCCCGCGACCTGGCCGGCCTGGTCGGCCCCTTGTGGTGCCACAGGTGCGAGATCGACATCGCAACCCTCCACGGAGGCTGCGGCGTGGAAGTGGCCGCCCAAACAGCCTTCTATTCCGCTGCCGGCGTTGTTTCCGTGGATCCGGACGCGCTTTGCGGCATCAACCTGTCCCATTGCCGGGAGGGTGGACTCGCGGTGGCGGACATGGCCTGCCGGCCGGGCCATTCCTTCGGATACATCGGGAACGACCAGTATTTCGGGTCGTGGCAGGCAAATGCGGTGGACAGGTGGACAGCGGTGATCGACCGGCTGCATGAACGGTATGGGTTGCCGGTGCTGGCCTGCGAATGGGGATATGCCCCGGACGGCCCGCTGCGCGACAGACCGGTGGACGAGACAGGCATACCGGCCGGCCCGAATTCTGTCTGTCAGGTGTCCGCCTGGCATCACGAAATCGGGGGCGGCCACAACGAAGCCGTTCAGGCGGCATGCATCCGGCGCGGATTGGCGCTCTTCGCCCGACATCCCCATGTGCTGGGTTCCTTCCTGTTCCCGTGGCAGGACGCGAAGCACTGCTGCCACAGTGGCAGGGAACGGCGCCCCGCCGAGTGCTTCCGGAACGCCGTGCGGCATGACCGCAGTCCGAATCCGGCCTATGATGCCGTCCGGCAGGCAGTTGCCGCGTACTATCCGCAAACGGTGGACCTGCACGGAAAAGCGGTTTCGGTCACCGGCACATCCGATGGAAAAGTGGCTGTGGATGTCGTTTCCTCCGTCAGGGAAACGGATGGCGGAACCGGCTCATCCGACGGGAAGCGCGAAACCGCTGTCAAGGGAGGGGAATGCCCCTCTACGGACGCAACCGTGTTTTCCCGGATGATGCACTTGTCGGCCGGCGCAACGGAAACCCGGCGCACCGCGTTCGCCAAGGGCGCCGATGTCAGCTGGCTGCCGCAGATGGAGGCCGACGGCTTCGTGTTCCGGGATGCGGCCGGCAAACCGCAGGACTGCCTGACGATCCTCAAGGACCATGGCATGGATGCCATCCGGCTGCGCTGCTGGGTCAACCCGTCGGATGCTTCCCCAAGCGGTCACTGCGGCACCGAGGAGACCGTCACGATGGCGCGACGGTGTGCCGCCATGGGTTTCCGCATCATGATCGACCTGCACTACAGCGACAGCTGGGCCGATCCCGGACAGCAGAACAAGCCTGCCGCATGGTCCGGCCATTCCTTCGAGGAACTGCTGGCGGACGTATACGATTATACGACCGGGGTGCTGCACGCCCTGAAAGCCGGTGGCATCACGCCGGAATGGGTGCAGGTCGGCAATGAGATCACCTTCGGCCTCCTGTGGCCCACCGGCCACATCGACCGGTACGACCAGATGGCGCGGCTCGTCCGGAGCGGATGCCAGGCCGTGCGCGCGGCATCGCCCGAATCGAGGATTGTGCTGCATCTCGACCAGGGAAACGACAGGGCACGCTATGAGCGGTTCTTCGGGCCGCTCGGCGCATACCGGGTTCCCTACGACGTGATCGGCGTGTCCTGGTATCCCTATTGGCTCAAGGCCGACTTCACCGAGTCGATCGAAGGTCTGGCGGCAAACCTGAAGGAGCTGGCGCGGCTTTACGACAAGGATGTGCTCATCGCGGAGGTGGGCGGCGAATCCGCCCGTGCGGATGACACGCATGCGTTGTTGAAGGCGGCGTTATCCGCCATTCGCGGTGTGCCGGACAACCGCGGCACTGGCGTATTCTATTGGGAGCCGCAGGCGGCGGCATGCTGGAGTCATTACGCCCTCGGCTGCTGGCGCGACGACGGGCGGCCAAGCCCCGCATTGCGTGCATTCCTTTCCTGACGAAAAGCAGCCCGTCCCGGCGTTGCGCGCATGCATGCGGCAAAGGGGGGCGGGCTGCCGCGTGCGGCATATGACGGACCGTCCTGCCGTGTTCACTGATACACGCGGATGTAGTCGATGACGTATTCCTGCGGGAACTGTGTCGTTTCATCCGGGTTTTGCGGCCAGTTCCCGCCGACAGCCAGGTTCACGAGCAGGAATTCGGGCTTGTCGAAGGCCCATGTGTAGGTGGTGGGCAGCTTGGCCTTCACGACCTTGTGATACGGTTCCCCGTCGAAGAACCAGCGGATGCCTGTTTCGTCCCATTCCACGGCATAGGTGTGGAATGTGTCGTACAGGTCGTCCGCCGTCGTCAGGGAATTGGAAATGCCCTTGCCGCCGTAATACTCCGGCCCGTGCAGGGTTCCGTGAATGACGCCCGGTGTGCGTCCGAGGTGCTCCATGATGTAGATTTCCCCGCAGTTCGGCCAGGGTACCGTGTCGATGTCGGCCCCCAGCATCCAGAAGGCGGGCCACAGACCCTTTCCCTGTGCCAGTTTGGCACGCATCTCCACCCGTCCGTACAGGAAATCGAACCTGCCCTGCGTCTTGAGCCGTGCCGATGTGTAGGCGAAGCCTTCCTTCTCCTCCCGCACCGCGCGGATGACCAGGCTCCCATCCCGCATGAAGGCATTGTCCTTGCTGTCGGTGTAGTACTGCAGCTCGCGGTTGCCCCACCCGCGGTTGTTGCCGGTCTCCCTCACCCATTTCTCCGGATCGGGACCCGTTCCGTCCGCGCCGTCGAACTCGTCGGACCAGATCAGCCGGTCCATTGCGGCGGGCGTACTTTCCGTGCCGATGGAAGCCGGCGATGTGACAACAGGCGTTGCCGCAGCCTCCACGCCGGTTCCGTCCGAACCGGAAGCAGAAGCTGAAGCATCCGCGCCGGTTCCATCCGAACCGGCAGGCGAAACAGAAGCATCCGCGCCGATTCCATCCGAACCGGCAGGCGACGCCGCCGACCCGTTCCCACCGGGGGAAGCCGGCGCGGCGCATGCCCCCAGCAGCAGACAAGCGCACAGCAGGCAGGCGGCAGCCCGGCACAACCGCATCATGTCACGTTTCATGACCGCTCCTCCTACGGCGTCGCGCCTGCGGGGACAAGATCCAGGATGATCGGCAGCTTCTTCTCCGGGTAGCCGAGCAAAGCCGCCATCGGCATGCGGATGCCGCGCGCGGTACGTTCACAGAACGGCCACAGCGCATCGGGCAACGTCACGTCTCCGATTTCATACGCGCCGCAATCGAGCCGTTTCTCGTTGCGGATGGTCACCGCAAGGCGCATGTGATGGAAATTCGTCTCCACGCAAACCGCCGTGCCGGATCCGAACTGTTCCGCCATCAATGCGGGTTCGACGACCAGATCCCCGCATTCGCCCCGCACACCGAACATGCGCGTCAGCACGGTCAGCAGCAGCCAGCTCGCCGAGCCGGTCAGCCAGGGATACAACCCCTTGCCGGATGCGTTGAAGTATTCGGGAATGCCCGGATACATGCCGGAAACGCCAAGGTCCGCGGACAGCCGGTACAGCGAGGCGAAGACCTCGTATCCCTCCCTGGCCATGCCCTGGCGGTACAACGCATTGGCGTACATGACGGCCATGTGGCAGAAGGTCGCGCCGTTCTCCTTTTCACCGTAGGCGAAGGAGAATCCCCGGCCGAAATTGAGCCGGTGCGGCCCCAGCGGCGTATTGAGCCGGAACCCGCCGGTCCGTTCGTCCCGCAGGTACCGGCGTACCGCCTCATAGGCGGACCGGGCCTGGTCGGGCGTGGCCAGGCCGAACATGGTGGTGAACACCTGTCCGGTGAGGTTCATGCGCACACCGGCCGGCTCCGTCGGGCCATGCATGCCGTCGACCCGCTCGCCGTCATTGTTGTAGTACCCGTTGAAGAAGCCGTCACCCGCCTCCGTGGTGATCCATTCCTGCGTGCGGATCTGCGCATAGACAGCTTCCGCCTTCGCCCGCAGGTCCGCCGCGAGTTCCCGGACCGGAACCGTCCGCCTGTCACCGGAAAACCCGGCGGCAACCCGGTCGAGGTAACGTGCCAGAACGGCCCGCCTGGCCGATGCGTCCGCATAGTCGACCGGTCCGGCTTCGGAACCGGCCAGCGTGTCGAGCAGCGGCAACAGCTCCGCGGCAAGGGCGACCGCCGTCACCCCGAGCCTGTCCTCCAGCTTTTCCAGCAGCACGGCAAGGCCGAACAGGTTGCTGGCGTACAGCGCGGTGAATGCCGTACTCTCTCCCCGTTCGCGCGCCATGTCGAGCGTGTCGTTCCAGTCCGCCCCCTCGAGCCGCGACATGTTGTGCTCCCCGACACAGAAGAAGCTCGTCAGGTGCTGCACCAGCATGTGCTCGAGCAGGGTGCCGGAGAAACGCCGGGTCCCCTGCGCCGCATCATGTCCGGGATCGCGGCGTGTGGCGCGGGCAACCAGCCCGTCGTGGAAGTACGCCTGCTGCTCGAGCAGCAGATCGAGGTCCCCGGTCTGGTCGATGTACTGGATGGTCGTGAGGAACGGCCAGGCCCCATGATCCATCCAGACACGGGCAATGTTGTTCCGGTCCGCGATGAACTCGCCCCGCCCGGAGCCGATGATGGTGGCATTCGTGCCATCCACCCGGACGCCGCCGAAGTTGTCCACCAGCATCGGCCGGACTTCGGCGGGATTGCTCGGAATGAGCGCCAGGCAGTCCTGCCACAGGTCGCGCCAGCCCCTGCCGCCCTTGCCGTAGTCGTGATAGGGCAGGAAGGAGTTGCCGAAAATCTTGCGCAGCACGGGTTGGATGCCGATCCAGCGCATCCATTGCGGGAACCCGTCCGGTCCGCCGGCAAAGCGGATCCGGCCGGAAAGCGCCTCCCAATGCGCACAGGTGGCCCGATGCGCCGACATGGCCTTCCCGATGTCGTCATACCGGGAGAAAACCTTCTCGGCCACTTCCTCTGCACCGCACCCGATCAGCACCACATAATCGCGGGATGCGCCCGGTGCGAGCACGGCATCGGCAAAGCGCAGCGCGCCGACATACTCCACGCCGCCGGGAACGGCGCCGGCGGCGTCATCGGCCGCATCCTTCGGGCATGCAAAGGGGGGAATCCGGTTGCAGACGACCGCCTCGGGCCAGTCGAATCCGCTACCGGCGCCGATGTAATCGCGCGCGACGGGGAAAACGCCGACGGGGCGGGTTCCGTCGCCTTCCACGCCATAGGCGAAGTACCGCGTCTCATTGAACCGGTGCCCCTTCTCGTCGAAGAGGATCTCCGGCTTGACGACCAACCCCTCCGGCCGCAGGCTCGCCCGGTTGACCAGCGAGGTCACATGCCGGTGGTCGCGCAGGTTCTCGGCGGACCGCGCGAAAATCGGCATGGCGGCTGTCGGCGTCACCGTGACCGGCTCGGATCCCGTGTTGGCGATGTGCACCACCAGCAGCTCCACCGGATCGCCGCCTGCAGGCACGAAGCTCAGCAGCTCGCTTCGGATGCCGCAGGCCGGTTCCTCGACGATGAGGCGGTGCCACAGCAGGCCTGCCTCGACGGTTCGCGACAGTGCGCCGCCGGGCTCCGCACCCGCGGCTTCCGCCAGGGCCCGGCTGTGCTGCCGTGCGGAGTTGCCGGTCGCGGAAAACGCCCCCTTCCCATGCACGTACAGCCAGAAATTGCGGGCGGATTTCGTGTTGTGCAGATCCTCGACCGATACCGGCTGCAGGACGAAGTGGTGCTGGCCGGTCTTCGCGTCGCCGTGGAGCGTCGGCGTGACGGAGGACATCATGCCCGCCTCGTTGCACAGCGGGAACACGAGATCGGCAATCTGTTCCGGATGGCGCATGCGGAAGGCACCCGCTTCGTCGAGATATGTGAGGGTCGGCTGATGCTGCTTCATGATGCTGTTTCCTCTCCGGCCCCTCCTGTTCGTGGGGCCCGGCCGCCACGCGGAAGCGGACGGCCTCCGTTTCATTCGAGCTGTTGCATGTCCCGGGCGAACTCCGCGGGTGTGCGGCGACCGGCGATGACGTCCGTCACGAGGTTGATGTGGGTTCGCGCACTCAGGCCGGCCAGCATCGTGTCCCATGCGAGCACGTAGCCGTCGTGGCTGCCGAGCAGCGTCACGATGTCGCGCGAGAGGGGACTGACGCGGGACGCGTCGACATCGACCTGCCAGGCGGGAATGCACGAACCCGAAAGATAGCCCTCGGCACAGAACCGCCGGGATATGTCGATCATGGCATCCACCGCCTCGCGCGGGTGTCGCGTGGCGGCACTGAACATGAACGAATCGATGGTTCCGCCGACATACCCGTTCTGGTCGCCATGCGCCCCGTCGACCGACGGGAAATTCCGCACCCGCACCTTGCCCGTCACCGATGACACCTGCTGTTCCAGCGTGCCGGCAAACCAGCTGCCGCTGAAATACATGGGAATGCGGCCGCTGATGAATTGCCGGTCGGCCTCGTACTGGGTCGTCTGGATGCACGCCTCGTCGAACGCGCCGGCGTCCACCAGCTGGCGCAGCATGTCGGCGGAGGCCACAAAGTCCGGATCGTCGAAGGAGGCCTCGCGCCGGAGGGCCGCCTGGCACTTGGCGATGCCGGCCGTGCGGATCGCCAGCACGTTCTGATAGAAAATGGCAGGCCAGCCGTCCTTCGCGCCGAGCGCCATGGGCGTGATGCCGTTGCTGCGGAAGACGGAGACGGCGTCCAGCAGTTCCGTGAAGGTGTCCGGGATTGTGAGCCCGTACCTGTCGAACAGCTCGGTGTTGCAGTAAAAGATGCCGGCGATGCGGAAGGTGGGCAGCCCGTACACCTTGCCGCCGAAGGTGAAGTTGTCGAGGCTTCCGGGCAGCATCAGGCCGCGTGTTTCCTCGGAAAGCAGCGCGTCGAGCGCGAGCACCTTCCCCGATTCGATGAACGGCTTGGCGAAGCCCGCCCCCCAGGAATAGAAGATGTCGGGCGCCTCGTTGACGGCGATCGCCGTGCGGAGCTTGACCTTGTAGGTCTCGTTCTCGGTCGCCTCGACCTCGATGCGGATGTCGGGATGCAACGCCTTCCAGTCGGAAAGCGCCTTTTCAAACGGTTTCTTGTTGGAGTCCGACTCGCTGCCCCAGATGTGCCAGAGCGTGAGCGACACAGGCTCCGCCGATGCCGCGGGGGTGCCGGATTCGTTGCCGGGCGTCGCACTGCCGGCGACCGGCAACACGCCGGTGGCGGAGCCGGCTGCGGTGCCGCCGTCAACCGGCTGCGCCGCGGTCGTCCCCCGGGTGGGTTCGGAATCCGGAACGGCCGGCTGCCAGCCGCATCCGCCGACCAGCATCCATGCGGTCAGCAGCACGGCCGGCAGCGCGGCCGGATGCTTTTTCCTGTTTGTGCGCATGTGCGTCTCCCCGTGGCGGAGCTTGCATGCCCTGTGCCGGTTGTGCCGGTTGCGCCGGTCAGGCCTTGATCGCGCCGGCGACGACACCATCGACGATGTACCGTTGCAGGAACACATAGCAAAGGACCAACGGCGCGGCGACCATGATGAGGGCGGCCATCTGCTGGGTCATGTCCACCTGGTACTGCCCCTGGAACACGTACAGGCCCCGGGTGATGGGATACAGCGCCTTGCTGGACAGGTAGATGATCGCCCGGATGATGTCGTTCCAGACCCCGATCGCCGTGATGATGGCCATCGAGGCGATGGCCGGCTTCATCAGCGGGATGAGGATGCGGAACATGTACCGGAAGTACCCGCAGCCATCCATCGAGGCCGCCTCGTCGAATTCCTTGGGAATGCCCTTGATGTAGACGTAGAACATCAGCAGCGGTGTTCCGCCCCCGCCGATCATTCCTATGATATACCCCAGCCGCGTGTTGTACAATCCGAGGCCGCTGATGAGCTGGAATTGGGGAATCGTGCCATCCGGCAGGAACATGCCCACGAGGAACAGGCCGAATATGGCCGCTCCGAACCGCAGATAGCCGCGGGCGATGGGGAACGCGAGAAAGACGGCCATCAGGATGGATGCGGTCGTGCAAAAGGCCATGTAGAAAACGCTGTTGCCGATGTATGCCGCCAGGTTGGCCTTCTTGAAGGCATCGACATAGTTCTGGACATGAAAGCTCGTTGTGACGGCCAGCGGTGTGGACATGTACTCGAGCTTGGTCTTGAGCGAGGTGTTCAGCGCATACAGCAGCGGAAACACATACAGCACCACGAGCACCGCAATGAAGGCGTACAGCGCCAGCTTGAGCAGCAGATTCCTTTTCACGGCTGTTCCTCCTTCCGGTTCATCGTCTTCTGGTAGAGGAGCGTCGCCGCGAGGATGAACACGAACAGCACCATCGCCCAGGTGGCGCCATATCCCTGGCGCATCGCGCCGGCGCCGGAGCCGGCGTTGATGTTGAACGCGAAATACATGACGCGGGCCGAGAGCGTCTGGGTGGCCATGTTCCGTCCGCCCGTCGTGAGCAGGATGACCTGGAACGATTGCAGCGAACCGATGACGGCCAGCAGGATGTTCACGTTCACGGTCGGCCACAGCAGCGGAAACGTGATGTAGCGGAACCGGTTCCATCCGGTTGCGCCGTCAAGCTGGCCCGCCTCGTAGAGCTCGCCGGGAATGGCCTGCAGGCCGGCGAGGTTGATGACCATCGAGTAGCCCATGGCCATCCAGATCTGCGTGAAGATGACCGATCCCAGCGCGGAGCTTGCCGCGTTGTAGAAACCGCTCTTGAGGCCGACCAGGGCCAGCAGCCACGCGGCGGGGCCTTCCATGGGGTTGAGGACCAGACGCCACACCAGCGAGGTGACCAGTACACCGAGCACAACCGGCATGAAGATGACGGCCCGGAAGAACCCGCGCCCCTTGATGAGGTCGCTGTTCAGGGCCAGCGCGATCAGCAGCGCGATCGCGTTCTGGATGACCGTGACCGCCACGCAGAAGACCACCGTGTTCTTCATGACGAGCATCAGGTCGCGCGTACTCTGCTGCACGAAGAATTCCCGGTAGTTTGCAAGCCCGATGAAGTGCCACGGCACGCCCTTGACGCCCGTGATGTCGGTAAAGGAAAGGACAAAGGTGGCAAGCGAGGGGCCCAGCCCCATGACGACCTGCAGCACGACGGCCGGCAGGATGCCAACGACCAGGGCCCAGGCGGGGAACACCGCCCGTGATTTCCGCAACATAGCATCGCCTTTCCTGCCGCGGTTGCCCGTGCCGGCAACCGGCACGGGCAACGATCGGGCATTTTTGTTGGAGCCTGTTCCATCAAGTGTCTCCAGGGCCGGTTCGGCCATGGGAGATATCACTGGATGGCGGCGACGGCGGCGTCCCAGTCCTGCTGCGCCAGCTTGGCAAGCTCGGCCACGTTCTCGACGGTTCCGCCGAGCACCTTGAGCTGGCCGATGGCGAAGCACTGGCCGGCGGCGTACTGGCCCACGCCCTTGGGTGCGATGATGACCTTTTCCCAGGACGGCTTGAACGCGGTGTTCTTGTCGGCCATGGCATTGACGAACGCGCTGGTGGTCTGCACGCCCGGCATCGTCGGGAAGAAGCCCAGGGTGCTGACGAAGGGACCGTAGACATCGGGCTGCGAGAGGAAGTCGAAGTACTTCAGGGCCGTTTCCTTGTTTTCGGAATTGGCATAGATGTTGAACTGCATGTCATACTTGCCCTGGAGCTGGTTCGGCTTGCCGTCGACATCGCCCGGCACGCAGAAATAGCCGAATTCGAAGGCGGGGTCGAGCGCGGCGATGGTACCGGCGTTCCAGGTGCCGTCATAGAGCATGGCGGCCTTGCCTGCGACGAAACGGCCGGGGGCGTCGCCATAGGTGACGGAGGAGATGTTGGGTTCGAGGAAGGAAACGAATTGCTCCATGCGGTTGAAGATCTTCATGGACGCGTCATCGGTAAACTTGCGGGTACCTTCCCACAGGCCCTTGGCGAAGGCGGTCATGTCGGTCTCGTTGGCGCCCACGATGCCGGACACGGCGATGGAGGTGAGCGGCCAGCCGTCGGCCATGCCCAGGGTGATGGGCTCGACGCCGTTGTCGCGGAGCGTCTTGCAGACATTCTCAAAATCGGCCCAGGTTCCGGGCTCGGCGAGGTTGTACTGGGCAAACAGCTTCTTGTTGTAGAACAGGCCGTTGTAGCCGACGGAGCCCATGTCGATGCCATAGACGCGGCCCTTGTAGGACACGGCGTTGGCGATCATGTTCGGGTCCCAGTTCTTGATGAAGGGCTGATCGGTGATGTCGAGATAGCTGCCGCCCTCGATGAAGGTTTCCCACGCGGGCTTGTCGGCGCCCTTGGTGAAGTCCTGCGGCAGGGAGTCGAAGGCGGAGAGATTGGTGATGATGTCGACATCCGCGGCTGCGATGCGGGTGTTCTGCAGGGTCGGGTAGTCGTTCGCGCCGACGGTGTCGACCACGACGGTGACGTTCGGATACTTCGCGGAGAAGGCGGCGTTCACATCGGCAATGCCCTTCTCGTTGGTTTCCTGCACCCAGGTGATCATGCGGAGGGTGACCGGCTTGTCGTTCGTGGCGGGGGCTTCGGAGGAAGCCTCGGCCGAGGCGGAGGCGGAGGTGGAAGCGGATGAGGATGCCGCAGGGGTGGCGGGGGCGGTCTGCCCGCAGGCGGCCATGCCGGCCAGCATCGTGGCGATGACGAGGAGGGCGGACAGGGATCGGATGACGGATTTTCTGCTTCTCATGGGATCCTCCTTCTGGTTCGTTCCGCAGGGCGGATTTCCGCCCCACACGCACCATGATAGAAGTTCGGCCCCCGATGATGAAGGCTGTGGCTTTTCCAAAAGGGTCGCTTTTTTGACGCACCCGATGGTCGTTTTTTTTACTCGCGACGAGTGCTAGCGGTCGGACGTCGATTGCCTGCGGAAATCGCTGACGGACATGCCGGTCCATTTCTTGAAGCAGATGCCGAAGTAGTGCTGGTTGACGATGCCAACGGCCTCGGCGACCTCGTAGGCCTTCATGTCCGTCTCCCGCAGCAGGCGGACGGCCTTCTCCATGCGTAGCGTCGTGAGGTGCTCCACGAAGTTCTGGCCGGTTTCCTGCTTGAAGATGCGGCTCAGATAGCTCATGTTCACGAAATGCACCTTCGCCGTGCGGGCAAGCGACAGCTCCGGGTCCGCGAGGTTCTCCCGGATGTATTCCCTCACCTGGCCGATGACCTGGCTGACCTTGCGGCTCTGCATGCCCGCCAGCACCTGCAGGGTGCGTTCGGCGGTCTCCTCGACATAACGGCGGATATCCGGCAGGGTGCTCATCCCGAAAATCCGGTCGAAAGGGTGTGCGTTGCCCGGTAGCACGTCCGGCAGATTGGCGCCGGTATCCGCCGCGACATTCACGATGATCGACAGCGCGCTCGCAGCCAGGGCCCGAAAGGCGTCGATGCGGGGCACGCCCGCCGTGCCCGCCTCCGAAAAGGCATGGCCGATCAAGCCGAGCACCTTGTCCCGCATGCCGACCTTGAGATAGAAGCCCAGCTCCTCCAGCGGCTCGCCGTTGGGTGCCGATGCATCGCGGCTGATAGGGTTGATGTCATCGTAGCCGATGATGGCGTTGTTGCCCACAACCAGCTTGTAGTGCAGCGCCTGCACCGCCTCGCGGTAGGAGGACCGGGCGCGCGCGATGCTGTCGTATGCCTTGCCGATGCCGACGCACACGCAGCACTGCAGCTTGTTCACCAGCATGGCGTGCACCGATGCGATGCAGTCGTCGAGTCCCACGTCCGGATCGCTGGACAGGATCACGACATACTGGTTGTTGTCGAAAAAGACATGCACCCGGCCGTCGTCGCGGAAAAAGCGTTCCGTGAGCTCCCGGCACTGCATGCGCAGCAGCAGCCGCGCCTCCTCGCCGTCCCCTCCACCGTCCCCGATACCGATGCCGCCTCCGATCCCATCGCCGGTTCCCTCGCCGGTCATGTCGCCGGACTGGGCCGGCAGGGCTTCCATGACGGCGACCTGCACATGGCGTTCATCGAGGAGAATGCGGAAATACCTGGCCCTTCCGAGCAGCTCCTCGGGCTCGAGCGTGCTCTGCACCAGCTCGTTGAGGGTTTTTTCGCGCAGGAAGGGCAGGTTGTCCTCGAGCTGTTTTCGGATGCGGGCGTATTCAGCCGTGAAATCGCGCTCCTTGAGGATCTTCTCGCGGATGTCGACGGCCACCTTGCGGATCTCGTCGTCATTGACGGGCTTGAGCAGGAAGTCGGAGATGCCGATCTTGATGCCGCGCTTGGCGTACTCGAACTCCTCGTAGCCGGTCAGCACGATGATTTTCACGGAGGCATGCCGTTCATAGACGAGCCGGCCGAACTCGAGGCCGTCCATGTAGGGCATGTTGATGTCGGTGAAGATCACGTCCGGCTGCAGCATCTCCACCATTTCAAGCGCCTCGGGCGCGTTGGCCGCCTCACCGACCACCTCGTAGCCGATGGCATGCCAGTCCAGGCAGTTGCGCAGCAGGCTTCTGACCAGATGCTCGTCGTCGACGAACATCACCTTGAGCAGGTTGTCCATGCGTCATTCCTTTCCCTTGGCCGGAACCCGGATGGTGATCGTGGTGCCCTCGCCCCATTCGCTTTCGATGGTCATGGGCTCGGCGATGCCATAGAAGATCCGCAGCCGCTCGAGCGTGCCGCGCAAGCCGAAGCCCGACCGCCGGCCCGCCGGCAGGTCCGGCGACATCACATCCCGGATGAACTCGGGGCGCATGCCCACCCCGTCGTCACGGACGGACAGCACCACCTGCTCCTCATCCCGCCGCACGGACACCCAGATGTTCCCCGGCTCGCCCTTGGGCTTGATGCCGTGATAGAGCGCATTCTCCGCCAGCGGCTGCAGGATGAGCTTGAGAATGGGCGTCCCGCCTGCCGTTTCATCCATGTCGTAATGCGCCGTGAAGATGTCCCCGTACCGCACCTGCTGGATGGCCATGTAGTTTTTCACCACCTCGACCTCCTCGGCGACGGTGATGACCTCGCTGCCCTTGCTCAGGCTGATGCGATAGTAGCTGCCCAGGGCCTTCATCAGGCGGTATACCTCGTCGTTGCGGCCGGACAGGGCCAGCGAGGATATGGCGTCGAACGTGTTGTAGAGGAAATGCGGCTTGATCTGCGCCTGCAGCACGTCGAGCTCGCCCTTGCGCTTGAGGCGCTGGTCCTCCACCACACGCTCGATGAGGGTTTGGATCTGCGTGATCATGAGGTTGTAGGCATCCCGCAGCTTGCCGATCTCGTCGTTGCCGGCCTCGATGTCCACCCGCACGAACTCGCCCCGTTCCACGCCCTTCATCGAGACGAGCAGCTTGTGGATGGGCGTCGAGATCATGCGGGATATGACGACGGTGCCCATGAACAGGACGATGGCGTTGAACAGGATGATCGCGATGGTGATGCCGTAGAATGCCGTCGACTCGCGCGACAGCTCGTCGAAGGGCATGGCGCTGACGATGCGCCAGCCGTACTGCTCCATCCGCAGGTGGGAGAAGAGATAATCGCGGCCCCCGACGCTGCGGATGATCGACCCCTCGCGCTCGCCGGGCTGCTCCAGGGTCTCCAGGCTTAGCAGCTGCGGATTCCTGAAATCGACGACGGGCGCGCCGGATTCGTCCAGAATACGGATGTCGGTGTCGTAGTTGCGGCGGATGTCGGCCCAGGCCTGTGCGAAGGAGGTCTGGGCGATGTTCAGGATCATCACGCCGACCGGCTCCTGCGTATAGATGTCATTGACGATGCGGATGAGCGACATGTAGGTGTCTTCCGGCGTTTCGGACAGCACGCCGCCCGCATGCCGGCGCAGGATGAACCCCCCCTGCGCCTGGACGGCGTCGCCATACCACGGCGCCTTTTCGATCGATCCGATCGTGAGCGCCTTGAGCGGGAACTTGTCGATGCCGTACCGCCGGCTGCCGCTGTCGAAGATGTAGATGGACGAGATGAAGGGAAACCCGTCGAGGAAACGGGACAGGTGCGCGTTCACAATGCGCTGGGTGTCCAGGTTGCCCGCGTCCACCGCGCCGCCGGAGGCGCCATCGAGGCTGTCGCTGATGCGTTTGCGCTCCTTGAGCGGGTTTTGGATCTCATCGCTCGTGATGATGACCTTGGAGAGGTTGCGGGCGTTCTCGACCATCGTCTCGATGTTGGCGCTGATCGAATACAGCGTCTGCATCGAAACGGACCGCACCTTGCCGGATATGGTGTCCTGGTAGACGTTCTGGTAGATCACGCTGCTGAGCACGACGGAAAGGATCAGCAGCGATCCGTAGAACAACAGGATCCTCGTGCTGATCCTGGCATCCGACAGTCTGCGCCGGATCCGGCCCACCATGTTCCTCATCGCACCCATTCCGATCCCCGCCTCTTTCCGGCGACCTCGTCCATCAGGAAGAAGATCGCCGCCACCTGCGCGCCAGCGCGCACAAAGGTCTCCGCCTGTTCCCGTTCACGCACGCAGGGTGCCGTTCCGCTCCCCTCAGTCTCGCACAAAGGGAGCCGCCGCACATTCCATCAGCACCGTGAAGGCCTGTGCCTCGGTCGAGGTGCCGGGCCGGTCGAAGAACGGAGAGCCGCAGGCACCCTGCAGCAGGCCGTCGCGGTCGATCCGCGCGATGGCGGCCTCCCGCATGATATGGGCATCCGGCAGCCAGGACGTCGCAAGCCATCCGCCATGCACACTTTCGAAAATTGCGTAGGCGAGCATCTGCCCCAGGTTGCTTTCCACAAACGAGGACGGATCGTCGACGATGTCATGGAACAGGCCGTCCGCACGCCGATGGGCGATGCACCCGGCAAGCAGCGCCTCGAGCCATGCGACCAGCTCGTTCCTTTCCTCCGCGCGGTCGGCCGGCATGCATGCGATGATCTCCGCCAGGCCGGCGGCCGTCCAGCCGTTGCCGCCACCCCAGCACAGGCCGCGCACCCAGTTTCCGGTTACCGCGTCGCGGATGTGGCGCATCATGCGCATTTCCGGATCCCACAGCGCTTTTCTCATGCCGCGGAGCTGCCTCACGGCCTCATCGATGTCGCCAAGCGCCGCGAAGGCCGGAGGCGCCATGTAGGGGCTGTCGGACCAGAACTGCGCCGCGTCGGTGACATGGTAGAGCGTGCCCGCCGCATCGCGCGGCGCCACCTCGTACGCATACCGACGCGCCTCGGACAGGGCACGCATCAGGCGCGCCTCGCCGGTCTCCCGCGCCGCATAGGCAAGCAGGGGGATGTGGGCGATGGCATCGGTGCTGGCCGTGCAGTCCTCGACCATGCCGGGCCGTCCGTCGGGCCGCTGGCGCAGGGCGGCATCGCGTGCGAAGCCGATTGCGAGGTCGCGTTTGCCGGCCCGCACGAGCGCGCGCCCGCCGACCGCCTGCTCCCAGCACTGGCGCTGCAGGCAAAGCATCGCCTCGACGGACTTGTCGATGCGCGTCTGGCGCCGCATGCCGTCACCCTTGCGGATTGCCGCGGAACGCCCGTTCCTGCCAGTTTCCGCCTCGCCGCCGGCGTTGACCTTCATCCGGAAGGGTGCCACAGGCCATCCGGCACCGCCGAACAGGTTCGCCTCCGTGTAATTCGCCCAGCCATACCGCACGGCAACAGGCGCCGGCACCGCCTCCGCCCGCACGCGCACGATGGCGCTGGTGCCATCCCCGGCACCCCCGATCGTCGCCAAGGCAGGATGGAACACCCCGTCGGCACCGGCCAATGCAAACCCCTTCACGGGCGTATGGCCGTCCCGGGCGGCACACGCACCCTCCATCGCAAGCGGATCGCGCGAACCGGCCTCCAGCGCGCCCGCACATCCCTCGAACCGGATGAGGAGCTGATTCTCTTCCCGCTCCACCGCCACCGGCACGGGCCCGGCCGCCTGGACAGGAAGGCCGTACAGATGCCGCTCCGCCAACAGCGCGAGGCGCTCGCCGACCGGCCGCTTGTGCTTGGGATGGATGTCCGTCCGGTCGCCCACATCATGGATGGGCGCGGTGAACACGCGGGCATCCCGCTCCGCGAGGCGCATCTGCTGCTCGCGCAGCACGGCCCAGGCTTCTCCGTCCGGGTTGCCGTCGCAGCCGTAGGAAGCCAGCTGCACCACCAGGAACGGCAGGTCGGGTTGCCGGTACAGCTGACGCCAGCGGGCGATCAGGGTTTCAAGCAGGCGGCCGTACTTCTCGGCGCCCTTGCCGTTTGCCGGATCGACCGGATCGGTCTCGCCGGCATCGGTCTCCCCCTGGTACCACAGCGCGCCCGCGACCGCATACGGCGCAAGCGGCTCGAGCATGGTGTGATACAGCCCGAAGGGGCTGAGCGCGTTCTTCGGTCCGTTCGGCGGCGGCCAGGGATATCCGCCCACGAAGGTCTCCCGTTCGGCGGCGGACAAGTCCCGCGCCATCGCCTCCCTGTCACGGGCGATCCAGGCTTCGACGGCGGCCGCGTAGGCGGCGCGCTCCGCCTCATAGGCGGCAGGCTCCACGGTTGCAAGCAGCGAGCGGTACTCCGTGAGCCACGGCATCAGCTGCGGATCGCTTTGGAGATCTTCCTCCGCAAGCCAGCAGGTGGCCGAGGAGCCGCCCCAGCTGGCGTCAAGGATGCCGATCGGCACGTCGACATCCGCCTGCAGCCTGCGGGCGAAATGGAACGCGACGGCGGAGAATTCCGGCGCCGCTTCCGGCGTGCAGACCTGCCAGACCGGCGCCCGGCAGAACGGTGCGTCCGGCTCGTCCGTCAGCGCACCGACGTATGGCACGCGCGGCGCGAAATAGGAACGGATCATCGGCAGCTCGGCCTTCTGCGCCCATTGCCTCGCTTCGAGCGATTCCCGCATGCGGTATTCCATGTTCGACTGGCCGCCGGCGAGATAGACGTCGCCAACCAGCACGTCGGAGAAGGTGATGCGGGCAGCCGGACAAGGTTCGGCGCCATCGGCCGCACCGCCGGCAGGGACGCGGGCATCCGCCACAGCATGGCATTCCGCGACCAGCGTGAACGCCGGCCCCGGCGCCATCGGATCGAGCTGCGCCATCCACCGGCCGGCGCAGACCGCCGCCCACTTTTCCCGGCCGTTGCAGGCAATGCGCACGCGGCTTCCCGCGGGTGCCTCACCCCAAACGGGAACCGGCCGGCCCCGCTGCAGCACCATGTGATCGCCGAAGACCGGCGCGAGACGAAACTCGGGCTGTCTCACCGCCGAAGCGGCTGCCTGTGCCTTTTCCGTGCTCTCCATGTTACAGTTCTCCCTTCAACTGCGCGCGCCGCTTTCTGTATTCGATGATGGGCGCGTCGCCCTGGATGAGGTTTTCACCCATTTTCAGCTCGCTTTTCACCGGCAGCTGCCGCAGCACGACCCGACGGTCCTGATGCAGGACATACCGGTTGACGGGCGTACCGAGCGCATTCACGACATGCCGCAGCACCGGTGTGCGCATGAACGCCTGGTAGAAACGCAGGTAGATGCGCGTATGGCTGTCGTCGATCGGGGCGAAGACCGCCACGATCCGCACCTTGTCGGCAACGCAGTTCTGCCACAGGTTCGGCATCTGCAGCCGCAGGTGGAACAGGTCGCGGTAGTTCGCGATCTCGTCCGCCTTCTTGGGCCGTGTGGCGCCGTCGTCTCCGACATTGTTGACATAGAAGGTCATGAGGTTGTCTTCCCAGGTCACGACCGGACCATTGACAAGCGTGCGGTTGCCCCGGCCGATGGAGTTCGTGTGGACGAACGGCAGGTGCACCACGTCGAGCTGGTTTTCAATCGCCCGCGTGTAGTGGACGTTCCATGTCTCCGAAAACCCGCCGTAGGTGAAACCCTCGCGCAGGTCCTCGAAGAAGGGGATCTCCGGCAGTTCCCCGCCGTTCCGGTCTCCATGCCACAGCCAGATCAGGCCGTATTTGTCCTCGACCGTCCAGGATGAAACCCTGAACCGGTCCGGTACGGGCGTGTTCCGGCCGTTCGCGGGAATCTGCACGACCTTGCCTGTTCCATCGTAGCGGAAGCCATGGAACGGACACGCCACGGTCTCGCCATCACAGGTCCCCTGCGCCAGCGAGGCGCCCCGATGGCAGCAGCGGTCGGCGACACAATGCACGCGGCCGTCCGCGGTGCGCCACAGGACGAGCTTCTCTCCCATGCGGGTCACGCCGACATGCCTTCCCTTGCGCACCTCGCGCGCATCCAGTATGCCATACCACTGATTCCAGATCATGCGGCCTCCTTGGTGCTTCCATCTGCCTGCTCCGGATCGGACCGCCTCTTGGCGTCGTTTCGTCATCCCTCGGCCCGGACATGCGTCAATCGTTATCATGATATGCTTCCATCCGACCTGTCCGCAAGTCGTCGCGAACCCAAAACACCCGCCGTGCCGGAACGGTTCCCGAATTGAATTGTTTCAGGCCGGCGCAGCCGCTATAATGACAGAGGCACCGCCGATTCCTGCCGGCAGGTGGAAAGGATAGCCCGACATGCACGTCGCTCTGCAGATCTTCGTCCGGAACATCCTGCCCATCTTCATTCTGGTCACGCTGGGCTGCCTGATTGGCCGCAAGTTCCAGCTCGACACGGGCACGCTCAACAAGATCAACTTCTGGCTGCTCGTCCCGGCCTTCACCTTTACGAACCTGTATGTGACGGACATCGGCATCGACGCACTCCGCGCGCTGGCTGTCGCGGCGCTCATTCTCTGCGCGAACCTGCTGACGGGCTTCCTGGTCGCCCGTGCGCGGGGCTACCGGGACGGCCTGGGCAACGCCTTCCAGAACGCCATCGCCTTCTACAACTCCGGCAACATCGGCATTCCGCTGGTCACGCTGGTGTTTTCGAGCGGCGCCTTCCTGGTCGGCGGCAAGTCGCCGTACCTTGACGTGGCGCTGACCACCCAGATCATGGTACTCGTCGTGCAGAACGTATCGGTGAACACGATCGGCTTCTTCAATGCCGGCCGCGCGAACCGGCACTGGAAGGACGCCGTGAGAAATGTCGTCGGCATGCCCGCCATCTACGCGGTCACCGCGGCGTTCCTTGTCAAGCTCGTTCCGTTCGACCTCACGGCGACCCCCCTGTGGCCGGCACTGACCTACCTCAGAAACGGCCTGGTGCCGATCGCGCTGACCATTCTGGGCATCCAGCTGGCCAAGACAAGGTTCCGCATCAGCAACCGCACGGCCTGGCTTGCCGTGTTTCTGCGGCTGATCGGCGGGCCGCTGCTGGCACTGGTGTTCATCCGCCT
The DNA here is from genome assembly GCA_023440865.1 of Bacillota bacterium. Classification (GTDB taxonomy): domain Bacteria; phylum Bacillota; class Clostridia; order DSM-8532; family DSM-8532; genus JAEWSN01. Next base: position 48,121 of record JAEXRM010000061.1, read on the forward strand.
GCTCGGCATCACCGGCGTGGTGGCGCAGACGCTGTTGATTTCGAGTGCCGTGCCGACAGCGGTCAACTCCGCGCTGGTGGCGCTCGAATGCGACAACCATCCGGATTTCGCGACGCAGGTGGTCGTGCTGAGCACGCTGTTCGGCAGCTTCACGCTGATCGGCGCCATCTACATGGCCTCCGTGCTGTATCCCGTCTGATGCGGCGGTCACGGCTCCGGCATGCCGGCAAGGCATGCGCCGGCAAACCCCGGTCGTTGCGGTGAAGGCGTTCACAGAAAGGAGCGGCACATGCCGGCGATGCACCAGCGTTCCCTTGTGGACGCAGACTCCCCCATCAAGGCGTATATCGCCAGCACGGAGCAGTTCCCGCCGCACTGGCACGAGGTGGTGGAGATCATCTACGCCTTGGAGGACGGACTGCGGGTGGGCCTGCACCAGGACATCCACGAGCTGCGCGCACGCGACATCGTGCTGGTCGGCAGCGGGGATGTGCATTCCTTCCCGCCGATGGGACGCAGCATGCCGCGGCTGATCGTGCAGTTCGACCCGGTGTTCCTCGAGTCCTTCTCCACCCTGCTCAAGGACCGCCGCTTCGCCGTCTCGCTGCTGCGGTCCGATGCGGACGGCGCGGAACAAGCCGGAGATCCGGAAGCGGCGGCATGCGCCCTGACGCCCGGCATCCCGTCATCCGCTGATGCCCATGCGGTGTCCGCGGCGGCGCCCGCCCATGCGGCGGTGCTGCATGCCGCCATCGAGGGGCAGCTGCTGGCGCTGCTCCGCGAGTCGACCGAACGCCGCGAGGGATACCGCCTCGCCCAAAAGGCGCGCGTGTACGACCTGCTGCTGCTGCTGCTGCGGAGCGTGCCAATGGAGCAGGTCGCGCCCGGCGAACGCACGCGCCGGCTCGGTCGGCTCGAACGGCTCGAGAAGGTGCTGGCCCACGTCGAGCAGCACTTCGGCCGAGCCATGCCGCTCGAGGAGGTCGCCGCGCTGGCCAACTACAGCGTGTTCCACTTCACGCGCTTTTTCCGGGAAACCACCGGCATGACATTCAACGAGTATGTCAACCAGTACCGGGTGGAGAAAAGCGTCGCCCTGCTGCTGAACACCAGCGATCCGATCACCGAGATCGTGTATGGCGCAGGATTCTCAAGCGCAAAGACATTCAACCGGGTGTTCCATCAGATCATGGGGTGCTCGCCGTCGGCCTACCGCAAATCGGTCCGGACGGGCTGATCCATCAGCCTTCGGAAACATGCCGCATGTTCTGCAGCGGTTCCAGCCGGAACGCGCTGGGTGTGACCCCATAGTACTGGCGGAATTTGCGGGCGAAGTAGTGGGGTGTCTCATACCCCAGCCGCCGGGCGATCGTCTCGATGTTCAAATGCTGGTTGGCGAGCAGGATGCGTGCCTGGTTCATGCGCTGGTCGGTGATGTAGTTGATGATGTTCAGGCCTGTCGACTCCTTGAAGATGTGGCTGAGGTAGTTCTTGCTCAAGCCGGTGAACTCCGACAGGCGGGTCAGCGACAGCTCGCCCGACAGGTTCTCGGCAATGTACTGCTGCATTGCGACCACCACATCCTCCGTCGTATGGCGGGATGCCTGTTGCTTGAGCGAGAGCAGGCGCTGCGTCGCCTGCAGCCACCAGGTCTGGAACGCGTGCATGTCCGGCAGCTGCTCCATGGGATTGCGCAGCTTGAGCAGCGGTTCCTCGTCCCCCACATGGACGGTGCGGGCATACTCGTACAGCTGCCGCACGGCGTCACGCCCCGCCTGGCGACGCATGTCCGCCGGCACGGGCGCCTCCGCCATCCACCGGACGATGTCCCGGACACGGGCTTGCGCCTCGGTCACCTCGTTGGTACGCAGGCAGTCGGCATACTGCGCCAGCCAGCGGGAAATCCGGGGGTCTTCCTCGGCCGCTTCCTCGGCGAACGGAAAGTCCTCGATGTCGAACACCTGGCGGTCGGGATGGAAAAAGCGGTAGCCCAATGCCAACGCGGCATCACGGGCGGACTGCCCCGCTTCCATGGGAGTCGTCCTGCGGGATCCGATTGCCAGCACCGGCAGGACACCCAGCATTTCCTGGGCCTGCGTCATCCATGCCTCGCACAGGCGCAACGGCAGGGCCTGGCGACCGAGCACCAGCACGGTCAGGCAGTCGGCGGCGGTCATGGACCCGAGCATCAGCTCCCCGCCCTCGGGCCATTCGGCGGTCATGCGGGCGGTGATCCGTTCCAGGAACTGCCGCACCCGCACCTCGTCCGGCGGTTCCGCGCCGGGAAGCTCCGGTTCGGCATGCCGCCAGTCCAGCAGCAGCACGACGGCGCCCGCAGCCGCGCGGTCCACGGCAAGTCCGGCTTCCTCCAGCAGACGCGCACACTCGGCCTGCGACCGGACGGTTCCGCCCAGAAGCGCATGCAGCAGCTTTTCGCGCAGCAGCGGCAGGCTGCGCGCCTTGATGCCCGAGAGGCTCTGCAATTGTCCCGACAGCTCGGTCAGGGCCTGGTCGAGCAGCGCGTATTCGTCACGGGTGGGACGCTCGCCGTCGCTTTGGCGCAGCAGGCTGCCAATGCGGTCCATGATGTGCGACAGGGGCAGGTGGATGCGGCAGGCAAAGCGCCAGGAGATCAGGATGGCGAGCAGCACGGCGATCAGCGAGATGCCGGTGGTGCTCAGGGCGATGGTGCGCGACACCGCGCGAAAATCGGCAAGCGGCATGCTTTGCAGCAGCACCCAGCCGTTGGACAGCGGCACGCGGCTGACCATGGCGTCGCCGTCGGGGAGGGCCAGGACCCGGTCATGCCAATCGTCCCCGAGCAGCCCGTCCGGCGATGCGTATCCCAGGTCCGCCAGGGTGCCCGGGATAGTGTGGCTGTCATGGGTGACGAGGCAGCCGGCGGGATCAGAAATGAACGTCTGCCGGGTGTCCTGCGGCGAGATGCGTCCGAGCACGCCCCGCACGTAGTCCTCCCGCAGATCGATCGTGATGATGCCCCTGGCCCGCGAGAACGGCTGCATGGGCGGATAGGTCGCCACATACGATATCACGTTGACCCGGTCGGTCGTCGAATAGTGGATCGTCCTGGCCGGCATCCAGATGGCCCGTGCATTCTCCTGGTCGGCTTTGGCGGACCAATAGAGGTTGGGCAGCGTCTTGCGGTTGATCTCGCTGTTGTCCTTGAAGCCAAGGACGCTGGAGATGTGGAACTCGTTGGGGATCGACCGGATGTGGATGGCCTCGATGCGGCCGTTGCTGGCCGACACGATCTTGAGCAGCTCGTCGTACAGCCGCTTGACCTTGACGATGTCGTAGTCGGGCTCGAAGAGCACGTCGATGTCCGTCTTGAGCGTGAGGTTCAGACACAGGTCCTGGTGGATGCGGGTCGCCTCCCGGATGACATTGTCGTCGATGATCGTGGCATACCGCTTGAGCAGGCGCTGGTTCAAGTCGGCCACCTGCTGGTTGTAATTGAAGGACGAAATGGCATGCGCACTGGTGCCGATCGCGATGGTCAGCACCGTGATGAGCACCACATACGAAAGCGTGAGCCGGCTCAGGACACTGGTCCCCCGACCCGGCGCGCCGGCGGCATGCCGGAACCGGGAAACGAGTCCGCCGCTGTTCGAGTTCCGCATGGTGCCTCCTCCCTTCCGGTCGACCGGTGTCTTCCTCACTCCCGCCATTGCCTGCTCCAGTATATCGCACCCACCCGTCGCCGCGGAGGTGTATTTGTTTGAAACGACGACCCGCGGGCATGTTTTCCGTTGTTTTTTGTGGAATCCGTGATTTTTACACCCGGCTTCTCATTGTTATTTCACCATACTTCGTGCGTTTGTGTGCGGATCGCATCATCATGCCGCTATCGGTCCGGCGACGCATGCGATACGATCTGGCTGACGTCGGGTGTCGTTTCCCCTCTGTTCCCGACACCGCCGCCGACGAAAACGCTCCGGAAAGGACACCATGATGGGCAGTCTCCTCCGTCGCGCCGCAAAAAGCTTCCGCGGCTACATCACGCATTACGAACTGGTTCTGATGTTCCTTCCCGTGCTGGCCTACTTCATTCTGTTCCGTTATGTACCCATGTACGGCATCACGCTGGCCTTCAAGAAGTTCAATCTCGCCAAGGGGATTTTGGGCAGCCCCTGGGTGGGGCTGGACAACTTCACCACGCTCTTCGCCACGCAAACCTTCCTGCGCGCCATCCGCAACACCGTCATCATCAGCCTGCAGCGGCTGGTGTTCGGCTTTCCCATGCCCATCCTGCTTGCCCTGATGATCAACGAGGTGCGCCACCTGAAATTCAAGAAGGTCGTCCAGACCGTCAGCTACCTGCCGCACTTCCTGTCGTGGGTCATCCTCGCGGGGCTGTTCCTGCAGATGCTCAGCCCGAGCACGGGTCCCGTCAACCACATCCTGACGCAGTGGTTCGGCGTGAGGGATCCGATCTTCTTCCTCGGCGACAATGCGTACTTCCGTGGCACGCTGATCGTCACGGATATCTGGAAGGGCATGGGATGGGGCTCGGTCCTCTATCTTGCAACCATCGCCGGCATCGACACAAGCCTGTACGAGGCGGCGGTCATGGACGGCGCCTCCAGGATGCAGCGCATCCTGTACATCACCCTGCCATGCCTGATCCCGACAATCTCGATCCTGTTGATCCTGAACGTGGGCGGCATCCTCGACGCCGGGTTCGACCAGATCTTCAACATGTACAACGAAGCCGTCTATGAGACGGGCGACATCATCGATACCTATGTCTACCGCGTCGGACTGGGGCAGATGCGGTACAGCCAGGGCACGGCCGTTGGCCTGTTCAAGAATGTGATCGGTTTCTTCCTGGTCATCCTCACCAACAAGATCTCCCAGCGCATCAACGGAAACGGAGTGTGGTAAGCGCATGAAGCAGGACAAATTCGGTCTGATGGACCTGCTCGTCTACGCGGGCCTGATCCTCCTTTCCGCCACCATCCTGATCCCCTTCCTCCATCTGTTCAACCTGGCGCTCTCACCGTCGCACCTCGCCACCAAGGGCGGCCTGCTGCTGTATCCGCCGGAGCTGACGTTCGACAACTACATGAAGGTGCTGGCCAGCAAGTTCATCTGGAACGGCTACAGGAACACCCTCATCCGCACGGTTGCCGGCACGTCCATCCAGCTGCTGTTCACGGCGCTCGGCGCCTACGCGATGTCGAAGAAGTATTTCCCGCACCGCACCTTCTACATGTTCCTGATCGTCTTCACGATGTTCTTCTCGGGCGGCCTGATCCCCTCCTACCTGCTGGTGAAGGACCTGGGCCTGATCGACCACTACAGCGCCATGATCCTTCCGGGCCTGGTCAGCGCCTACAACCTGGTGATCATGCGCAACTACTTCCAGGCAATGCCCGAGGAGATCGAGGAATCCTGCCAGATCGACGGGGCCGGCCGGTTCCGCATCTTCTTCTCGATCGTCCTGCCGCTGTCCACGCCCATCCTGGCGACAGTCGCGCTCTGGCTGGCCGTGGGGCACTGGAATTCCTGGTTCGACGTGCTGCTGTACATCCAGGACGAGGAGAAGTTCGTGCTGCAGATCGTCCTGCGGCGCATCATCCTGACGGGCACGCAGCAGATGATGGACCTGACGGCGGCGAACGGCTCGACGACCTTCCAGGAGGAGACGCTGTCGAGTCCTGAGGGTCTCAAGGCCGCCTCGATCTTCGTGGCCACCATTCCCATCCTGTGCGTGTACCCGTTCATCCAGAAGTACTTCGTCCAGGGCATCATGATCGGCTCGCTCAAGGGTTGACACGTTCCTGTTCCCAACCGGCCCCAGGTCGGTTACGATAAAGCCTGCACGGACGTGAAGCGTCATGCAGGGCGCGCGTGGCATGCGGGGAGATGCCGCGCGGAAAATCAAGCAAGGAGGAAGCACCATGAAAAGGAAGTCTCGTTCCGTCCTGGCCTGCCTGCTGGCCGCCACCCTGCTGCTGGGGCTCCTGTCCGCCTGCGGCACCACGCCACCCGTGGCATCCGCCAGCTCGACGCCCAGCGCGTCGGCTTCGGCCTCCGCAACAGCGACACCCGAAGCATCCCAGCCCTCCGAGGATCCGATCAAGTGGACCGGCACGATCTCAGTCGCGGGCTACATGTTCGGGCCACTCGACAAGAGCCTTGATGTTGTCGGCCCCGGCATCGAGAAGGGACTTCAGAAGTACGGCTACGACATCACGCTCGAGCACGTCTACATCGAGTATCCGCAGTATGTGGAGCTGATGAACACGCGCATCGCGGCCGGCAACGCGCCGGACATCTTCCTGTCGATGAGCCTGGGCAACATGCGCGAGTATTATGCCCAGGGCGCCATCAAATCCTGGACAAAGGAATTCTGGCAGGAGAAGGCGCCGAACCTCTACGCCTACCTGACCGGCGGCGGCGCGCAGAAGGACACCCAGTTCACCGACATGTGGTGGAGCATGTCCGAAGCGCCCGATGACAAGTCCAAGATGATCACCATCGCGGGCTTCAACGAGCTGGGTTCCCTCCCCTACAAGGATGTCGTCTATCGCGCCGACTGGCTCGAAAAGCTGGGCGTGACCGAAGACAAGCTCCCCTACACCATCGAGGAGTTCACCGACCTGATGTACCGCTTCGCCAAGGAAGATCCGGACGGCAACGGCAAGAACGACACCTACGGTCTTTCCGCCTCCACCATCCGCGCCATCTTCGGCGCCTACGGCAATTACAACGGCTTTGTCGGCAGCGACTCGATCTGGATGGAAGTCGACGGCAAGCTGGTCGACACGAACACCATGGCCTCCAACAAGGAAGCCCTCGCCCTGCTGCAAAAGATGTACAAGGACAAGGTCCTCGATCCGGAGTTCGTCACCGGCGAAAACCAGGGCGGCTACTGGGCCATTCCCCAGCCCTTCATCAATGGTCGTTTCGGCGTGACCTGCCTCGGCTCGATCGGCCACTACCGGTATCCCGAAGTCCTCGGCGACGAGGGCGGCCCCGTCTTCAAGGAATACCGCGCCGTCAACGGCCCGGAATCCACCGTCACCTACGGCCCGTGGCCGGCCGGCCCGACAGGCGACTACGGCTACCTGACCGGCGTCAAGCCCGCAGTCGGTGAAAATGCGGTCTACAATTCTGCCATGGACGATGAGAAGCTCGGCGTCATCCTCAACATCATGGACATCTTCAACCAGGATCTCGACCTGGGCATGCTGTCCTCCTACGGCGAAAAGGGCAAGACCTATGAGGCCAATGCCGATGGAACCTACAAGCTCCTGTTCGACAACGTCGGCATGAACGCCTACGGCGTATGGGCATACCGCTCGATCACCGGCGCGAACTCCCCGTACCATCCCGAGCTGCAGCTGGCCAGCCTGAAAAACGGCGACGTCGTCAACCGCATGAACATCCACAAGGGCAAGCAGCGCAACAGCTACTACATCAACGAGCTGTACGACACGCTGCCGTCCGATGCGGACGTGAAGGCCAACCTCAAGACCTACCGCGACGAGACCTGGATCTCCATCATCAAGGGAGACCTGCCGGTCGACCACTGGGATACGTTCCTCGCCGAGTACAACAAGCGCGGCGGCGACATCCAGACCAAGGAAGCCAACGAATGGTGGGCCAAGGTCAAGAAGTGAGCCCAAGCGGACATGATGCCCGTTTCAGGATCGGAACACCCGCCTCCTGATATCGGCGGCATCGGTACACACATTGTCGTCATAGGGCGGCCGGCCCGGTGCACATCGGTCCGGCCGCCCTTGTCTGCCCTGCAAGGAGATGCCTATGAGCACCCGGATTTCCGATGATGGCTATGCCGAAAGACGCGACGCCTTTTTCCATGCCTGCGTGCCGCGCATCCTGACCCTGCTGGCCGCAAACCGGCCCATCCGCAGAAACCCGCTGGCCGGCGACCCGGACGTGCGTTCCTGGGCCTGGAACGCACAGATTCTCTTCGAGACGGGCGAACCGGCGGCAGCCAACGAGATCCTCCGCCGCGCGGAGCTGTACCCCTGCGAGTTCATGCCCATGATCCAGACCCAGATCCTGCACAAGTACGCGGACAGGCTGGATGCCGACATCGCCGCCAAGGCGGAGGCGTATGTGCGCGACATGCTGCCCCGTGCCGCCTCGGAACGCATCCACCCCTCGATGTACAACGACAATTTCGGCAACATGGCCATGTATGTCCTGCTGGTGGCGGGGACCCGCTTCGGGTTGCGGGAATTCGCCGATCTGGGCCGGGTCCGCCTCGAGGAGCTGTGCGACCAGTTCCGCCGGTGCGGCACGGTCATGGAATACGGCAGCCCGACCTACTCACCCATCAACCTGTATGTTTTGGCGGAGATCGCCAACTGCGCCCCCGACGCTGAAACCCGCGAGAAGGCATTGCGTTGCGAGGAGCGACTCTGGGTCGAGGCGGTCACGCACTACCATGCGGAATCCGGCCGCATGGCGGGTCCCTATTCGCGTGCCTACTACATCGACACGGTCGGGCACGCGCATCTGGCGAACAGCCTGTACTGGGCGGTGCTGGGCGATGCCGTCTTCATCAACCCGGTCAACGACCTGCTGCCGCCCCGGCCGGGCATGGTCATCCATTACTCGCCGGATGCCCTCATGCTGCCCAATGTCGGCTGGATGCTCAACACGACCTTCCACCTGCCGGACGACCTGCGCGAGCTGGCGCTCCACAAGCGGTACCCCTTCGAGACGGAGTTCATGACCGAATGCATTCCCTCGGACGGCCTGGCCTATGTGGAGGCGGATCTGCCCTTCTGCCAGTACGGCGGCCACCGCAGCCCCGTTTACACGTACATGACGGCGGAGTACGCGATGGGATCGGCCCAGAGCCAGTACCACGAGGGCGCCATCTCCGAATCCTTCCACATCACCTGCCGCAACCGCGACGAGGCGCGCTGCCTGCCCGACACGCAGGTTCTCTACAGCCGGCTGGTCTTCAATGAGAAGCAGCCCGGCCAGTCGAACCACTATGCGTACTACGGCATGTCCGACATCAGCAGCTGGCGCGAGGAGGGCCGCAAGTTCTGCCTGCAGAAGCGCAACACGGCCCTGGTGGTCTACAAGCCCAAATACCTCGAGCGCCTGCATGTTTCCAGCCTCAAGACGAGCCTGATGATTCCCGTGCATTTCCGCGACCGCATCGATCTGTGGCTGGGTGACACACCGGTTCATGACTTCACGGCGGAATCGGACACGCCGGAACCGGTATTCGTCCGCATCCACAAGGCCTGGTTCGCCTTCCTGCCGCTGACGGTCACCGACCTGGGCCGGCGCAAGGCCATGCGGATCGTACGCAGCCACGACCACGTGCAGGTTGCCTGGTACCTGTACAGCGGCGAGGACCGCGCCTTCGAGGTGGACACCCTGGCCAACGCGCAGGCCGGCTTCCTCTGCATCGCCGGCACGGAGGCGGAATTCGGCACGATGGAAGCCTTCATGGCACACGCGAGGGCAACCGTCATCGAGGACCGCATGGAGCAGTCCGCCAAGATGTGGTCGCGCCGCATCAAGGTCCGCACACCCGACACCGAGCTGTTCTTCGTCTACAACCCGCTCACGGAGGCGGTCATCACCGCGACGGCGGACAAGCGGCCCGTGGGCATGCATGTGTTCCGATCGGACATGGTGGCACCGGAGCGGATCCCGTTTCTGACGGATTGAGGACATCCGCCGCAGGCCGTCCCCATCGGCTTGCCTGTACCTGGCAGTGCCAGAAGAAAAGGCGAATGGGACCCCGGCTTCACGCCGCACGGTTCCCATTCGCCTTGTGCCTGTCATCGACCAGGATGCCGGCGGCCTGGCGCCGCGGATTCCCGCTTTAGCGCGCGTTCCGCTCCGAGTACAGGATCCAGGAGTTCTCCCCCAGCATGTGGCGCCTGGCCATGCCCTCGAACCAGGGCCATTCGTCGTCGTTCGCCGTCTCCCCGGCAATGATCTCGGCGACACCGGTGCGCATCGTGTCGATGTAGGCGGCGGGCACAGGCTCCGCCTGCCGTACGTGTCCCCCGTACAGGCCGTCGAAGTCGCCGCGGATCGCATCCAGGGCGTCGAGGCTCGCCAGGTATGCCGACATCATCGTGGAGTGCTCGAGCTGCATCCAGATCTGGCCGTTGATGGCGTCGCCCGAGTAAAGCAGCCGCGCCTTCCGGTCGAGGATGGCGACACTGCCGTGCGTGTGGCCGGGGATGTGCACCGCTTCCAGCTCGAGGCCGCCCAGGTCGAAGCGCTGGCCGGGCGAGAGCGGCAGCATCCGGCATTCCGTGCCGTCGGGCACGGGGGTGATGCCATCCTGCCTCAGGGAAGCCGCCACCATGGCAAGGTGTTCCCGGTAGACACCGAGGTCTGCGGGATGCAGCCAGGCCTCCTTGAAAAAGTGGTTGCATCCGATATGGTCGACATGACCGTGCGTGTTGACCACCGTCACGGGCAGATCGGTGATGCCGCGCACAATCTCGGCCAGGTCTTCCCGCCCGTTGAGCGTGTCGACGAGCAGGGCCCGTTCGCTGCCGCACAGCAGGTAGGCACTCGACTCGCCCGCGTCGTCGAGCAGGGTGGTGTAGTCGTTGATCGGAATCAGCGTGGTGCGTGTCATGGTTGATCCGCTCCTTTTCCGTCGCTTGCCGCGTGTTTCGGAACCCATCGTATCACTTCTGGCGGACCCGGGAAAGATGCGGTCGCCGGCATGCAGGCAATCAGCAATTTCTGAGGCATAGTCCGCAAACCCGATGCTTCCCCCGCAGCCTTGACGGCCCTATGATGAGGATGTAAACAGCGCGGAGCGACACGCTCCGCAGCGATCGATCCGGATGGGGCGTTCCGCAAGTCACCGCAATCCCGCGATCCCTTGATGGCGACGACCGGACAGGTATCGCGCCGGGGGCCGCAGGCGACGGCCGCGGGCGCATCCCATCGGCAAGGAGTGGCGACATGGCAGTCATGGATTCCAAGGAAACCTTCGAAGGCACCCTGAACCACGTCCGCACCGGTTCCCGCCCATCCGACCTGCGCATCACCGACATGCGCTTCGTCGACATCGCCGGCGCACCGATGCACTGCATCCTCATGAAGCTCTACACCAACCAGGGCCTTGTCGGCTACGGTGAGGTGCGCGACTTCGCGAGCCGCCGCTACGCCCTCATGCTCAAGCATATCCTCATCGGCGAAAATCCCTGCGACATCGACCGCATCTTCCGGCGCATCAAGCAGTTCGGGTTCACCGCCCGGCAGGCCGGCGGCGTTTGCGCCGTCGAGGTCGCGCTGTGGGACCTGGCAGGCAAGGCATACGGCATTCCGATCTGGCAGATGCTCGGCGGCAAGTTCCGCGACAGGATCCGCATCTACTGCGACACGGACGTCGACGGCAAGCACACCGGCACCGACATGGGCAACGCGCTCAAGGCGCGCATGGACAAGGGCTTCACGTTCCTGAAGATGGACCTGGGCCTGGGCATCCTGCGCGAGGAGAAGGGCACGCTCACCGCGCCGCTGGGCTACATGGAGAGCTTCGGCGAAGCGTACCGCGCCATCGACCGGGCCAGGGAGAGCGGCAACGACCTCGCCCTGCGGGAAGCCAAGCGCAAGCTCTACGACATGAACAACGTCCCGCATCCGTTCACGGGCATCCATGTCACCGAGCACGGCCTCGACGTGCTGGAAAACTACGTGCGCGAGGTGCGCGCCGTCATCGGCTACGACGTGCCGCTGGCGATCGACCACTTCGGGCATATCTGCGTGGAGGACTGCATCAAGCTGTGCCGCCGCGTGGAGAAGTTCAACCTGGCCTGGGCCGAGGACATGATCCCCTGGCAGTACACCGACCAGTACGTGCGCCTGCGCAACAGCACCACGACACCCATCTGCACGGGCGAGGACATCTATCTCAAGGAAAACTTCAAACCCCTGCTCGAAAAGGGAGGTGTCTCCGTCATCCATCCCGACATCCTCTCCTCCGGGGGCATCCTCGAAAACAAGAAGATCTCCGACATGGCGCAGGATTATGGCGTCGCGATGGCCGTCCACATGGCCGAAAGCCCCATCGCCTGCATGGCGGCCGTGCACTCCATCGCCGCCTCCGAAAACTTCCTCGCCCTGGAGTACCACTCGGTCGACGTCGACTGGTGGGACGACATGGTGACGGGCCTGCCCCGCCCGCTGGTCGACAACGGCTGGATCACGGTGCCCGACAAGCCGGGCCTTGGCATCGACACGCTGGTCGACGAGGTGCTCGCCGAGCACCTGCATCCCCAGGTGGCGCACGGATTGTGGGATCCCACCGACGAATGGAACGACGACATCGCCAGCGACCGGCTGTGGAGCTAGGCAGGGGATTCCCTCCCGGCCCTGGGCCGACCGACACGGCACCACCACTGCCCGGTTGCGTCAATGATCGGTCTGACACGGCACCGCATGGGACAACCCGCTTCGGCGTGCACCCATGCGGCGCCCGCAGGCAGACCCGCGCAGCTTGCGCCGACACCGCATTCCCGGAGGGCGGACACAGCGCCCGGAACAGGAGCCCGACATGCAGGGACGCATCCGCGTCGCACTCATCAGCGACGCCACCCTTCCCGCCGCCGAAGCGATCGCGGCACGCCTTGCGCGTGACGGGCTGCGCGTGCTGCGGAACTACCCCGATGGCCTTCCACAGGCATTTTCCGGCGCCGACGCCGACCCGGACCGTGCCGCCTTTCCCGACATCCGGCTCGCGGATGTCGAGGCGCTCGCGGATTGGGCCTATGCCCGCGCAGGCCACATCGACCACCTGATCGTCTCGGACAACGTCATCTTCCCGATGCCGGTCGAAACCATCACGGAAGCGCAATTCGCCCTGTATGTGGACCGCAACGCCAAGAGCGCCTTCCTGCTCTCGAAGGTGTTCGGCATGCGCATGGCGGCCGATTGCGGCGGCACGGTCACCTACATCTCCTCGCTGCACGACGACAAGCCCACCGGCTGCGCGGTCGCCTACAGCGCGGGACGCGGCGCCGTGCAGATGCTGGCGAAGGAGATGGCCCTGTTCCTTGGCCGCAAGGGCATGCGCAGCAACCTGGTGGAAATGGGCACGACCCGCGACATCGCACCGGCACTCGACAGTCATATCAGCCCGTTCAACTACGACCTGGACACAAAGGTGCCGCTGGGCAGGCTGCCCGGCCCCGAGGACTGCGCCGCCGCCGTGGCGTATCTGATCTCGGACGACGCCGCCGCCGTGAACGGGGCTTCCCTGCGCATCGACGGCGGACACCTGCTGCGCTACATGGACCGCTGAAGGAGGATGGCACGATGGATCTGCAGCTCAAGGGAAAGACCGCCATCGTCACCGGAGGCGGAAAAGGGGTTGGCGCCGGCATCAGCCGCATGCTCGCGGCCGAAGGCGTCAACCTGGTGATCACCTGCAACTCGAACAAGGACATGGCCGAACGGCATGCCGCCACACTCCGGGAAACCGGCGCGAGGGTCGAGGTCTACGCCGTCGACGTCAAGGACCGCGCACAGGTCGACGCCCTGATGCGATACACCGCCGACACCTTCGGCGGCATCGACATCCTGGTCAACAACGCCGCCTGGCAGCCCAACTACGACATCGACGAATACGCGGAGGAGGACTACGACGAAATCATGCGCACGAACCTGGGCGGCTACTTCCGCTGCATGCAGGCGGCGCTCCCGTATCTGAAAAGGAGCGACGCAGGCCGTGTCATCATGATCTCTTCCGTTCACGGCAAGCGCCCCACCGACTTCGATGTGGGTTATTCGATGACCAAGGGCGGCATCCGCATGCTCGTGCGCGAGGCCGCCATCGAATTCGCCAAGTACGGTGTCACGGTCAACGCCATCCTGCCGGGTGGCGTGAAGATCGAGTTCAAGAGCGGGAAGACCGCTCCCTTCAAGTTTCGCCGCATCCATCGGGATCGCCAGTACGGCTGGTATCCGCTCGGCCGCGTTTGTGTGCCGGACGATGTCGGCAACCTCGTCGTGTTCCTGGCCTCCGCGGCCGGCAGCTACCTGACCGGTTCCGGCATCCGGCTCGACGGCGGCGCGATGTTGCTCTGAGTTCGAAGCATCAAGCCGCACCGCAAGGAACCATGGCTCGCAACGCACGCCCCGTCACCCGGCTCGTAGCACCAACCCGCACCAACCCGCACCAGCCCGCACCAACCGGCCGTACCGGCATCCGGACGGCGCACCGCCAAAGGAGGACACGCCATGCGATTCAATGACGCGCAGGACATCATCCAGCTCACCCCGCAATGGACCGGGGAACGTCTGCCGGACGGCCGGCCGAAGGTATCCGAGGACATTCTGCGCCGCATGCGCAAGATCACGCTCGAGGAAGCCTGGGGTCCGCTGTGGAACGAAGGCTACAAGTTCCAGTTCGAGGGCGAGTTCCGCGTGTCCCATCCCGGCACCGTGCTGGTGGGGCGCGCCGTGACCGCGGTCATGGTGCCCAAGCGTCCGGACCTCGAAGGCGCCCTGTTCCACGAAGGTCTCGAGGTCGAGGGCCGGCGCGGCTTCTTCAACCAATGGGTCATCGACTCGCTGGTCGAGGACGACGTGGTGGTCGTGGACCTGTTCGACAAGATCTTCGAGGGCACCTATGTCGGCGGCAACCTCTCCACCGCCATCAAGACGCGCACCAAGCGCGGCGGCGCGGTCATCTGGGGCGGCGTGCGCGATCTGGAGCAGATCGTGAAGATTCCCGACCTGCAGGTGTATTACCGCGGCAATGATCCCACCGGCATCGGCAATGTCTCGATGACCTCCTTCAACAGCCCATGCCGCATCGGCAAGGCGATCTGCATGCCCGGCGACGTCGTGCTCGGCACCCAGTCCGGCGTGCTGTTCATTCCGCCCCACCTGGCGGAGCGCTGCGTCGTTGGTGCCGAAAAGTCGCATGTCCGCGACATCTTCGGCTTCGACCGGCTGGCTTCCAAAACCTACACGACCGCCCAGATCGACGCGCCGTGGACCATGCCGATGTGGGACGACTTCATCGCGTGGTTCGAGACCAATCCGGAGGCGGCGGAATACCGCCACCTGACCTGGGAGAAGGAACTCGAGGAAGCCCGGGAAAAGGCCGCGAAGGCGGGCACGCCGGAAGTACGGCTGTAATGCCTGGCAGAACACCGGCTGACCGCCGGCTGTCCGCTTGTCTCACGCTGCGGCACAGAGCGGTATAGAGCGGCACAAAGCGGCAAAAGAAGGACCGAACGGTGGGAATCGTTCGGTCCTTCTTTCCATGTCGGCCGGAATCACCAGGGCATGTCACGGCGTGTACAGCGAGAACATGCACTTCGGCGGCAGCTCGAGCGTCACCGTGCCGTTCTCGGCCTGCCAGACTCCACCGTCCTCCTGGTTCCGCCCCTCGGCGGTCACATAGGCTTTCAGCGTTCCATCCGGTACGCCCTTCAGGACGACCCGCACCGGCGACCCCTTGCGGTTGAGCAGCTGCGCGGTGAAGTAGCCGGCCTCGTCCGCCGCCGCATAGCCGGTGACGATCGTCTCGTCCGCCGACTTGCAGTCCACAATCGTCACGCCGGGCTTGAGGGTGTCGAACGCCTGCTTGTAGACGTACCAGGCGGGATACGGCTCGAGCTCTAGCGACATCAGCGGATAATCGTTCTGCAGCTCCCAGTAGAGGATGACGCTGGCACCGGTGAACTTGACCGTGCGGTGGATGAGGTTGGCGATGAACCAGGCGTTCTGCCAGGTCGGGAACTCGGCCGGCGTCTTCCACAGCCCGGGATTGTATCCGAATTCTCCGATGATGAGCGGTTTTCCGGACTTGACCATGAAATCGCGGATGGTGGACAGCAGCGTGTCGGACATGGTTGATGTGTTCCAGGAATGGGCCGACACCGGCCCGAGGTATTCCCGGATGTCGGGGTCGCCCAGCAGCGCCTCGGCAAACAGCACCGTCGGGGACGGTTGGGACACGTCGCCGATGAGCCATTTGGTCTCAAGCCCGGCCTGCTTCATCATCGGCCCGATCACCTTCACGAAGGCGATCATCTGGTTCGGGTTCATCTTCACATAGGTGCCGATATCCGGCTCGTTGAAGCCGATCTGGTCGATCGTGACGCCATACCGGTCGCGCAGATGCACCAGAAACGCGGTCATCGACTCGGCCACTTCCGCGTAGAGTTCCGTCGGAATGATGCCGCCGAAACCCTCCTTCTCCCCGATCATCCAGGACGCGACCTTCCAGACGGAGGCGGTGATGTTCTTCACGCCATATTCCGCGCGCATGCGCTTCACCAGCTCGAACAGCTCCACCAGGCGCGGATCTTCTGTCTGGAAGCCCTTCATGTCCATGACGTCGGCCTTGCCGTTGTCGTTCACCGGCTCCCACATGTCCAGCGGAACCGGTATGCGAACCCATTCGGGATGCAGGTTCTCGAGGGTGTACTGTCCGATGGCGTCCTGCGCCTTTTCGGTATACTGCACCTGCGTGTAGTTGCCGCCAAAGCCCAGGAACTGCTGGTAGCGCTTCGTCGCATCGACCGTGACGGTGATTTCCTTGATGGCGGGGGTGGGTTCGGGTGTCGGGGTGGGCGCAGGCGTGGCCGCCGGCGTCGGCGCGGGTGTTGCCGATGCGGTGGATGCGGCCGGTGAGGCGGATGCGGTTCCAGCGGGGGCCGCGCATCCGGCAAGCAGGGCCGCAGCGAGCAGCAGCGGCACGAAGCGTCCCGTGGCCCGCAGGCACGCTGCCGGGAACGTCTTTCCGGCGGCATGCGTGGTTCCGGCAGCCCGCGCGTTGTCGGCGGCATGCGTGGTTCCGGCAGTCCGCGCGCTGTCGGCTGCATGCGTGATGCAGCCAGCCAGCCTGGCGCCGGCCGGGTGGTCGGCGTGATGTGCGACTCGAAGCGAAATGTTTCCGGGTCTGGTCTTCATGTGCAATCTCCCCCTGATGTGCCCGTGAACGCGCTTTCACGCGCACGCGGAACAATGCTGACGATTCAGGACGTCAAAGGTACATGGCGCAATGGATACAACATGACATCGGCGACCTCCCCTACACTGTATCACGGCCCCCGGCAGGTGTGTGCGCCTGCGGCGAGAAAGTCGGCGCGCGGGTGGAAAAGGTCGGATCCCCGCAGGAACCGTTGCGGCATCCGCCTGCCCCTCAGCATCGTCACGCAGCGGTTGGCCACGGGCACATTGTCAGTCACTTCCCGACATCGTTCGTGTGAGCGTGGCTGGCCAGGGTCATCGGTTGCATCGTGGCCCATTCACGGCATAAGATAAGCTTGCCGGGAAAGATCGAAAGCCATCAAGGGACCATCATGCACAGGAGAGGGACAATGGAGTTCAAGCAAGTTGTGGCGCATAGAAGGACCATCAGGGATTTTTCGAGCAAAGCGGTACCAGATGAGATCATTCTGGCTTCGCTTGAAGCAGGGCTACAGGCACCAAGCTACAATCACCTGAGGGAATGGGACTTCATTCTGGTGGACGATCAAAACACAAGAGTGGCTTTGACCCAGACAGAGGCAATGCCCGAGAGCATCCCGGATGACTTGGCGGCGTCTTTTGACGATGATGGGCGTATTGCCAGAGAAATGTATCTCGAGGCGATACCAAAGCAGAAAAGGATGATCCTTGCCGCACCGGAATTGTTGATTGTCGTGTACAAGCCCAAGACTCAGGTCATTGACAGCAGGAGAATCTATGACTTGAACTGTTTGGCATCGGTTTGGTGCTGCATAGAAAACATCCTGCTGAGCTTGGCTGACAACAATGTGTTCGGTGTCACATTCATCCCGAAGCATACGGAAGCGGTGAAAGCCATTCTGGGCATCCCGCGTGAGCTCGAAGTGGCAGCCCTCATTCCATTCGGCTACAAGGCCGAGAACAGCAAAGTCATCAGGCAGAAGGATATCGACTTGAAAACCAGGATCCATGATCAATGCTGGTGAACAGCCAGCCTGGCTCCGTTTGGCTGATCGTGCTTGACATGAGGAACGGCAGCGCAAACGGAGAAAAGGCTGGCGGCAGCGCAACAAGGGAAAGAGGCACCGCAAGCCGCATGCTCGATCAAGCTACGGGGGTACCCGCTGCAACCCAGACTTTTCGTGTCTCGCAGGAGGAAAGCACATGTGTCATGACAAGATCATCGACTGCATCATGAAAGGACACGCCGCCTATTGGGATCTGCTGGGCGGCATGCGGGGAAACACCATGCACAAGGGTGATGTTTGCTGGCTCTCCGGAGACATCCATTTTTCATACGCGATGAAGCTGCACGGACCGGATTATCGCACGCAGCTTGATCATGTCGTCGAACGAATCAGGCACAGGGAAATCCCCGGCAACATCCCTGTTTCCCCGGATTCAGCCGACGATGGGGCCGATCTGACTGAGTATGTCGACAAGACCGGGTTGTTCAAGGCATCCTTCACATCGCTTGGCATGGCGAAGACGCTGGATGCCGGTGTTTCCCACCCCAAGGCCGACAAGCGCCTGAACCTGTACAGGGTGAACCATATGGGCGATTTGAAAATGTGCGGCGCAATTCTCAACGCGGCCTTCGCGTATGACTTGTTTTCCTTTGAACACTATCTTGACGCATTCAACGCACGGGAAGTCGCCTTCCATTTGGCCGAATGCAACGGGCTGCCGGTCGGCGCGTGCATGTCGATCCTGCAGGAGGACATACTTGATATTGCATGGGTCGGCACATTGAGCGGTTATCGGAAAAAAGGCATTGCCGGCTGCCTGATTCAGGCGGCTGAAGGGGACGCAATGCGGAAAGGGGCAGCCATTGCGGTGCTGACGGCATCCGAAGGCGCCATCCATGCGTATCAGCGCATTGGCTATCAGGGGTATTGCCGCTTCGTCAATTACGATTTCATAGACAGGCCGGAATGAGGTCCTGCATGTGAAAACCCGATTTGACAGGCGCCAGACGGTCTGCCTATCATGGGAGGAGAGCCGTCGACGCCTTTGCGCATGCGGCATCCAGCACGGAGGAAATCATGGGAAACCATGACAGGACCCATGTTCCCATATATGAAGCACGCACGCGCCACCACCTCGGCCCTTCGAAAACGTCGAAGGCCGTCCTTGCCATCGCACGTGCACTCTCTCCCCTCTATGCGCGCATCATCCTCCGGTACGAGGGTTTCGACCTGTCACGGGCGGGCCCGTTGCTCACGGCTTTCAAAGACTTCCAGGAGGGGCGTACCCGCCTCCTCATCGCTTTCCGGCATCCATACGGAGACGAGCCGCAGCTTGTCCATCATGTCATCGACTGCCTGCTTCCCCGTGAGGCACGGCGGCTCGGCATGCCGCTTCCGTACCGTCCGCACGCCCGATTCGTGCATGGCTACGAGGTCGCGCTCTGGGGCGATGCCATCATCCGGTGGATCCTGCCGCGTTCCGGCGCCCTGCCCGTCCACCACCTGCACGCCGATCCGGCCGGGATGAAGGCCATCCGTTCCGTCATGCTCGATGACCCCTGTCCGCTCGCGCTCGCACCGGAAGGGCAGGTGTCCTACCGCAGCGCCACCGTCCCCCGCCTGGAACCCGGAACAGCCCGCATCGCCTTCTGGTGCGCAAAGGACCTGGAAAAACGGAACAGGCCCGAGCAGGCCGTCATCCTGCCCCTGACGGTGCTCCACGAGTATAGGGAAAAGGACGCTTCGCGTCTGGTTGCGATGGTCCGCAGGCTGGAGAAGCAGTGCGGCATGACAGTCCAAGAAGCCGATTCACCGGTATTCCTCGGCCCGTATCCCTCCCGGAACCCCGGCTTTGCCGCCGCAATGCGCGACCGGCTGGTCGCACTCGAATGGCGGGTGATTGCTTTGGCGGAGGCGCATTACCAGGAGATCTGCGGGTATCAGGCACCAAAACCGGCAGAAGCGTCCGACGCCGTCACGCATCCCTGCAATGAGCCCGCAACCGGCACCTCTCCGGCCCGCGAACCGGATCATGCCGCCATGCGGATTCACGACCAACGCCTGCGGCAGCTTCGCTGGGACGGCCTCATGGAGGCGGCGCTGGAGACCGGCGAACGCATGATCGGATTTGATGCGCATCACGCGCCTCCGCATCCCGAAAAGGACACGTCCGTCC